>USQO01000011.1 GCA_900556845.1 uncultured Bacteroides sp. | reverse complement strand
CGAGACTCTTTTCTGAATCCCGTATTTCCATTTACACAAAATATTTTATAGTGCCGAAAGTATTATACAATACCCTGCGCCATCATTGCTTTAGCAACTTTCATGAAACCTGCAACGTTTGCACCTTTCACATAGTTGATATAACCGTCAGGTTCTGTACCATACTGAACACAAGCTTCGTGAATGTTCTTCATGATGCTCTTCAATTTAGCATCTACTTCTTCTTCACTCCAGCTCAGTTTGATAGCGTTCTGAGTCATTTCAAGACCTGATACAGACACACCACCTGCATTGGCTGCTTTGCCCGGAGCATACAGGATCTTAGCTTCCTGGAATACGCGGATTGCTTCTGGAGTAGAAGGCATGTTTGCACCTTCGGATACGGCAAATACACCGTTGGCAATCAGTGCACGAGCATCGTCACCGTTGATTTCGTTCTGAGTAGCAGATGGAAGTGCAATATCAGCTTTTTCATTCCATGGGCGAGCTCCTGCTACATATTTGCAACCGTAAGTTTCGGCATATTCACGGATACGTCCGCGGTACAGATTCTTCAGTTCCATGATGTAGTCGAGTTTAGCACGGTCGATACCATCCGGATCGTAGATGTATCCGTCTGAATCGGACATGGTAACTACTTTTGCTCCTAACTGGATAAGTTTTTCAACTGTATATTGGGCTACGTTTCCTGAACCAGACACCAGGCAGGTCTTTCCTGCGATGTCGATATTTCTGGTTTTCAGCATTTCCTGTAAGAAATAGATGTTACCGTAACCTGTAGCTTCCGGGCGAATAAGTGAACCGCCGAATTCACGTCCCTTTCCGGTAAATACGCCTGAGAATTCGTGGCTGAGTTTTTTATACATACCGAACATGAAGCCTACTTCGCGACCACCTACACCAATATCACCGGCCGGAACATCGGTTTCAGGACCGATATGGCGCCATAGCTCGAGCAGGAATGCCTGGCAGAAACGCATTACTTCTGCATTTGATTTTCCGCGTGGAGAGAAATCGGAACCACCTTTACCACCACCCATCGGCAGGGTTGTCAGTGCATTTTTGAAAGTCTGCTCGAAAGCAAGGAATTTCAAAATACCCAGATTAACTGAACTGTGGAAACGGATACCGCCTTTGTAAGGGCCAATGGCATTGTTGTGCTGAACACGATAGCCCATGTTAGTGCGGATATTGCCTTTATCGTCCATCCATGTCACACGGAATTGATACACACGGTCTGGAATACATAAACGTTCAATCAAGTTGGCTTTGTCGAATTCAGGGTGTTTGTTGTATTCCTCTTCAATTGTTCCTAAAACTTCTTCTACTGCCTGATGGTACTCAGGTTCATTGGGGAATCTTCTCTTTAAATCTTCCAGTACTTGTGATGCGTTCATAGTTTTATTTGTTTATTGAGTTAAATGTCATTGTTTTGTTTGTTTCTGTGACAAAAGTATATTTTTATATTTATTTATGCAACAAATTATAAAGAAAAATGCGATAAAAATATCATTTTAATCAAAATGATACAAAAATGTATCTTTTACCTGTCTTTTTTGTTACTTTTGATTGCTTTTAGTACGGGGATAAAAACAAGTGCTGCCGATATGATGAGGGTTACTATCAATGGACCATCAATGTGTGGGGTGGTAGTCAGTACAATGAAGCAGAGTGCTACCCATGTTAGGGTAAGCAGCACGCACTGGGTAGAGGTGAGTGGTTTTCGCATAGTATTGGGTTATATGAAAAAGGCGCAGCGTGATGTTGCTGCGCCTTGGTTGGGTTATATTATTCGTTTTTTATCTTTTTAGCTACAATAGCATCGATACATGCAATGGCGGTAATGTTGACAATATCGCGGACTGAGCTTTCGATGTCTGTAAAATGGATAGGTTTGTTTAATCCCATCTGGATAGGGCCAATCACTTCTGTCTCACTCATGTTTTGGATAAGCTGATAGGTAGCATTGGCAGAGCTCAGGTTCGGGAATATCAGCGTATTTACTTCTTTGCCTTTCAGGCGAGTAAATGGATATTTCTCGTCGCGGAGCTGATTGTCGAGCGCAAATTTAACTTGCATTTCTCCATCGATGGCAAGTTCAGGGAACTCATTGTGGAGTGTTGCAATGGCTTCGTGTACCTTTGCCGGGCTTCCTTCTGCATCTGAACCGAAGTTAGAATAAGAAAGCATGGCGATGACAGGATCCTGATTGAAGAAACGTACGGCTTTGGTCGATAGCTTGGCGATGTCAATCAGGGTATCTGTATCCGGATGACGGTTGATCAGTGTATCGGCAATGAAATAAGTTCCTTTCTTTGAATTCAGAATGTGCATGGTTCCGAAGTGTTTGTAGCCAGGTTGTATGCCAATCACTTCTTTGGCTACCTTGATGGTATTAGAGTATTTAGTGTACAAACCGGTGATGAAAGCATCAGCTTCGCCTGTTTCTACCATCATCATACCAAAGTAGTTGCGCTCGAACATCTTGTCAATGGCTTCTTGGTAGTTGGCACCTTCACGGGCACGTTTTTCGCTCAGAATGCGGGCGTAACGGTGACGGCGCTCAGCTTCGCGGTCGTGGCGCAGGTTTACAATTTCAATACCTTCAAGGTTCAGATCCAGTTCTTTTGCCAGTTTTTCGATACGCTCTTCGTTGCCCAGCAGGATAGGGTTGCAGATACCTTCGGATTTGGCTTCGACAGCTGCTTTCAGCATATTGGGGTGTGAACCTTCGGCGAATACAACGCGCTGCGGATTGCGGCGTGCAGTTTCGTAAAGCTGGCGGGTAAGTTTGTTTTCCTGGCCCATCAGTTCGCGCAGGTGATTCTTGTAGCTTTCCCAATCTGTAATTTGCTTACGCGCAACTCCCGATTCCATAGCAGCTTTGGCTACGGCCATAGATACTTCGGTGATGAGGCGTGGGTCAACTGGTTTCGGTATGAAATAGTCGGGACCGAAGCTCAGGTTGTTTACATGGTAGGCTTCGTTTACTACATCGGGTACAGGCTGTTTAGCCAGGTCGGCAATAGCATGTACGGCTGCCAGTTTCATTTCTTCGTTAATGGCAGTTGCGCGTGTATCCAAAGCACCACGGAAGATGTATGGGAAACCAATTACGTTGTTAATCTGGTTGGGATAGTCGGAACGTCCTGTAGACATCAGTACATCCGGGCGTGAAGCCATTGCATCTTCGTATGATATTTCCGGAGTAGGGTTAGCCAAGGCAAATACAATAGGATGATCGGCCATTGAACGAACCATGTCCTGAGTAAGCACGTTTCCTTTTGACAGACCGAGGAATACGTCGGCACCTTTTATGGCTTCTTCCAGTGTATGTACGTCGCGGCGGTCTGTAGCAAAGAATTTTTTGCTTTCGGTCAGGTTAGGACGGTCACTGGTGATAACGCCTTTACTGTCAAGCATAAGGACGTTTTCCTTACGGGCTCCCAGGGCAATGTACAGTTTTGTACATGAAGTGGCTGATGCTCCTGCACCATTTACTACGATTTTAACATTTTCTATTTTCTTTCCGGCTACTTCTAAGGCATTAAGCAATCCTGCGCTTGAAATGATGGCTGTACCATGCTGGTCGTCATGCATGACCGGAATGTCCAATTCGGCTTTCAGGCGATTTTCTATTTCGAAGCATTCGGGAGCTTTGATGTCTTCCAAGTTAATTCCACCGAATGTGGGAGCTATGGCTTTGACAGCTTCGATGAATTTTTCAGGGTCTTTTTCGTTGACTTCAATATCGAAAACGTCAATGCCTGCATAGATTTTGAAAAGCAGCCCCTTTCCCTCCATAACTGGTTTACCGCTCATGGCACCTATGTCGCCCAACCCAAGTACGGCAGTTCCATTTGAGATTACGGCAACCAAGTTTCCTTTATCGGTATAATCGTATGCTGTTTCAGGGTTTTTCTGAATTTCCAGACAAGGCTCTGCAACACCAGGTGAATAAGCCAGCGATAAGTCGCGCTGAGTTCTGTACGGCTTGGTAGGTACAACTTCTATTTTTCCCGGTCTGCCTTCTGAGTGGTACAGCAGAGCGGCTTCTTTTGTTATTTTTGCCATATTGCTTTCTTTTATGAGGTTGATTTTTTATTATGGTCGCAAAAATAACAATAATATTACATATTATAGATTTGCTGTATTAAAAATATGTAAAGTGTAAGCTGCTCTTTGTTGGTCTCTTTGTTTGATAACAGGATGTGGATTCATACGTATTCTTAAGTAAAAGTTTCATGTTGCTAAATGCTACTTAGCAACTAAAGCAGGTAATGGTTATTCTTTGTTAAACGGTGATATGCATTTATTTTTGACTTTTGTTTTTTACTATCTTTGCATGAGAAAAACTGTCGGATGTAATAAAGTTTTCAGATTGTTGTCCGAAAAAAAACTATAATTTATATATATATGAAGATGAGCGTTAATAGAAACAGATTGTGTGCATTTAGCCGTATTGCTCTTTGTTGCTTGGGTATATCGGTTTTGTCTGCTTGTGGCGGTGGTCAGGGCGGTATGAAAATGGGTGATGACGAATTTGCGGTAAAGGAAGTTCAGCCTGCATCCAGTAATCAAACTATGCAGTACCCTGCTACTATCAAAGGTTTGCAGGATATTGAAATTCGTCCTCAGGTAACTGGCTTTATTGTGAAACTGTATGTGGACGAAGGAGCAACTGTCCGCAAAGGACAGGCTTTGTTCCAGATAGATCCGACACAGTATCAGGCTGCTTTCAATCAGGCTCAGGCTAGTGTGGCTTCAGCCAAGGCAAATCTTGAGACTTTAAAATCAACAGAAGCAAATAAAAAAATGTTGCATGAGCAGAAAATCATCAGTGATTTTGAATATCAGACAGCTGTAAACAATCTGCTTTCTGCAAAGGCTGCTTTGGCACAGGCTGAAGCTGCTTTGACATCTGCCAAGCAGAATTTGGGATTTTGTACAGTTACCAGCCCTTCGGATGGTGTGATTGGTACATTTCCGTATCGTATAGGTAGCTTGGTAAGCCCATCTGTTGCTGAGCCATTGACTACGGTTTCGCAGATTGGTGATATGTATGTATATTTCTCAATGACTGAAAAGCAGTTGCTGGAAATGACTAAGCAGGGTACATTGAAAGACCAATTGGAAAAAATGCCTGCGGTGAGCTTGCAATTGGCTGATGGATCTCTTTATGATGAAAAAGGTAAAATTGATGCGGTGAGTGGTGTTATTGACCAGACAACAGGTTCGGTAAGTATGCGTGCTATATTTCCAAACAGACAGAATATACTGCGTAGTGGGGGGATGGCTAATGTGGTTTTTCCTTATATAATGAGTGATATTATTTTGATACCTCAATCGGCAACTCAAGAAATTCAGGATAAGAAGTTTGTATATGTATTGCAGTCTGATAATACTATCAAGCATACCGAGGTGCAGATTTCTAATTTGAATGATGGTAAAAACTATATTGTAACAGGAGGTTTGAAATCTGGTGACAAGATTGTAGTGGAAGGTGTTCAGAATCTACAGGATGGTCAAAAGATAACTCCGATAACTCCGGCAGAGAAAGAAGCAAAGTTTCAGCGAGCTTTGAAAGATCAGCATGAAGGAAATTTTGCTACAGCTTTTAATTGATATTCAAAACAGGAAAGTGGACAAACAGAGAGTTGACGAGTTGTTAGATAAAAAACTATAATTAAAAGGATAAAATGAAACTAGATAAATTTATTAACCGTCCGGTATTATCAACCGTAATTTCTGTGTTGATGGTAATCTTAGGTGTGATTGGTCTGGTTACTCTGCCTATTACACAATATCCGGATATTGCACCTCCTACCGTTTCGGTACGTGCGACATATACTGGAGCCAATGCACAAACTGTATTGAATTCAGTGATTGCTCCATTGGAAGACCAGATTAACGGTGTGGAGAATATGATGTATATTTCTTCTTCTGCCTCTAATAATGGTTCTGCCAGTATTGATATTTATTTTAAGCAGGGTACTGACCCTGATATGGCGGCTGTAAACGTGCAGAACCGTGTGTCAATGGCACAAGGTTTGCTTCCTGCTGAGGTTACCAAAGTGGGCGTAACGACCCAGAAAAGACAGACTTCGATGTTGATGGTTTTTTCTGTATATGATGCAGAAGATAAATACAATATTGAATTCCTTGAAAACTATGCCAATATTAACTTGATTCCTGAAATTAAGCGTGTAGGTGGTGTCGGTGATGCTATGGTGTTAGGACAGGATTATTCTATGCGTATTTGGTTAAAGCCAGACATGATGGCCCAGTATAAATTAAATCCTACGGATGTATCTGCTGCTTTGGCTGAGCAAAATATTGAAGCAGCTCCGGGGCAGTTTGGTGAGAAAGGCAATCAGACGTTCCAGTATACAATTCGTTATAAGGGTCGTTTGCAGCAGAGTGAAGAATTTGAAAATATCGTTATCAAGGCATTGCCTAATGGTGAAATTCTGCGTTTGGGGGATATTGCAAAAGTTGAATTGGGGCGTTTGGACTATACGTTTGATAACAATGTAAACGGTCACAAGGCTGTAACTGGTATTGTTTATCAGATGGCTGGTACTAATGCAACCCAGACTATTTCGGAACTTGAAGCTACTTTGGAAAAAGCACAGGCTTCATTACCTGCAGGTTTGAAAATTAACATTGCGCAGAATGCTAATGATTTTTTGTTTGCTTCAATTCATGAAGTAATTAAGACTTTGATTGAGGCCTTTATTCTGGTTTTTATTGTAGTATATGTATTCTTGCAGGACTTTCGTTCTACGTTGATTCCGGCAATTGCTATTCCTGTGGCATTGATTGCTACATTCTTTGTCTTGAAGTTGATAGGATTTAGTTTGAATTTATTGACTCTTTCGGCAATGGTGCTTGCGATTGCAATTGTGGTGGATGATGCGATTGTGGTGGTTGAAGGTGTGCATGCGAAACTGGATCAGGGATATAGATCATCTCGTGAAGCTTCTATTGATGCTATGAGTGAGTTGGGCAGTGCTATCGTTTCTATTACATTAGTCATGATGTCGGTGTTTGTTCCTGTAAGTTTTATGGGAGGCACAGCTGGTACATTCTATCGGCAGTTTGGTTTGACTATGGCAATTGCTATCGGTTTTTCGGCCTTGAATGCTTTGACGCTTTCTCCTGCTTTGTGTGCTATTTTCTTGAAACCCCATAGAAGTCACGATGAAGATTCTAACTTGAAAGAACGGGTAGGAGTTGCAATGAAAACATCATATAAATTGATGATTAGTCGTTATAGTGAGGCTATTGGCAGAATGATGAGTCCAAAGCTTGTAATTCTTTTCGTAGTGATAGCAATTATGGGTATGGTACTAGGTTATTTTAGCTTCAGTAAGAACCCTGTAATTTGTATAGTTCTTATTGTACTTAGTATCTTAGCGGTAATAGGTATGTCTACTTTGAAATTCAAAAACTCATTTAATCGATCTTATGAATCAATATTGTCTCGCTATAAAAAATATGTGGTGTATTTCATTCATAAGAGGTGGCTGTCTTTTAGTTTGGTAGGTGCTTCTATCATGTTGTTGGTATTCTTTATGAATACTACTCCGACAGGTATGGTTCCAAATGAAGATACAGGTACTATCATGGGTGCTGTAACCTTACCTCCCGGCACATCAAAAGAACGTGCTATGGAGGTATTGGCTAAAGTAGATAGTTTGATTGCTGCAGATCCGGCTGTAGAATCTCGTACTGTAATTTCTGGTTTCGGATTTATCGGTGGACAAGGACCTTCTTATGGCTCTGTTATTATTAAGTTGAAAGATTGGGAAGAGCGTTCTACTATGCAGAATTCTGATATGGTAGTAGCTACGTTGTTTATGCGTGCACAAAAAGTAATCAAGGATGCTCAGGTATTATTTTTTGCTCCACCTATGATTCCTGGGTATTCGGCATCAAGCGATATAGAATTGAATATGCAGGATAAGACTGGTGGAGACTTGAATCATTTTTTTAATGTGGTGAAAGATTATATTTCCGCATTGGAAAAACGTCCGGAAATTAGTCGTGCGCAGACTACTTTTAATCCTAGTTTTCCACAATACCAATTGGATATTGATGCAGCAGCCTGTAAAAAAGCTGGTATAAGTCCGAGTGATATTTTAATGACAATGCAAGGATATTATGGTGGTTTATATGCATCAAACTTTAACCGTTTTGGTAAAATGTATCGTGTAATGATTCAGGCAGAGCGTGATGCAACTAAGAATCTAGAATCTTTAAACGGTATAAAAGTACGCGCAAATAATGGTGAAATGGCTCCAATTACGCAGTTCGTCACTATGAAAAAGGTATATGGCCCTGACGTGATAAGTCGTTTTAACTTGTACACCTCTATTAAAGTGATGGTGGCTCCAGGCTCTGGTTATACTTCAGGGCAGGCACTTCAAGCTATAGCTGAGGTGGCAAGAGAAAATTTGCCAACAGGCTTCGGCTATGAACTGGGAGGTATGGCGCGTGAGGAGGCTCAAACTAGCGGTAGTTCTACAGGTATTATATTTGTACTCTGTTTCGTGTTCGTTTATTTGTTGTTAAGTGCACAATATGAAAGTTATGTTCTTCCATTATCTGTATTGCTTTCTGTTCCATTTGGTTTGATGGGTAGTTTTATTTTTGTAAATGGGTTTGCTGCTTTGGGAAGTATTCCTGCATTGAAAATGATTTTGGGATCAATGTCAAATGATATTTATATGCAGATTGCTTTGATTATGTTAATGGGACTATTAGCAAAAAATGCTATCCTAATTGTGGAGTTTGCGCTTGATCGTCGTAAACAAGGCATGAGTATTTCTTGGGCTGCCGTATTGGGAGCTGCCGCCCGTCTTCGTCCTATTCTGATGACCTCATTAGCCATGATTGTTGGTTTGATTCCGTTAATGCTGGCTATGGGTGTAGGGGCTCATGGTAACCGTACATTAGGTGCTTCAACAATTGGTGGTATGTTGATTGGTATGATTCTGCAAATTTTTATTGTACCAGTGTTGTTTGTGGTATTCCAATGGTTACAGGAGAAAGTTAAACCGATGGAATGGGATAGCCTTGATGAAAGTGAAGTGGAAGCTGAAATTGAACAGTATTCTCCTAATATACAAAAATAAGATTAATGATGAAAAAACAGATAATAGGAATGATGTGTCTGGCTGCTATGATGAGCAGTTGTCACATTTATAAAGCTTATGACCGTCCGAAAACGATAGATGCCTCAGGCATCTATCGTGACCCGACTTCGACAACCGACACGCTGGCTGCTGATACGGGTAATATGGGAAATTTACCTTGGAAAGAAATTTTTAAAGATGTCCGGTTGCAGGCGTTGATTGAGGAAGGATTGGCTAATAATGTAGATATACAGGCAGCCGCTCTTCGTGTGCAGGAGGCTAAAGTGATGCTGACTGCTGCTAAACTGTCATATTTGCCTTCCATTAATTTTGCCCCGCAAGGCTCTACCACTAGTATAGGGGGGGGAAGCTATGTGAAAGCGTATCAGCTTCCGGTATCAGCTCGTTGGGAAATTGATTTGTTTGGAAAAATATTGAATTCCAAACGTGGTCAGAAAGTTGCATATGAACAGAGTCTGTTTGCTGAACAGGCTGTACGCTCACAGATTATTTGTGGTATTGCCAACATGTATTATTCTTTATTGATGTTGGACCGTCAGGTAGATATTACAACCCAGACAGCTGCTATTTATAAGGAAAATGTACGTGCAATGGAGGCTATGAAAATAGCTGGTATGACTACCGAAGCTGCAGTGGCTCAGATGAGAGCTGCAAGTCATCAGGTAGAGGCTTCACTGATGGACCTTAAACGTCAGGTGCGTGAAACTGAAAACTCAATAGCTGTTTTACTTGCAAAAGCTCCTCAGACAATTGAGCGTACAACATTGGAACAGCAGGTAATGCCAGAAGAGCTGGTTGCTGGTGTACCTATGCAGTTGTTGGAAAACCGTCCGGATGTCAAGATTGCTGAGATGAGTTTGGCGGCTGCTTATTACAATACCAATTCGGCTCGCGCTGCTTTTTATCCAGGTCTGAATATTACGGGCCTTGCAGGATGGACAAACGGTTCGGGTGTCTCTGTCGCTAATCCGGGTGAATTTATGCTGCAGGCTTTAGCTTCATTGGCACAGCCTATTTTTAATAACGGTAAGCTGATTGCAAACTTGAAAGTTTCAAAAGCAGAAGAAAAGATAGCTCAAATGAATTATCAACAGACCATTCTGGAGGCTGGTAAGGAAGTTAGCGATGCTTTGTATTTATTTGAAATACAGAATAAAAAACTGGTAGAAGACCGAGGACAGGTAGAACAGCTTGACAAGGCTGTGACTTATACCAAAGCTTTGTTCCAGAGTGGAGATGCTTCTTATTTGGAAATCCTGACATCGCAACAGAACTTGCTGAATGCACAGTTGGCTGAAGTAGCTGATAATTTCCAGCGGATGCAGGCGGTTATCAATCTCTATAGTGCTTTGGGGGGAGGAAGACAATAATTAACCTTAAAAATAAGAGAAACTATGATTAGTCCTTTAGCTTATGTTGACCCCTCTGCAAAGATAGGGAACAACGTGACCATACATCCTTTTGCTTATATAGACAAGAATGTAGAAATAGGTGACGATTGTGTCATCATGCCTTATGCAAGTATAATGAGTGGAGCAAGACTTGGAAAAGGAAATACTGTTTATCAGGGAGCCGTTGTTGCAGCGGTTCCTCAGGATTTTCATTACAATGGTGATGAAACTTTGGCTTGCATAGGTGACAATAATGTAATACGGGAAAATTCTGTGATTATCCGTGGTACTTTCCCGGACCATGCAACTACGATTGGTGACAATAACTTTATTATGACTGGAGCACGTATTTCGCATGATGTGGAAATAGGAAACAGCTGTATTATAGGTAACGGTTCACAGGTATCTGGCAACTGTAAAATCTTTGATAGAGCAATTCTTACTTCGAACGTTCTGATGCAGGGAAATACCCGTCTTGGAAGCTATTCATTGGTACAGGGAGGCTGTCGCTTTGTAAAAGATATTCCTCCTTATATTGTAGCTGCACATGATCCGGTTACTTTCTATAGTATTAATATGATTGTGTTGGAACATACAGGCTTTTCTGAAACAATTATCAAGCATATTGCGCAGGCATACCGAATTTTGTATAAAGCTAATACATCAATCAATGATGCATTGAAACGTATTGAAGAACAGATTCCTGCAGGCCCTGAAGTACAAAATATTATTGATTTTGTAAGGGATTCAAAATTGGGTATTATCAAATAGGCTGAGATAAACAAGTATTATGACAACAGTTGTAAAGAAACGTCAGAAAGGCGACAGGTCGGAAGTGAGGAAGCGTATTATTGATAAAGCTTCGGAAGCTTTTAAAATACATGGTATTAAGAGTGTTCATATGGATGGCTTGGCCGTTTCCTTAGGGATTTCCAAACGTACTATTTATGAATTGTTTCATGATAAGGAACAACTCTTGCTGGAAACTGTTATGCGGCATCGTGAAGAGATGCGTGCTTATGTAGAAAGCATTGCTTCCAGGGCAGAACATGTCCTGGAAGTAATTATTGCTATTTATCGTCGGGAAGCAGAGGACTTTAAGACTATCAATCCGCAGTTTTTTAAAGATATGAAAAAATATCCGGCGGTATTGGATAAATTGCGTGATAGTAGGAAAGAAGTTGATTCAGAAGCTGTATCGTATTTGCAAAAGGGAGTAGAGCAAGGTATTTTCAGAGCTGATATTGATTTCAATATTATTTATAGGGTGATGGCCACACAGATGGATATTGTTATCAATTCGGAATTATCTGATGAGTTTCCAATGATTGACATTTATGATGCGGTTATTTTTCTGCATTTACGAGGTATTACTACCGAAAAAGGCCAGCACATCGTTGATAATTTCTTTTTAGAGCTAAAAGAAAAACGCAAGCTTTGATTTTAGTGTGATTTTTTCGCCTATCTTTGCAATGTTTTTTGGAAAGATAGAATGAACAATAAAATTTTTTCAACTTTTATTCTGGTCCTGCTTGTGGTGGCAGGACTTTTTGCACTTTACTGCCTGCCTGCTCCTTTTGTAGGAGATAAGAAACTGAGGCATGTAGATATATTGTCGGATGTACGTCCTGATGTGGTATTGCCTGTAGGTACTGATACAGTAGCATTACCTCCTTTGGTGATTAAACCGGAGTTTGTAGATACTTGTAAAACAGGGATGACCTGTATTGAGGATTATGCCGATTCTATAAGCAGGGGGATGTCTCATTTTTATGAGTGTCTGATAAATGGTGAGCACTTGAGACGTCCTGTCAGAATTGCTTATCTGGGTGATTCGTTTATTGAAGCTGATATTTTAACCGGAGACTTGAGAGAGAAACTCCAGGCTGCATTTGGCGGATGCGGAGTGGGGTATTTGCCAATTACTTCACGTATAACTGGTTTTAGACAGACCGTAAAACATACTTTTTCAGGATGGAGTGCCCATTCTGTGATGGATTCTACTTATTTTGACCGTTCTCGTCAGGACTTATCCAATCATTATTTTATTCCAACTCCCGGAGCTTATGTAGCCTTCAAGGGTACCAAGCATAAATCCTTTTTGGATTCGTGTGAAGTTTCATCTTGCTTTTTTTCTGCGAAGGATTCAGTATTGTTGACTTCTCAGATAAATGGTGGTGAAGAAACTCCGCATCATTTGGTAGCAGACGGACATGTCATGCAAGCTCAGATAATGGGAAGGATGCATGATGTAAAATGGAGGGTACAAGCTGCCGATTCTGCAAGTTTCTATGGTGTAGCACTAGAAGGTCGGAAAGGTATTGTATTGGATAATCTGTCTTTACGGGGAGGAAGCGGACAACAGTTGTTGAAAGTACCGATGGCTACCTTAAGACAGTTTAATAAATTACGTCCATATGATTTGATTATTCTGCAATACGGTTTGAATGTGGCTTCAGCAGAAGTTTCCAACTACAGTTATTATACAGAAGCAATGAAAGAAGTTGTCACTCATTTGAAAGCAGCATTTCCTGAAGCTTCATTTTTAATTATCGGTGTTGGAGACCGTTGCAACCGTAATGAAGATGGTGAGCTCTCAACCATGCCAGGCATCAAGAATCTGGTCCGTTATCAGCAATTGTTGGCAGCCGAAACCCATGTCGCATTTTGGAATATGTTTCAGGCTATGGGAGGTGAACGCAGTATGATTCGTATGGTGGAAGAGGGTATGGCGAATTATGATTATACCCATATCAATTTTAAGGGTGGCAAATACTTGGCCGATTTGCTTTTCGAAACACTTATGTATGGCAAGGAACAGCATGAAAAACGACTTACTTATGAGAATCAGTAAATGGATGCTTTTGGCAGTATTGCTGCTTGCTTCTTATATGCATGGATACGGGCAGGACAGTATTCCCAAGCCAGCACGCATAGACCGTATGTCGGTCATCGTTCCCAGCAGTGAAGCCATGCAGAAGCTGTTCCGGCTGCTACCTGTAGAGGATGTTATGCCAGATGAGTTTCGGAATGTAAAGGAAAATGTAATTGAAGACACTTTTGGAGAACTGTCTTCTTTTTTCAGTAAGTTGAATCAGCCTGACAAGATAGTAAGAATTGTACATATCGGTGATTCGCATGTGCGCGGTCATGTTTTCCCATATGTTATGCGTTTGCATTTAGAAGAAGATTTTGGTAAGGAGGCTGTTGTTGACAAACCGCTTACATACCGAACATCAGGGCTGGCAGAAGAAACCGGTAATCCAGGGATTGTTTATCATATCATGGGGGTAAACGGGGCAACCTGCGCGTCGTATATCACTCCAGAACGTATGGAAGCAATAGCACAACTCAAACCTGATTTGGTGATTTGTTCTTTTGGAACCAATGAAGCACATGGTTTTCGCTATTCTTCTGCAGAGCATCGTGCTGCCATGTTGCGTATGACAGGAATGTTGCGGGCCGAGAACCCGGAAGTCTGCTTGCTTTTTACGACACCTCCAGGTGCATATGTAAAACGCCGCCGAGGAAAAAAGCAAATCAACAGGCAGACATCGAAGGTCGTAGATACCCAACTGGAGTTTTGTAAGAAGTATCATCTGGCAGTGTGGGATATGTATCATATTGTAGGCGGAGAAACAGATGCCTGTGCGAATTGGACACGTGCGGGAGTTATCCGAAAAGATGGTATTCATTTTTCACACGAAGGATATACGATTCAAGGAAATTTATTACATCAAGCATTTATAAAAGCGTATAATAGTTATGTGGGAGATAGATTGGAGTAAGTTCGTTTCTGTATTATTATATGATGCAAAGCAACCCATGATTTTCAGCAGTGGCTTGTTCTTGTTTCTTTTTCTGGCATTTAGTCTTGTGTATGGACTTTTACAGAAAAAGACAACCTTGCGTTTGCTGTTTGTGACACTGTTTTCGTATTATTTTTATTATAAAAGCAGTGGTATTTATTTTGTTTTGCTTGGTGTGGTGACCGTAACAGACTTTTTCTTGGCCAGCCGGATGTATATAACCTCTTCTCCTCTTAAAAGAAAACTGCTGCTCTTTGTGAGCTTACTGGTCAATTTGGGTTTACTGTGTTATTTTAAGTATACGAATTTCTTTTATGAGATGCTGGCACCGCTTTGGAATGGAGAATTCCATAAGCTGGATATCTTTTTGCCAGTTGGAATATCATTCTTTACTTTCCAGTCGTTGAGTTACACACTTGATGTGTACCGTAAAGAGCTGAAGCCGCTGAATAATTTGTTGGACTATGCTTTCTTTGTATCCTTTTTCCCACAGCTAGTTGCAGGACCGATTGTACGTGCCCGTGATTTTATTCCTCAAATCCGGAGGCCGTTGCTGGTAACGGATGAAATGTTTGGGCGTGGTGTCTTCTTTATTCTTATCGGTCTTTTTAAGAAAGCGGTTATCTCAGACTATATCAGTATTAATTTTGTAGAAAGAATTTTTGCAAATCCAGCTTTGTATTCTGGTGTGGAAAATCTTTTCGGAATTTACGGTTATGCCTTGCAGATATATTGCGATTTTTCCGGATACAGTGATATGGCTATCGGATTGGCGTTGCTGCTGGGATTTCATTTCCCAATTAACTTTAACTCCCCTTATAAAGCTGATAGTGTAACAGATTTCTGGCACAGATGGCATATATCGTTGTCTACATGGCTTCGTGATTATCTATATATTTCATTGGGAGGAAACCGCAAAGGTAAATTCCGTACGTATATAAATCTGATTCTTACGATGCTTTTAGGAGGACTATGGCATGGAGCCTCCTGGAATTTTATCGTATGGGGAGGTTTGCATGGCTTGGCTTTGGCCTTACATAAATTTTTCCGTTCGGTGCTACATCGGCCTAAAACCTATAGTAGTAGTGGTATCAAACGTTTCTTTGCTATAGTGTTAACATTCCATTTTGTATGTTTCTGCTGGATATTTTTCCGGAATACCACTTTCGAAGCTTCTGTTACTATGATTAAACAGGTGTTTACGGCATTCCATCCCGAATTGTTTGTACAGCTTGTTACTGGATACTGGAAAGTATTCATGCTTATGGGAATAGGATTTGTGTTGCACTGGCTGCCCGATGCATGGGAACAAAAAGCTTGTAAACTGGTTACGGGTACTCCACTGGCAGGTAAGGCATTGTTGCTTTTGGCCTTGATTTATCTGGTGATACAGGTGAAAAGTAGCGATATACAACCTTTCATCTATTTCCAATTCTGATTGACAAATCATATATTGAAAAAAAGGATAGCCTATAAGATGACAATCATATCATTCCTATAGGCTATCCTTTTTTATGTTGAACCTGAAATACCCGGATAAGGGTTAGAAATAAAAACCAAATCCGATTTTGAATCCCAGCTCGCTGTAGTGGCTGATGTCTTTAAAACTCAAGTCATAATAAATAGCAGGCTCTACCGTTATATTTTTTCCGAGAAAGAATGCATATCCTAGTTCTGGAGTCAGACAATAGAGATTTTCTTTTTCACCGGCACCAGACAGATATTTATAAGACATTCCCAATCCGCCGTATACACCGCAGCTTGCAAAATAATAACGGCCTTGAGCACCAATGGTTGTAGCATCCATTCCGTGTTCTACATAATTTCCTTTGAAGTTGAGTAAAATCGCTACATTGTCGGCAACAAAAGCACCGCCATTCATCGAAAATCCGAATTTTGTCCCTTCGTATTTGCTATGTGAAAGTCCCAGGCCGGTAAGCGAAGCATTTGCATACCATTTTCCTTTTTCAAATTGTGCGTATGCACCTACGGTCGTAAAGAGGACGACCATCAACATGATTACTTTTTTCATACGTATATTTTTTTAGGATTAATGATTAATTTCTAGATACGTTTATTGGTAAAGCGGCGATACCAATTTATGAACCATACAACTGCAATGATGACACATACGAATCCACCTATATAGGCACTTGTCTCAGGCAATGCCAATCCCTCGGGGGCAATGAGAATATAAGTGGAACACACGCTAGTCATGAATAAAGCCGGAATGAGGGCTACCCAGAAATTCAGCTTCGATTTAACAAGGTAAACCGTAATGGTCCATAATGTAAATACAGCCAGCGTCTGATTGCACCAAGCAAAATATCTCCAGATGATTTTAAATCCTTCTGCATCGCTAAAACTATATACCAAAATGCCGACAGTAGCCAGAAAGACAGGAATAGAGATAGCCAGACGTTTGGTGATGCTATGCTGTTCGATATGAAAAAAATCGGCAATAATCAGACGGGCCGAGCGTAATGCTGTGTCACCGCTGGTTATCGGAGCAGCAACAATACCCAGAATAGCCAGAAAACCGCCGATGGTTCCCAGCCATTCATTGGAAATAAGGGTTGCAACTTTTGCTCCCGAATAGGCCATGCCGGATGCCTGATCGGTTATTCCGTTTTCGCCAAAGAAGCAGGTTGCCGCTGCTGCCCAGATCAGTGCCACAATTCCTTCGGTAACCATTGCGCCGTAGAAGATGGGACGGCAATGCTTTTCATTTGTGATACATCGGGCCATAAGAGGAGACTGGGTGGCATGGAAACCACTGATTGCTCCACATGCAATGGAGATGAACATCATAGGGAAAATCGGATTCTTTTCATACTTTGTACCGAATCCGTTCCATATTTCGGGCAGGTCTGGTTGCTGTACATACAGCATAACCAGTATACCTGCTGCCATAAAAAGCAGTGCCAGTGCGAATAGCGGATAAATGCGGCCGATGATTTTATCAATGGGCAGCATGGTGGCCAGTACGTAGTACATGAAGATAACAATCATCCAAAAGTAGATATTCAGATTATCCGGAGTCATACCAGCCAGAAGTTCTGCTGGCCCGGATACAAATACAGCACCTACCAGTACCATGAGTAAGATGGTGAAAATACAGGCTATATTACGGGTGCGGTTACCCAAGAAACGGCCGATAAGCTCCGGAAGACTTTCGCCGCCAAAGCGAAGAGACAAAGCTCCCGAAAAGAAGTCGTGCATGGCACCTGCAAAAATAGTCCCGAAAACAATCCATAGATAAGAAGCTGTTCCGAACTGAGCCCCCATAATAGCCCCGAAGATAGGGCCAAGTCCGGCAATATTCAGAAACTGAATCATAAATATTTTCCAGGTGGGCAGTGGGAGATAATCTACTCCGTCTTGTTTGGAAATGGCCGGTGTGGGCCGGCTTGCATCGGGAAGAAACATACGGTCTACTATTTTCCCGTATACGAAATACCCTGCAATAAGTAATAAGAGGGCAATGGTAAATGTTATCATAGCTTTGTGTCTTTGAGTTTTTATTGCACAGCAGTTTTATGCCAGCGGTTAAACAGTTTTATTGTGTAAGCAAAAATAAAGAATTAAATGAATACTTTGTATATTTGTTGGCTAATTTAAAGAATATGCGTAAAATTATTTTGTTATTGTGCTGTTTCTGCAGCATCGCATTGATGGCCCAGCCTAAATATGAAATTCGGGCTGTGTGGCTCACTACGTTGGGTGGGATGGATTGGCCTTCGAAAAAGGCTAATTCGAATGCTGGCCGGTTGGCACAGCAGCGAGAACTTTGCAACTTGTTGGACCAGTTGAAAAGTGCCAATATAAATACAGTCTTGTTTCAGACCCGTTTAAGAGGTGACGTGGTTTATCCTTCCCAGTTTGAACCTTTTGCCGAATCGTTGACAGGGTTTACAGGACGGGATCCCGGTTATGACCCGTTGGCTTTTGCCATTAGTGAATGTCATAAGCGTGGTATGGAGCTACATGCCTGGTTGGTGACGATACCTATAGGGAATGAGCGGCAGGTAAAATTGCATGGAAAGCAGGGTGTAGTGCGGAAGCATTCTAAAATTTGCGAACAGTTTAAAGGCAGTTGGTATTTGAATCCGGGAAATCCTGCTACAGCAGACTATCTGTCACAGTTGGTGCGTGAGGTCGTAAGCAAATACGACGTGGATGGTGTTCATTTTGACTACATTCGTTATCCCGAACATGGTAAGAACTTCCCGGACAACGCAAGTTACAGAAAATACGGGAAAGGCCTTTCGCTGGAAGCGTGGAGGCGGAATAATATTACCGCCATCGTTCGTCGTCTTTACACCGATGTCAAGCAACTGAAGCCTTGGGTCAAAGTCAGCAGTTCGCCTATCGGTAAGTATAACGATACACCCCGTTATGGCTCCCGTGGCTGGAATGCTTATGCAGAGGTGTATCAGGATGCACAGCGATGGATGAAAGAAGGCATACACGATGCGCTTTTCCCCATGATGTATTTCCAGGGTAACAATTTCTATCCTTTTGCATTGGACTGGAAAGAGAACAGTAACGGCAGATGGATTGTACCGGGACTGGGCGTTTATTTTCTTGACCCATCAGAGCAAGACTGGAAACTGGATGAAGTCGTTCGCCAGGTTTATTTTACCCGACAGATAGGGGTGGCCGGACAGGGCTATTTCCGTAACCGTTTTTTATTGAAGAATACAAAAGGTTTACTGGATGAACTGAAGGAAAAGTTTTATGTATATCCTGCACTGATTCCACCAATGAAATGGATGGACAGCATTCCTCCTGCACAGCCTGCCACGGTGAATGCTTCGGTTGTAGAAGGACAAGTTGCTTTAAAATGGGCGGCATCGGCCGATAATCATTCTTATCCTGTATACTATCGCGTCTATGCATCCAATCGTTATCCAGTTGATACGGAGAATATACGTTGTCTGATAGCAGACCATCTGTCTGGAACCAGTTATACATTTCAGCCGGCATTTCCATGGAAACAGAAGGTTTATTATGCTGTGACAGCCGTAGACCGCTTCGGAAATGAAAGTCGTCCAGCTTTTGTAAACGGACCTAAAGATGAGGCTTTTCCCGTGCTGTTGCAAAAAAGTGAAATTTTGCAGATGAAGAGACTGTCTGGAAGTGAGGTGTATATTCTTACTGATGCAACGGGAAGGGAAGTACTTCGCGGCAGCCAACTCACAGCTTCTGATCTGGAAAAAATACCAGCCGGTCTGTATATCCTGAAATTGAAAAAGGAGGATGGAAGGCTGATAAATAAAGGCGTAATGGTGAGATAATTATATAAAATCGGTTTCTAATAAGGTTTTCCGCAAAATAATCGTTAAATTTGCGCATTCATATAGTACATTAAAAAATAATTTACCCATGAGTAATCAGCGATACATGCAACGCGGCGTTTCTGCATCCAAGGAAGATGTACATAACGCAATCAAGAACATTGATAAAGGTATTTTCCCAAAAGCATTCTGTAAAATCATTCCGGATATTCTGGGAGGTGATCCTGAATATTGTAATATCATGCATGCCGACGGTGCGGGTACAAAATCGTCTTTGGCATATCTGTACTGGAAGGAAACTGGCGACTTGTCTGTATGGAAAGGTATTGCCCAGGATGCTTTGATTATGAATATTGATGACCTGCTTTGTGTAGGAGCTGTCGATAATATCCTGGTATCATCTACTATCGGACGTAACAAACTCTTGGTTCCGGGTGAAGTCATCTCGGCTATCATTAACGGAACAGACGAACTGTTGGCCGAACTGCGTGAAATGGGTGTAGGTGTATATGCTACCGGTGGTGAGACTGCCGATGTTGGCGACCTGGTACGTACCATCATTGTGGACAGTACAGTAACTTGCCGTATGAAACGTGCCGATGTAATTGACAATGCAAACATCCGCCCGGGTGATGTGATTGTAGGCTTGGCTTCTTACGGACAGGCTACTTACGAAAAAGAATATAACGGTGGTATGGGTAGCAACGGTCTGACAAGTGCCCGTCATGATGTATTCGCAAAATATCTGGCCGAAAAATATCCGGAAAGTTACGACAAGGCTGTGCCCGAGGATTTGGTTTACAGCGGTAATCTGAAACTGACAGATGCAGTAGAAGGTTCTCCACTGGATGCCGGTAAGCTGGTACTTTCTCCAACCCGTACATATGCTCCGGTAGTGAAGAAATTGCTCGATGCATTGCGTCCTCAGATTCACGGTATGGTTCACTGTTCGGGTGGTGCACAGACTAAAGTTCTGCACTTCGTAGGCGACAACTGCCGTGTGATTAAGGATAACCTTTTCCCTGTTCCTCCTTTGTTCCGTACTATCAAAGAACAGAGTGGTACCGATTGGGATGAAATGTACAAGGTATTCAATATGGGACATCGTCTGGAAGTATATCTCTCTCCTGAACATGCAGAACAGGTTATCGAAATCAGCAAGTCATTCAATATTGATGCGCAGATTATCGGTCGAATTGAAGAAAGCAACGGTTCTAAGGAATTGATTATTAAGAGTGAGTTCGGAGAATTCAGATATTAATACATAAAACCACAAAGCCTGTAGGGATTTGGCCTAATATGTATTGTTTTAGTGATAATGCACAAAGCGTATAACCATAAAAGCTCAACTTATGAAGATGCAGGAGAATGAAAAGAAAGGGTGTCTTATAGGATTAGCATGTATGATACCTGGCATTGTCTGTTGGATTATAGGGCTAGAGTTCGATATATATGTGTTAATTGTATTGGGGTATGGAGCATTTCCATATGCCGGTAGCTTGTATGCGCAGTATGTTTCTAAGGATAAGACCAAAAGATGGAGTGTAAGAACACATGCCTTTTATATTGTGTCGTATCTGATAGTGGCTATCGTTTTTACTTTGATAGGCTATGGTAAATTGTGGTAAAAATAAACATTAAAAATTTTAAATGGCAGAAAACAATACATTATTAGAAAAACTGGATGGACTGGTAGCCCGTTTCGAGGAAGTTTCTACGCTCATTACGGACCCGAATGTCATTGCCGACCAGAAGCGTTATGTAAAACTCACCAAGGAATACAAAGAGCTGGGTGATATTATGAATGCCCGTAAGGAATACTTGCAATGCATTAACGGTCTGGAAGAGGCGAAGATGATGATGGCTGAAAGTGATCCGGAAATGAAGGAAATGGCACGTGAAGAAGCTGCTGCCTGTGAAGCTCGTATTCCGGAGCTGGAGGAGGAGATCAAACTGCTTCTTGTTCCGGCCGATCCGCAAGATGACCGTAATGCCATTCTTGAAATCCGAGGTGGAACAGGTGGCGATGAGGCTGCAATCTTTGCGGGAGACTTGTTCCGTATGTACTCGAAATATTGTGAGTCGAAAGGTTGGAAACTGGAGGTCTCAAGTGCCAACGAAGGTGCTGCCGGTGGTTTCAAGGAAATTATCTGTTCTGTAACTGGCGATAAAGTATACGGTACACTGAAGTATGAATCGGGAGTTCACCGTGTACAGCGTGTTCCGGCAACCGAAACACAGGGTCGCGTACATACTTCGGCTGCTTCGGTAGCTGTTCTGCCCGAGGCTGAACCGTTTGATGTGGAAATCAACGAAGGTGAAATCAAGTGGGATACTTTCCGAAGCGGTGGTGCCGGTGGTCAGAACGTTAACAAGGTAGAATCAGGTGTACGCTTGCGTTACAACTGGAAGAATCCGAATACCGGTGTTGTAGAGGAAATCCTGATAGAATGTACCGAAACACGAGACCAGCCAAAGAATAAGGAACGTGCACTTTCGCGTCTGCGTACTTTCATTTACGACAAGGAGCATCAGAAGTATATTGATGATATTGCCTCAAAGCGTAAAACAATGGTAAGTACCGGAGACCGTTCGGCTAAAATCCGTACATACAACTATCCGCAGGGACGAATCACCGACCACCGCATCAATTATACGATTTATAATCTGGCTGCATTTATGGACGGTGATATTCAAGATTGCATAGATCACCTGATTGTAGCCGAAAATGCAGAAAGACTGAAGGAAAGCGAATTATAAATCCGATAGCAAGTTGACATAATACATAAAAAATTATCCATTATGAACAAACAGCAATTATTCGAAAACATCAAGAAGAAACAGTCGTTCCTTTGTGTGGGACTTGACACTGATATCAAGAAGATTCCTGAACACCTTCTGAAAGAAGAAGACCCTATATTTGCATTCAACAAGGCCATCATCGATGCAACTGCTCCTTACTGTATTGCCTACAAACCTAACTTGGCTTTCTATGAAAGCATGGGTGTAAAAGGATGGATTGCTTTCGAAAAGACCGTAGAATACATCAAGACAAACTATCCGGACCAGTTCATTATTGCCGATGCAAAACGTGGTGACATTGGTAATACTTCGGCTATGTACGCCCGTACATTCTTCGAAGAACTGAATATTGATTCGGTAACAGTAGCTCCCTACATGGGTGAAGACAGTGTCACTCCTTTCCTTACTTACGAAGGCAAATGGGTTATTCTGCTGGCGCTTACATCAAACAAAGGTTCACACGATTTCCAGCTGACTGCTGATACAGAAGGTGAACGTCTATTCGAAAAAGTACTTCGCAAATCGCAGGAATGGGCAAACGATGAAAATATGATGTATGTGGTAGGTGCTACACAGGGCCGCATGTTCGAAGATATCCGTAAGATTGTTCCTAACCACTTCCTTTTGGTTCCAGGTATTGGAGCACAGGGTGGTTCTTTGGAAGAAGTCTGCAAATACGGTATGACAAAAGAATGCGGACTTATTGTAAATTCAAGCCGTGCCATTATTTATGCAGATAAGACAGAAAACTTTGCTGTAGTTGCCGGTGAAGAAGCTAAAAAAGTTCAGCAGCAGATGGCAGAGCAATTGAATAAAATGATTTGAGCAGTATAATCATTCAAGGTTCGGTTAATAAACGGAATCTTGTTTGTGCGTTAAATCAGTAAAATACAGGAGGCATATCCACTCAGAAAGAGTAAGGGTATGCCTCCTTTCTTTTTGGGGTAACCCTATGCTTTAAGAATTGTGCATCAGTGATTTAAGTTTATCTGTGCTATGATGTATGTTGGTTACACTTGTGAGGTACATTTTTCTCTAAAATGATGCAGGTTTATCATGAAAGTGATAAATTATAAGGTCACTGTTGGATGGTAGAAATGCTGTGGCTTGTTTTTATTCAGCCTGTTGGAGAGGAGTTTATTTTCAAGAAAAAGAGTGGCATACAAGTAAATAATTGGAGAATAGTAGGTTTTCTAAAAAAAAAATACGTAATTTGCATAATTAAGAGCGTGTATGCGCTTTATTGTATGACTTAATAATTGACTTTAAAGTTCAAAACAAATAGATTTATGGAGTTCTCGGCGAAACAAATTGCAGAATATGTTCAAGGCGAAATTGTTGGAAACGAAAATGCAACCATACATACATTTGCCAAGATAGAAGAAGGCGTGCCCGGTGCGCTGACTTTTTTGGCAAACCCCAAATACACTCATTATATATACGAAACGGCAGCGTCTGTAGTGCTTGTCAATAAGGACTTTGTTCCGGAACATGCGCTGGAGTGTACGCTGATTAAAGTAGATAATGCATACGAGTGTCTGGCCAAGCTGATGACATTGTACGAAGCAAGCAAACCTCGTAAAACCGGAATCGACCCGTTGGCTTCCGTCGCAGCAACTGCGAAGATTGGAGAGAATGTATATATCGCTCCCTTTGCCTGTGTGGAAGACGGTGCCGTGGTTGGTGACAATACCGTATTGCACCCTCATGTGACAATCGGTGCTCATGCTAAAGTTGGCAATGACTGTGTTCTTTATCCTAACGTAACGGTTTATCATGATTGCCGGATAGGCGACCGCTGTATCCTGCATGCCGGCTCGGTAGTGGGAGCAGATGGATTTGGATTTGCACCTGCGGCAGACGGATATGAAAAGATTCCTCAGATTGGTATTGTGGTGTTGGAAGATGATGTAGAGATTGGTGCCAATACCTGTGTAGACCGTGCTACGATGGGAGCAACGGTGGTAAAACGAGGTGTTAAGTTGGACAATCTGGTGCAAGTGGCTCATAATGTCGAGATTGGAAGCAATACGGTAATCGCTTCGCAGACAGGTATTGCCGGTTCGGCCAAGATAGGAGAGTGGTGTATGTTTGGAGGTCAGGTAGGTGTAGCCGGACATATCAAGGTGGGCGACCGGGTAAATGTGGGTGCACAGTCGGGTATCCCTGGCAATACACCTTCGGGCGTAACTCTTATGGGTTATCCGGCCATCGATCCGAAACAGTTTGCCCGTTCTTCTGTAATCTACAAGAAATTGCCTGAGATGTATGCAGAACTGAACAGTCTGAAAAAAGAAATCGAAAATTTGAAACAACAACTAATTAAAGAATAAACCCATGTTGAAACAAAAAACTTTAGGTGGAAGTTTTTCACTGAATGGAAAGGGGCTTCATACAGGTTTGAAACTTACCGTAACTTTTAATCCGGCTCCGGAAAACTACGGCTACAAGATTCAGCGTATCGATTTGGACGACCAACCGATTATTGATGCTGTTGCCGAGAATGTTACCGATACGACCCGGGGAACTGTTTTGAACAAAAATGGTGTGAAGGTAAGTACTATCGAGCATGCTATGGCTTCGTTGTATGCTGCTGGAATAGACAACTGTCTGATTCAGGTAAACGGTCCTGAGTTTCCTATTCTGGACGGTAGTGCAAAAGCATACGTAGAATGCATTAAGCGTGTGGGTATTCAGGAACAGAATGCTTTAAAAGACTATTATATCATCAAGTCGAAGATTGAATTTAAAGATGAGGCTACAGGTTCGTCCATCATTGTTTTGCCGGATGAATCTTTCAGCGTGAATGCTTTGATTTCGTACGACTCGCAGATTCTGACCAACCAGTTTGCTACTTTGGAAAATATGGCAGATTTTCCTACCGAAGTAGCTTCGGCAAGAACATTTGTTTTTGTGCGTGAGATTGAACCGTTGCTCAATGCCGGACTGATTAAGGGAGGCGACTTGGACAATGCTATCGTGATTTACGAACGGAAGATGAGCCAGGAAAACTTCGACAAGCTGGCAGATATCATGGGAGTTCCTCACATGGATGCTGATAAAATAGGTTATATCAATCATATTCCTTTGGTTTGGCCTAATGAACCGGCTCGTCATAAACTGCTGGACATTATCGGCGACTTGGCTTTGATTGGCAAGCCTATCAAAGGTAGAATTATTGCTACACGTCCCGGTCATACCATCAATAATAAGTTTGCCCGTCAGATTCGTAAAGAGATTCGCTTGCACGAGATACAGGCACCTGTATACAACTGTGACGAAGCACCGCTGATGGACGTAAACCGTATTCGTGAACTATTGCCACACCGTTATCCGTTCCAGTTGGTGGATAAGGTGATAGAAATAGGTGCCAACTACATTGTTGGTGTGAAAAATGTGACCTCGAACGAACCTTTCTTTCAGGGACATTTTCCGCAGGAACCCGTTATGCCGGGAGTATTGCAGATTGAGGCTATGGCACAGGTAGGTGGTCTGCTGGTGCTGAACTCAATAGAAGAACCGGAGAAATATTCGACTTATTTCCTGAAGATAGATGGGGTGAAATTCCGTCAGAAAGTAGTGCCGGGAGATACCCTTCTGTTCCGTGTTGAACTGCTGGCTCCTATCCGCAGAGGAATTTCGACCATGAAAGGTTATGTGTTTGTAGGAGAGAAAGTGGTTTGTGAAGCAGAATTTATGGCTCAAATTATAAAAAATAAATGACATGATAAGTCCGCTAGCATATATTGATCCTGAAGCCCAGATAGGCGAAAATGTAGAGATAGGCCCGTTTGTCTTTATTGACAAGAATGTGGTGATAGGAGATAACAACGTGATAATGCCGAATGCGAATATTCTGTACGGAAGCCGTATTGGTAATAACAACCGTATTTTTCCGGGAGCTGTAATCGGTGCTGTTCCTCAAGACTTGAAGTTCAGAGGTGAAGAAACTACAGCCGAAATCGGTGATAATAACACAATCCGTGAAAATGTAACCATCAATCGTGGTACGGCAGCTAAGGGAAAGACTGTGGTGGGTAACAATAACCTGCTGATGGAAGGAGTGCATGTGGCACACGATACGATTGTGGGTAGCAACTGTATTATTGGAAACTCTACCAAGATGGCCGGTGAAGTGATTATTGACGACAATGCCATTGTGAGTGCCAATGTGCTGATGCATCAGTTTTGTCGTGTGGGCGGCTATGTCATGATTCAGGGAGGTTCGCGTTTCAGTAAAGATATACCGCCATTTATTATTGCCGGTCGTGAACCGATTGCCTATAGCGGGATAAACATTGTAGGCCTCAGAAGAAGAGGTTTCTCGAACGAACTGATAGAGAATATCCACAATGCATACCGTATCATATATAACAGCGGAAAGAATGTAAGCGATGCCTTGGTTCAGATTCGTGAGGAAATTCCGATGACTCCCGAAATAGAATATATCGTTTCTTTCATCGAAAATTCACAGAGAGGTATACTACGCTAAAAAAGTTTTTATAACTTTACGGCAACAAAATTCTATATTGAAAAAGAAATATGGTATATAAATTTAGAATCATTTCTGATGAATCGGATGATTTTATCAGAGAAATACAGATAGACTCTGAAGCTTCTTTCTATGACTTGCACGAAGCTATCATTAAGTCGGTAGGATATACGGATGACCAGATGACTTCTTTCTTTACTTGTGATGATGACTGGGAAAAAGAAAAAGAGGTAACGCTGGAAGACATGGGTAATGATAGCTATGAGGAAGACTCGTATGTGATGAAGGATACCCGGTTAAGTGATTTGCTGGAGGATGAGAAGCAGAAGCTGATTTATGTTTTCGATCCGTTGGCAGAGCGTGTTTTCTTCATTGAATTGTCGGAAATCATAACAGGAAAAGATTTGAAGCTGGCTAAATGTACCCGCAAGGAAGGAGATGCTCCTAAGCAAACCATTGATTTTGATGAGCAACTGAACAGTAGCACTTCTCTTGACCTGGATGAAAACTTCTATGGTGATCAGGAATTTGATATGGAAGATTTTGATCCGGAAGGTTTCGAAATGGGCGAAGGAGGAGGAAATCCTTACGATGACGACAGATATTAATTTCATATAATTTAATTTTCTTAAGCGGATTACAATGGCATTTGCGCTTTTACGCAGGGATTGTAATCCGCTTATTTTTTTCAGTATGACAAAACCTACGCTAATTGTTTTAATAGGTCCTACGGGAGTCGGAAAGACGGAGTTAAGTCTTTCTATTGCCAAAAAATACAATACCTCCATTGTATCCTGCGATTCGAGACAACTCTATGCCGATTTGAAGATAGGAACAGCAGCTCCTACTCCAGAACAATTGGCTGCTGTACCTCATTATTTTGTAGGAACTTTGGGACTGGAAGATTATTATAGTGCCGCTCAGTTTGAAACCGATGTTTTGAAAAAACTGGACGAACTGTTCCAGACAACTCCTGTGGTATTGATGACCGGAGGCTCCATGATGTATGTGGATGCAGTATGCAAAGGCATAGATGATATACCGACCGTAGATGCAGAGACCCGTGAGCTGATGATACGGCGTTATGAAGAGGAGGGGTTGGAGCGTCTTTGTGCAGAGTTGAAGATTTTAGACCCAGAGTATTATGCCATAGTAGACTTGAAGAATCCGAAACGGGTGATTCATGCCTTGGAAATTTGCTATATGACTGGAAAAACATATACTTCATTCCGTACACGGACTTGCAAGGAACGTCCTTTCAATATTTTGAAAATAGGTTTGAAAAGAGACCGTGAAGAATTGTACGAACGCATCAACCGGCGTGTGGACATGATGATGGACGAAGGGCTGCTTGAAGAAGTGAAAGCTGTATATGCCTACCGGAACTTGAATTCACTGAATACAGTGGGCTATAAGGAATTATTCAAATACCTGGATGGGGAATGGGAGCTTTCTTTTGCAGTGGAAAAAATCAAGCAGAATTCGCGCATATATTCCCGTAAACAGATGACGTGGTTCAAACGTGATCCTGAGATAGCTTGGTTCCATCCTGACGCAAAAGAAGAAATTATGGCGTACCTGGATGCACATCTGGATTGTTGAGCTGCTAAAATGCGCTGATGAACTCGTCAAAGCTTTGTTCAGTGATGTGCATCTTCTCTTTCAGACGCATTTTTTTTCGCGAAATGCTTCCTTTGGCTATGTGATAAATCTCGGCAAGCAGTGCCATGGGAAGCTCCATTTTTATAAGACAGCAAAAGCGGAGCTCTTCTTCGGTCAGCGAACTGCAATGCTCTTTTAGCCGGGTGGTAAACTGGTTGAAACATGCGTCTGTATTGTGCACAATAATTTCCCAATCTTCGTCTTGCAGGTGCAAGGCACCTTGTGCATTCTGCCTGCGCATAAGGATGGGAAGGGTAATGGCATTCAGTCTTTTGTAATATTCAATATTCTGGTTGAGTTTTTCTATCTCATGCTGTTTTTGTTTTTCTTTTTCCTGAGCAAGTGCTATTTCGGTTTCTTGCTGCAGCATACACATTTCCATTCTTTGAATTTTTTCTTCCTTGAGCTCTTCGGATAGTTTACGTTTGTTTTGTTTGGTTCGGTAGTATCCCAGGCACAGCAGGCATATCCCTATGGATGCCAGGGCAAAGAGGCGGTAAAAAATAAGTTTTACTTCGGCTGTTTCCTGTTCGGCCTGACGGGCACGTTCGCGCTGTCGTTTGTATTCGTGCAGACTTTGGATTTTTTCAATCAGCTCCTCTTTCCGGTCTGTATCCAGCGAATCTCTAAGTAGGACGTGCTTTTTCAGATATTGCGCGGCAGCGGTATTGTTCCCATTTCTTTCGTTCAGTTTCGACAGTTCACGATAGGCACGGATTTGTTCTGTCATAGGAACTGTACCTATATACGATAAAATCTGGCTTATGGCAGCTGTTATCTGGCCGCACTCTCCCAAAATATACCCTTTTCGTATGGCTATGTTTGGCAGACTGATGCTGTCAGTATTGGCAGCCAGCGCATTTTCAATATGTATTAAAGCACTGTCCAGTTGCATTTGCATGAGGTATATATTGCTCAGTTCTGCTTCGAATAGGGCAATATCATCCTTATGGCTATTGTCCAGTAAACTGATGGCTTGCGTGAGAAACCCGATGGCAGGTGGAAAGTTCTGTTCGTTGATGCAGCAAAGAGCCTGTTCATAAAAAGCTTTTGCGATTAGATATTTATCGTTGAGCTCCTCCTGGGCAATCCACAGAGCCTTTTTCAAGTAATTATGGGCTTCTGCCGACATCTTGAAACGGCATATTTGTGCCTGACGGATGTTTGTCCAGTATTGCAGGTATCGATTTTCGTTCGAGAGTAAAGCAGCCTGATCATAGCAATCTGTAGCTCGAAGAAAAAAATGATTTAATCGGTATATTTCTCCTTGCAGGTAGTAACTCTCTGCCAGCCGTTTAGCATCCTTTTGCGCCTTAAAATACCGGATAGGGGGGTGCAGCAGGGTGTCATGAAGGGAAATGTTCTGAGTTTTCAATGCAATTTTTGTCTGAATAAGGATGTATAAGGCTTTTTCTTCCTGACTCATCTGGGTAGTATCTATATTTTTTAGTGAGTGATTTTTAGGGAAATTGCCGGAAAAAGCAGCTTGTTCCAATTGTTGCAACTGGAGTAGTCGTGGTGATTTTTCAGAACTGTATGCTGCTGAAAATGTAGTCAGCACAAGTAATAAGGGGATGAGTAGAATAATTCTTTGGGTGAGTTTGTTCATAATCGATACACATCATTTTTTCAAAGATAAAACGAAAGAGGTAATGCAAGGCGTTTTGGATTTATATTTACTTCAAATTAACGAAAAACTACGTTTATTTGATGTATGAAAATGCAAAAGCCAGAAAGCTGATGTCGGGCTTTCTGGCTTAATGTGTATCAGTTAAAAAGATTTCTAGCTGAATCAGTGTGCATAGAGATTGGTAAACGGAATCTCTTTATTCTGCTTGTTCAGGACTTTCAGACTCAGTGTTCCTCCGTTGCTGTCGAAGTAGCGGATTTCGATAGGATGGTATCCTTTAGCTAAAGCCTTCTGTCCTATTACTTCACGCGGACCGTGAGGACCATCGTTGTCAACCACCTGCTCTTTGTCGATAACCAGTGTACTGCCATCGTCAGAAAGCAAGGCAAATGTGTAGATATCGTCTTCAGGAACATTGATGTATCCGGTAATAACCAATCCGATGTTTCCACTCACCTTTTGCGGGATACATACATTTTCTATCTTATAGTTTCCTTTAACGGAAGCTTTGGTGATATCTTCGCATTTATTGCCTTTAAAGTCATGCCATACAGCTTTCAGTCCCGGATTGCTTGGTGCAGCCTGAGTGGCTGGAGCATATTCACTCTTGATGAATTTTGTTTCGAAAGTGTCACTCGGTTTGCCATTGGCGCGGAATGTACGGAATTTGAAATCGGTTGTTTCTGTGATATGAATCGGACCTGTATATTCCTTAGATTCGATTGTTGGAGTGCTTCCATCTGTTGTATAGTAAACTTTTGCACTCGGGTCTATGCAAGAGATAGTCACAGAATCTTCGCCAATGAAAGCATTGGTTTTATTGAAACCTTCCAAATCGGGTACTCTGTAATTAATGTTCATTACATTGAGGCGTTCAAAATGACTGCCTAGTCTTTGTACGAATTCATCCCAGTTCTTTTGCGACGGATCGCTCCATCCCAATTCGGCGATGGCAATCATACGTGGTACAGTCATGTATTGCATACGTTCGCGTGATGGAATCCATTCGCACCAGATATTACCCTGTACACCGAGGATAAGCTTTTGCAATGCCGGATCTTTGACCTCTTCTGTCGGATCATAGTTGTAAATGTTTGGCAATGATTTACTATCCTGCTGATAATCCAGATAGAATTGGCCGTTGGGAGTAAATATAATCGGATTACCCTGACCAGTAGTCTTTTCAGGAGCATCTTTTGCCCAGCTGCGCCACCACATAACAGTAGCGGTTTTAGAAAGTCCACCTTCCAGGATTTCGTCCCAACCAATCATTTCTTTACCTTTTTCATTGAAGAAATGTTCCATTTCATGAATGAACCATGACTGAAGCTCTTCTTCGTTTTTCAGTTTGTTGTCTTTCATGCGTTTCTGGCAGTCCGGACATTTTTTCCAGTTGATTTTTTCCACTTCATCTCCACCGATATGGATGTATTTATAGGGGAACAAGTCAACAATTTCTGTATATACATTTTTGCAGAACTCCATTGCAGAGTCTTTACCCGGACAAACGGGAGATGAAAAAGTCTGTCCCCATCCGGTTTCCTTGAAGCAGGATACGCCATCGTAGTTGCTTACGGCTGCAAGCATGTGTCCCGGCATATCAATTTCAGGAACAACATCAATGCCTCGTACTTGAGCATAGGCAACGATTTCCTTGATATCTTGCTGAGTATAGAATCCTCCGTACAGCGTATCTCCTTCTACAACACGGATTTTATCTTCTGGCAACAGGTAGTCGGGGTTGTTTTCCTTGGTAGCGAGTTCCAGACAAGTCTTGTCCTGATTGTTGTATTTTCTCCAGGCACCTTTTTCAGTCAGTAGCGGATATTTCTTGATTTCAATGCGCCATCCCTGGTCGTCGGTAAGATGCCAGTGGAATTTGTTCATCTTGTAGAGTGCCATTACGTCGAGCAACTCCTTGATTTCGTCCTTATTATAAAAATGTCTGGACACATCAAGCATAAGTCCGCGCCATTCATAGTGTGGAGCATCTGTAATGTTCACAGCAGGTATGGCCCAGTCTGTTCCTGAAACTTTTGTTTTTGACTCGATGGCTGCAGGGAACAGCTGGCGAAGCGTTTCGATACCGGCAATCACTCCGTTGTATCCGTTTCCGGCAATACTTACCTTACCATCGGTAGATGAAAGAACGTATCCACCTGCCAGACTGGTTTGTTGGGTGGTAAGCGTGATATCTCCCTTTCCTTGTTCTATCTTGAATGTGTATCCGGTTGCTGTAGAGAGCATGCCTGCCAAATATTCTGCTGCCGGAGCCAGTGCTTCATTTTCGTATCCGATGGTAGCCTTGTTCTTTAAAATAAAGACTCCGGTACTCTGTTCTACTTTATTAGGAAGCGGAATCAGTTCGATGTCACTTACCTGTGCTGTTTCTGTACAGGCACCCAGCCAGATAGACCCTGCCAGTGTCAGTGCACCAAAAATAGTTTTACTTAGTTTTGTTGACATAAATAGGATAATTTTATAAGGTTTAAATAATTTCGATGCCTTGTTCGGCACATAAAGTCAGGCCGATATCTTTTAATTTGAATTTCTGTATTTTTCCACTTCCGGTCATCGGGAATTCCTTGATGAAGAAGATATATTTAGGAATCTTGTAACGTGCAATTTTGTTTTTGCAGAAATCGCGGACATCAAACTCATCCATGGTTACGCCTTCATGTAAAATGATGAATGCACCTACTGCTTCACCATATTTTTTGGACGGAATGCCTGCAACCTGTACGTCCTTAATACCCGGCATCTGGTAAAGAAATTCTTCTATTTCACGTGGATAGATATTCTCACCGCCGCGTATAATCATGTCCTTGATTCGTCCGGTAATCCGGTAATTGCCATTTTCATCTTTTACACCCAAGTCACCCGAATGCAAGAAACCGTTTTTGTCAATGACTTCTGCGGTTGCCTGCGGATTTTTATAATATCCTTTCATGGTATTGTAGCCACGGTTGCACATTTCTCCCTGTACGCCCACCGGACATTCTTCGCCTGTTTCAGGATCCAATACTTTTACTTCGGTAAACTCAAAGTCATGACCAACTGTATTGCATCTCACTTCGAAAGAGTCGTCAATGCGGCTATGAGTCATACCGGGAGAAGCTTCGGTCAGTCCGTACACACTGGTTACTTTCATGAACATTTTTTCTTCTACCTTTTTCATCAGTTCTACCGGACAAAGTGAACCGGCCATGATTCCAGTCCGCAGACTGCTCATGTCGAACATGTCGAACATCGGGTGATTCAGTTCGGCAATGAACATGGTGGGGACACCATATAATGCCGTACAACGTTCTTTGTGTATGGAAGCCAATACGATAAGCGGGTCGAAGCGTTCTACCATAACCTGTGTACAGCCGTGAGTCAGACAGTTCATAGTGGCCAATACGACTCCGAAACAGTGGAAGAGTGGTACGCAGCAGCACAGTTTGTCGTCGGAAGTGAATTTCATGTGCTCACCTGTCAGAAAACCATTGTTCGTTATGTTGTAATGTGTAAGCATCACTCCCTTGGGGAAGCCGGTTGTTCCTGAAGTATACTGCATGTTTACGGTATCATGGCAGTTGACTTCTTTTTTAGCTGCTTCCAGCAAAGCATCATCGGTGTAATTGCCAAGAAGCAGTATTTCCGGAGTGTTGTACATACCCCTGAATTTTTCCTGTCCGATGTAAATGACGTTACGCATTTCAGGGAAGTGCTCACTTTTCAGATGTCCCCTTTGGCAGGTTCTTAATTCGGGAAGCATATTGTAGGTCATCTCTACAAAGTCGCTGTCTTTTTCACCGTTGACAATACACAGGGTGTGCATATCTGAGTTTTTACACAGATATTCCAATTCGGCTTGCTTGTAGTTAGTATTGACTGTGACAGCTACGGCACCGATTTTGGCACAGGCATAAAGGAACGTAAGCCAGTCGGGTACGTTTCCGGCCCAAATACCTACGTGGGTACCTTTTTTCACTCCAATAGACAGCAATCCTTTTGCCAGATTATCGACACGTTTATTGAATTGCCGATAGGTAAATCTTAAATTTCGGTCAGAATAGACCAGATATTCTTTATCGGGAGTTGTTTGGGCCCAGTGCTCCAGCCATTCTCCCAAAGTTCTTTCGGATAATTGCATAGTTATTCTTATTTAAATGGGAGTGTAGATTACGGCTAAAATTTTTGCAGCTTGTCCTTCGTAGGCATGTACGTGGTGTGGAATGATAGAGTCATAATAAATTGTATCCCCTTCTTCCAGTATATAAGTCTTATTTCCATAACTTATTTCCAGCATTCCCTGCATTACCATAATGAATTCCTCTCCTTCGTGAGATGACTGAGTAAAACGGCTGTCCTGTTGTTCGGCTATATCAATGATAAAAGGTTCCATGTGTCTGTCTGATTTGGAACGCGACAAAGAGTGGTAAGCCATATGCTTGCGTGAGTCGACAGCATTGTTGGAAAAGCTGATGGTATCTTCTGTATCCTGATGGCGGCAAACTACGGGACCATCTTCATTCATCTGATCATCTAGAAATGTTCCCAGACGTACGCCCAAAGCTCTGGCAATTTTTATCAGCGGTGCCAGAGACGGGATGTCAATGTTATTGATGATTCGGTCTATCTGTTCCGGTGCCAGTCCGGTGCGTTCAGACAGTTCAGATACACTTATATTCTTGAATTCACACAGTGATTTGATTTTTTCTCCAATTTGATTTGTGTAGTCCATAGTGCTTTTGTGATTTATAATTATATAACTGTCTCTTATACACATCTCCGAGCCCACGAGACC
>USQO01000010.1 GCA_900556845.1 uncultured Bacteroides sp. | reverse complement strand
GAGATAGGCTCCGGTCTCGTGGGCTCGGAGATGTGTATAAGAGACAGGTATGGAGGGGAATTCGAAGTTAAAGTAAAAATTACCGGAGATTATAAGAATCGTTTTGACCAGGCAGGACTGATGCTTCGTATTGATGAACAAAATTACATAAAGGCAGGTATTGAGTTTGTTGATGGAGTATATAACCTAAGTACTGTTGTAACGCATAAAACTAGCGATTGGAGTGTGATAGCACTCGAAAAGCCTGTACCTTTTATATGGATTAAGGCTGTCAGAAGGCTGGATGCAGTAGAAGTCTTTTATTCTTTTGATGATAAGACTTATACGATGATGCGTAATGCTTGGATGCAAGATAATACTCCTATGATGGTAGGAGTAATGGGAGCTTGCCCGGATGGAGATGGATTTAATGTGAAGTTTGAAAACTTTAAAGTTAAGCACTTACCGGATATGCGTCGTTTGAAATGGCTTAAGGAAAATTCAAATTGATAATAAAAAAATAGAGGAGCATAACAAAAAGATGCTCCTCTATTTTTTTAATCGAAAACTTTAAATGTATAGCCTTGTGAAAGCAACCACTCTATTGCCTTAGGCAAAGCGTATTTGAGGTTCTTTTCCGATTTTATGGAATCGTGGAACGTGATGATTGAACCGTTTCTAACGTAACGCTTCACTTTTGCCAGCACTTGTTTCCCATTTAACCTTTTACTATAATCCCGTGTTACCAAATCCCACATAACAATGCGATATTTTCTTTTTAGTACCATATACTGAAGCCACCGCATATGTCCGTGTGGAGGGCGGAATAAATCCGTATGCAGATATTCATTAGCCTTATCTGTATTAGCCAGATAGTTTTTACTGAGATATTCGAACCCGCGTATATGGTTGAAGGTATGATTACCGATTCTATGTCCTCTTTTCACGACCATTTCATATTCTTTCGGATGTTTGCGTACGTTGTCTCCTACCATAAAGAAAGTGGCCTTAATGTGGTACTTGTCCAGTAAGTCTAATACCCACGGTGTTATTTTCGGAATCGGACCGTCGTCAAATGTCAGATAGACTGATTTCTCCTTTTTATCCATGCGCCATAAAGCGCTTGGATAAAGGAGGCGAATCAGTTGTGGAGGCTGTTCAATAAACATTTTCTTTTATTTCTCTTGGCCTGTACGAGCGCCGAGCATATCATACAGTTCGTTAAACTTCTTCGTATAATGCGATGCTGCATCGAAAGTTTCGTTCTGCTGCTCGCCAGATTGTGGTTTCAGTTCGCTCAGGCTTTTGCATACATCATCCAATATGTAGAAATATCTCATGCAGTTTTCGTACGAGTTAGCCAGACGTGTATCATCCAGACTTAAGTACCAAGTAAGATACTCTACTGCATTATTAGCCATCTGGTTGAGTATGTCTTCAGCTTTTTTGTACTCACCTAAAGCTGCAAAATTCATAGCCATCTCTTTAGAGCTGCTCATGATGTAATCGTGAGGAACATTGCTTGCCGGAATGACTTGTTCGCAATAGTTCAAAGCTTTCAGTGCCTGTTCTTTCTTGCCTTCTTTGATGAGTTGTGTACTTAGCTGTACAAACATACGGCGGTGTGTATCGCACATGCGCAGTACGGTCTCGTCCAGATAAATGCCTTTCTTATCAATACCTCCGAATTTGAACTTATGCATCAGGTTATCGTACATTTTCTCTGAGTCGATACGTGCATTTGTAGCTGCCGTATTGAAAGGAGTAATGCGGTATGCCAAACCTTCTTGCATGAAGTTATTGCCCAAGTTCAAGTGATTTTCCTGTCCTACTGTGATTGCCATGTACATAGGGCGTTCCCAGTTGGTATTGGCCAGCATTTCCAGCATCATCAGCTCACTCTTGTACAGCATGCGTTTGCCTTTCAGAGAAATATGCATGTATTCTGGAATCTGTCCGTGCAAAGAATCAGGAATCATCATACCAGAACGTAAAATAGCATTCTTGTCAAGCTTCAGAACGATACTGTCTGTCGGTATCATTTGCAGTCCATCTTTTGCATTGGTCACCCAATGTTTTAAGATGTTTTTCAGTTCGAACGGATTATCTCCGAATTCTTTTTTTGCATCCTCTGGACTTTGCTCATAATATTTCAGGATAGCGCTCATCGCTTCCGGACGTATAGCCACAGCTTCATTATGACCGGCTACATAATCAATTCTATCCCACTCGATAGGAACGGAAGGAGAATCGTATGCCGGACGTTTCATCTGGTCAATATACCAGTCTGTTTGTAAATAACTGAGGTTGCAGACACGTACATCTGTGCGGAATCCTTCTGTTTCCTGATTGTACCAAAGAGGGAAGGTGTCATTATCACCGTTAGTGAATAAGATCGGATTTCCGGTTGGTTGTACCGTATTCAGGTAATTCTGTCCAAAATCACGGCAAGTGTATCTTCCGCTGCGGTCATGGTCGTCCCAAGTCTGGCTAACCATCTGTATAGGAACCAAAAGACAGACTACGGTAGCAATAATGGCAGATGGATTGTCTCCCAGTTTTGTGCGTAGTTTTTCTGCTATAGCAGCTACTCCCAGTCCAATCCAGATTGCAAATGCGTAGAACGAGCCGGCATAAGCATAATCTCGCTCACGGGGTTGTTGTGGAGTCTGGTTTAGATAAAGAACGATAGCCAAGCCTGTCATAAAGAACAAGAAGAATACCACCCAGAATTGCTGAATTCCTTTGTTTCCCTTGTAAGCTTGCCAGAACATTCCGATTAGACCGAGCAAAAGCGGCAAGCAATAGAAAACATTGTGGCCTTTGTTATTCTTCAGTTCGCTAGGCAGTAAAGATTGGTCTCCTACAAGGAAGTTATCGATGAATGAAATACCTGTAATCCAGTTTCCATGTTCTATTTCTCCTTGTCCTTGAATATCATTCTGTCGTCCTGCAAAATTCCACATGAAATAACGCCAGTACATGTAATTCAGCTGATAGATGAAGAAGAATTTGATATTGTCCCATTGAGTCGGAACTTTTACCATCATCATTTGTCCACACTGATCGTAGGGAACCTGACGGCCTTCTACACCACCCAGCCAGTCTTCATAGGCTTGAGCATGTGCATCACTGTACATACGTGGGAACAGCATGTTTTGTGCATACTTGTATTCTGTTTTGTGGCGGACAATTTCGTAGCTGTCCTTTTCATCGGGATGTTCCTTTTCTTTTCGCTGATAAACAGGAGCACCTTCTGTTACATCGTACGTACATCCTCCATCCACTTCAACCAAGGCTGGTTTTGAAGCGTAAGTCTGTCCGTAGAACAAAGGACGGGTACCGTATTGTTCACGTCCCAGATATTCACCTAGCGTAAAAATATCCTCGGGAGAATTCTGGTCCATAGGGGTGTTTGCAGTAGAACGGATTACAATGACAGCATACGAAGAGTATCCTACCATCATCATCATCATGCAAAGCAAAGATGTGTTTAATGTACGTGCACTGACTCTGTATTTTTCTGCGATGAAATCAGCAAAAAGATAGACAGCCAGTAAAGCCAGTACGATTACTCCGATAAGTACGCTGCTCCATCCGTGTCCGTAGAAAGGTATACCCAGTAAAGCCACTGTCGATAAAAAGGAGAGATTCATACGTGTCTTGCTTTTAGCCACAAAACTTTCGTATACACCCCAAATAATAGCAGCTGCTAAAACTATGATGTAGAAAATCAGACCACTGTTGAATGAGAATCCCATATCGTTTACAAACAGCAGCTCAAACCAGCCGCCTACTTTTACTACACCCGGTACGATACCGTAAAGTACGGCTGCAACCAATACCATAGAACCGCACAGTGCAGCAAGACTTCCTTTAAGGTTCGCATTTGGATTCTTTTTGTAGTAATATACCAATACGATGGCAGGCAAGCAGAGTAAGTTCAGCAAGTGTACACCGATAGAAAGGCCTGTCAGATAAGCAATCAGTACCAGCCATCTGTCGCTATGAGGTTCGTCCGCAACGCTTTCCCATTTCAAGATAAGCCAGAAAACTACTGCGGTGAAAAGGCTCGAATATGCGTATACCTCACCTTCTACTGCACTGAACCAGAAAGTGTCACTCCAAGTATAAGCCAATGCACCAACGGCTCCGGCTCCCATAATGGTTACCAGTTTACCTGTACTCATCTCGTTGGAATCGGGGCAAATCAGTTTTTTTGTAAGGTGTGTAATGCTCCAGAATAAGAAAAGGATACATGCGGCACTCATCAGGGCACTCATGATATTGACCATTAAAGCCACTTGTGATGGGTCGCTAGCAAACTGGCTGAAAAGATTAGCTGTCAGCATGAAGAAAGGTGCACCAGGTGGGTGACCGACTTCCAGTTTATAACCGGTCGTAATGAATTCGGGACAATCCCAAAAACTGGCTGTTGGCTCAATGGTCGAGCAATAGGTAAATGCTGCAATTGCAAAAACCAGCCAACCTACCAGATTGTTGATTTTGTTGTACTGTTTCATGTAATTATGCTTGTTTCATATTTATATTTACAATAAAAGCAAAGATAGCAAACATTTGTTATTCAGCTTTCTGCGCTTAGCTTATTTTTTATTAAAGCATTTAGAACTATGTTATTAATGCGTGTGTTGCTTGAGCACTCTATGGGGAATATGTCCATGTCCCAGAATATCTATCGGGCAGCCAAAGTGTTCTTCCAGCCATTCTGTCGGCAGCTCTGTATCTGGGTGATAGTCTAGTGTCTCGTTTACACAAGCTATGGTCTTAACGTTTTGGAGTATGGTACCAATGTCGTGGCTGACCAGTATAATGGCACATTCTTTATTGATTTCTTCGAGCAGGGAATAAAGCTTGGCTTCAAAGCGTTTGTCAATATAAGTATTGGGTTCATCCAGTATGACTAGTTGAGGATTTGAAACAAGTGCTCTTCCCAATAAAGCCCGTTGAATTTGTCCACCACTTAACTGACCTATCGCCCGATCTTCTAATCCTTCAAGTCCCATGCGTACAATCATGTCTTTTACCTGTTGGTGTTGCTCCTTGGTATATCTGCAAAGCAGTTTCTTCTGTTTGTTCAATCCGGATAAGATTACCTCGTACACTGAAATAGGAAATTTTTTATCAATGGAATTATATTGTGGCAGATATCCTATTTCTATTTCTTTTACCTCCTGTTCGTTCTTAAAAAACTGAATCTTTCCGTTAGAAGGCTTTTTTAATCCCAAAATCATCTTTATCAGAGTGGTTTTTCCACCTCCGTTAGGTCCAATAATACCCAAGAAGTCATTTTCGTAGACAGTTAGGTTTACGTTTCTAAGAACTTCTTTCTTATCGTATGAGGCCGCAATATCTGTAAGCTGTAATATAGGCTGACTCTTCATAGCTTATTCTGTCTTATGGTTGTGGTTCAATGCACGGGCTATTTTTATCATCTCTTCTTGCCAGTTATAACTTAACGGGTGGATAGGGATAACGTTCACATCGAGCTCTTTAGCTATTGTTTCAGCATTTCTCTGGTCGAATTCCTGTTGGACGAAGATGACACGCGCCTTATTTTCTCTACTGGTACGTATCAGTGACTGCAAATGAGCAGGAGTCGGTTCTTTTCCATTGTTCTCTATACTGATTTGCTGCAGGTTGTAGTCTCTGGCAAAATATGTCAGTGCCGGATGATAGATAAGAAACGTGCGGTCTGCATCTTGCATTAATGCTTGTACCTGCTTTTCTGTTTCACGGATAAGTGTAGTTACGCTGTCCAGACGATGTGCATAATAAGCTTGGTGGATAGAGTCGAGCTGGCACAATGCATGATAGATGTTTTTTACGATGATTTCGGCATTTTTTGTCGAATTCCAGATATGGGGGTCTACGTTATGGCCATGATTGTGTTGATGGGTTTCATGGCATGTACCTTCCATCAGCGGAACGTTTTCCGACATGTCATAGAAAAGAAGATGAGGAGCATTGGCCTGCAAGCGTTGCATCCATGTTTGCTCGAATCCGATATGTCCTATCTGAAAATATGCCTTGCTTTGCGCCAGTGCTACAAGCTGTTGAGGAGTTGGATCGTATGTTTCCGGACTGCTTCCATCGGGTACCATACTGACAATATCGAATTTATCACCTGCAATAGCTTCGGTAAAATAGCGCAGCGGTTCAATCGTTACAGTTATTACTGCAGGCTTTCCAGTATCAGGTTTCGGGGATGAACAACTGGTATTGAAAATTAAGCCTACAGTGGCTATAAGTAGAAAAAATAAATGCTTCATGATTATAAAAAATTATCTGTTGGGGTGCAAAGATAAACAAAGTAATACATTGATTTTATTTATTACCTCTTAATATTTCTCTTTTTCCCCCCGGAGGTCCGGGAAGTCTCTCGACAGTGAAACCTGCACTTTGCAGCATTCTACGGACAACACCTTTAGCACAATAGGTTGTAAGGATCCCCCCAGGATTCAGGGTTTGATAAAGATTGTCGAAAAGCTGTTGGCTCCACATTTCAGGCTGTTTCTCTGGTGCAAAAGCGTCAAAATAGATAATATCGTATTTTTGCTGAAATGAAAATGTCGTATAATCGGTTTCTATTTTTTGGAGTGTAAAATAAGGAGTTATGGCAACAGGTACATTCCAAGTTGCCTGATGCATTTTGTAGTAAAGTTCTGCAGCTTCGGGAGCTCTTATCTCCGGATAATTTAATTGTTGCAGTATTTCGGCATTGAGGGGATATTTTTCTAATGTTGTATAGTGAATTTTGCGTTGGTTTCTTTCTGCTTCCAGTAATGTGAGGAAAGCATTCAGTCCCGTTCCAAAGCCTATTTCCAGAATATGCGGTTCTGCTATAGTTGTATGTTTTAACCCCATATTTATAAATATATGTTCCGATTCGGTGAGTGCACCTTTTACAGAATGATAATGTTCGTCCATTTCCGGAACGAACAAGGTATAGCTTCCATCAGCTGTTTTCTCTAACTTTATCATTTTACTATGTTTAGAAAAGTTTTAAAAGACCAAGTGTAGTGGCTACAAGTATTGCGTAACGTCCAAGTTTTCCTATAGTCATCGAAAAGCCGACAATCCATACATTGGCACGCATCAGTCCGAGTGCAATGAGAATTGCATCTCCAATGACAGGCAGGAAAGAAAAAAGCGCCATCCATGCGCCTTTCCCGTGGATAAAGCGTACTGCTTTGTCGAGCTGTTTCTGGTCGACTTTAAAGTATTTTTCAATCCATTCCATTTTACCTAAATGACCAATCCAATAACAGGTCAGTCCTCCCAGTGCATTACCGGCTGTAGTTGCCAATGTAGACCAAACTGGGTCTAGACCTAATCCTACACAAGCCAGCAGTACAGCTTCCGAGCTGAAAGGAAGAATGGTTCCTGCAAGAAAAGCAGACAAGAACATTCCCCAATATCCCCAGTCGGTCATGAATTGAATAAATGCATCCATAAATTAAGTAAGCTTCCCAATAGCCAGAGGCCAAAGGTAATTTTAGAAAAGTAATAACTGAATTTATTATAGACCAGTGCAAAGTAGTATCCACACATTACAGCGCCAATAATCATCTGAACAGAAAACAATGCGCCGAACAGTTGAGGCTGCAGTATTAACAGAATGGTGATACCGGCTTCAAGAGTTGCTAAAACTTGCAATACGATGCGGGTTTGTACTTTGTCGCGGTATGCATAGTTCAAGCTCTGAAAAATACATACGATGGAAAGGAGGAAAATAATCCCCCAGTATATAAGTTGTTCAAAACAAATTACCTGATACTGTATAGGTTGGAAATGAGTTATTTGAATAAAAGGTGCTACACACTCGAATAAGCTGCCCTGATGGATATGGTAGCCTGCCTGTAGCCAATAAGGTAATAATAGACCAACAATACCGGCAAAGAAGGTTCGGAGACTCAGTGACCGTAGGATAACCATACAAATAAAAATCAACGGTACCATATAAAGCAGATGAGGCATAATCATGCTTGCAATGCCTGTACACAAGAATGCATGGAAAATAGTTGCAGACGACTGCTTGGATTCAAAGCTTTTTGATAACGAGAAAATCATCCCCATGAATAGCAATGGAATCCATATTTCTGCTGAATAAGTATGCAGATACGGTGCCGTAGAAAAGAATAAAAGGAAAAAAGCTGAAGGCAACGATGTCCGGGTGCGAATCAATGCAAAAGTTGTATTAAGTTCAATTAGCAAATAAGCAATCCCATAGCCGGCCAGCAACGAAAAAAAATCGGTCCATTCCCTGAAGGTAAGAAGCCACAAAGCCAGGGAAATAACAATAGCAACGGGTAAGGTTGCTCTTCCCGTTGCTATTTCATATTGTATGGTATTTCTGTCAGTCATGAATTACAGGTCAAATCCAATATCAGAGCGGAAATATTTTTTGTTGAATGTTATTTTTCCAGCATTGGTAAATGATAATTTCAAGGCTTCATCTTTGTTGGCTCCATACGAGCTGACTGCAATAACACGACCGCCGGCAGTTACTGTCTGGCCGTCTTTCTGTGCAGTTCCTGCATGGAAAACGATGCTTCCGCCATTTTTGGCATCTTCAATACCGGTAATAGGGAATCCTTTTTCGTAAGCCTCAGGATATCCGCCCGATACCAGCATTACACAAACAGCCGAACGTTCGTCTATTTCGAGTTCCTTTTCATTGAGGTTTCCGGCAGCTACACCTTCGAACAACTCTACCAAGTCGCTTTTAATGCGCAGCATGACACTTTCTGTTTCAGGGTCACCCATACGTACATTGTATTCAATTACCATAGGTTCACCTTTCACATTTATGAGACCGAAGAAAATAAAACCTTTATAGTCAATACCTTCAGCAGCCAGTCCTTCTACAGTAGGACGGATGATACGGTCTTCTACCTTCTGCATCCATGCAGCATCGGCAAATGGAACCGGTGAAACCGAACCCATACCACCTGTATTCAGTCCTTTGTCACCTTCACCGATTCTCTTGTAATCTTTAGCTTCGGGCAGAATCTTGTAATTCTTGCCGTCGGTCAGAACGAAAACAGAACATTCAATTCCGCTCAGGAACTCTTCAATTACTACAGTCGCAGAAGCGTTTCCGAACATGCCGTCCAGCATTTCTTTCAGCTCTTTTTTAGCTTCTTCCAGTGTTGGCAGTATCAGTACTCCTTTTCCGGCACAAAGACCATCTGCTTTCAGCACATACGGTGCTTCCAATGTTTCCAAGAAAGCCAGTCCTTCTTCCAGATTGTCGGCAGTAATGCTCTTGTATCCCGCAGTAGGGATGTTGTGACGTTGCATGAAACCTTTGGCAAATTCCTTGCTACCTTCCAGTACGGCACCAGCTTTTGACGGACCGATTACAGGGATATTTTTCAAGGCTTCATTGTTCTTAAAGTAATCATAAATGCCTTTTACCAATGGGTCTTCAGGGCCAACTACTACCATGTTAATATTGTTTGCTACCACAAATTCTTTGATAGCAGCAAAATCATCGGCCTTGATAGCAACATTTTCTCCTACTTCACTAGTTCCGGCATTGCCTGGAGCAATGTACAGTTTTTCAATTTTCGGACTTTGTGCAATCTTCCATGCCAAAGCATGTTCACGGCCACCGGAGCCTAATAATAAAAGTTTCATATATATTCTATTTAAATACAGGTTTATACTATTTTTCTTCCTTCTTATTATTTCAGAAAGTCTTCAAAATAACGGGTGATGTGTTCGTGCAAGTGTACACGGTCACGTCCCATCATATTGTGTCCGTCTTCCGGATAAATGAAAAAGTCAGGGTGTGTTCCGGCATCGATGCAAGCTCTTAAGAACGAATAGCTTTGCTGTGGAACACATACAGGGTCCATACCTCCATGAATAATCATGAGTCTTCCTTTCAGGTTCCCGGCTTTTTTGCGCATATTGGAGCCTTCGTACCCTTCCGGATTGCTTTCTGGAGTATCCATGTAACGTTCGCCGTACATAACTTCGTAATACTGCCAGTCGATTACCGGTCCTCCGGCAACACCTACCTTAAATATCTCAGGATAAGAAAGCATGAGGTTTGTAGTCATGAAACCACCAAAACTCCATCCGTGCACACCAATTTTATCGGCATTTACGTAAGGAAGTGACTGCAGGAATTTTGCTCCTTCTACCTGGTCTTTCATTTCCTCTACACCCAGCTGACGGAATGTACAGTTTTCGAAGTCCCGTCCGCGGTTGTCGCTGCCCCGGCTGTCTACGGTCAGCATTACATATCCTTTCTGAGCCATGTACAAGTCCCATCCCCGGGCATCATAGAAACGATTGTTATGGATAAGCTGGGCATGAGGTCCTCCGTATACATATATAATAGCCGGATACTTTTTGTTAGGGTCGAAGTTCACCGGTTTGATCAGTCTGTAGTACAAATCAGTTTTTCCATCGGCAGCCTTGATTGTTCCAATGGTGATTTCCGGCAATTGATACGCTTCTGTCATCGGGTCTGTTGCGGCATGCAGAAGAATACCCTTCTTACCATTAGTAGGCAGAATGCTGGTTTCTCTGGGAACGCAGAACGAGGTAAAATAGTCGATAACATACGTTCCGTTACCCGAAAGCTGTGCATTGTGAGTACCATCCTCCCTGCCTATTTGAGTCCGTTTTCCGGTTTTTACATCCAGTGCAAACAAGTTTGTCTGCAGAGGTGACACTTCTGTGCTGGCGATAATGATTTGTTTTTTAGCACTATTGAATCCCAACACATTCTGTACCAGCCAGTTTCCTTGAGTCAGCTGTTTCGGATTTTCGATGTTTGCGGTATCAAACAGATAGAGGTGGTTGAAACCATCCCGTTGGCTCTGGTAAATAAACTTCGTGTCATCCCAGGGTAAGAAAACCAGAGGATGCTGAGGCTCTACATACTTAGGATGTTTTTCCTCATAAAGAACAGCCTCTTTCTTACCGTCCAAAGCATTGTATCGGATAAGCTGGGCATGATTCTGGTCACGGTTCAGTTCAATTACATAAATATGCGTTTCATCCGGAGCCCAACTGATATTTGTAAAATAACGGTCGGTTGGATCGGCTGTTTGCAGATATATTACCTTACCGGTTTTTACGTTATAAATTCCGACACTTACCTTATGGCTGGTTGTTCCGGCCATCGGATAACGGTCGGGCTCCAAAGAAGCGATACGTGTGGTTGTATTTACCTGCGGATAGTTGGGAACCATGCTTTGGTCCATTCTGTAGAAAGCCAGATAATTGCCTTTAGGACTCCAGAACGTACCTTTCATAATACCGAACTCATTTCTGTGTACGGCCTGACCGTAAAGAATGGCGTGTTTTGAAAGAATACACGCTGAAGTCTTTTCGTCCGGATTAACCTGTTTGTCGGCCTGTTGTGGTCCGGCAATGTGCAGGTTATCGCCTACGGTGTAAGCCATGTATCCGTTTGCCTTGCAGAAGTCTGTATTGGCAGCTTCCTTATTCAAAGCATATGCAGATGTAATTTTTTTTGTTGAAAAATCATAGCAGAACACCTGGCCGTCATGTCTGAACATTATTACCTGCTTGTCTGCCCAGGGCAGTGAGCAACCTGTCAGCGTATTCAGGTCTGACTCTTTCTGTGTATAATCTTTCAAAGCACTGTTGACTTCATCCAGACTGACCAATGTTTTTTTCTTGCCATTTTTCAGTTGGATGCTAGATATCGTTTCTGTTTCAGCTTGTATACACACATCGCCCCACCATTGCAGGCCAGACATACCTTTGGGAGAAAGGCTGGAATAATTATTTCCTCCAGGAATAACATCCTCCAGTGTATAAGGCTTTTTATCTTGTGCTGCAACGGGCAAGCTCATGATGCAAAACAGAATTAGAAGTTTGAAAATAACTTTCATGCGTAAATCCTTTATTTAATCTTGGTTTTGCTGTTCATCTTCCTCTCTGTTACGTCTGCTATGCATATAACGAGGGGCAGCAGCCTGTTTCGGACGTCCGTCGTCTGTGTTCTTTCTGCGGGGAGTTTTTGGTGCCTCTGTTTTCATGCGTTTGAATTCTTTTTTTTCAGACGGTTGTTTGAAAGCAGGTGTAGCGCTGCGGAAAGCCTTGAATTTTCCGTCGAAAAGCTGGTATTTGCGGAATTGGCATTCCAACGCTCCATTATACAAAGGTATCTTTACAGATGGTTTAAGTCCAATCTGGTCGAAACACTCTTCGCGGTAGCTCAGAATCCAGGCATCATTTCCTGTAAATGCATGTTTCAGGCGTTCACCAATCATCTGATACAATCCCAGCAAGTCATTGGTAGAAATTCGTTCACCATAAGGAGGGTTGGTAATAATGATACTCTTTTCCTTAGGCTGTTCAAACTGCTGGAATGGCTGTATTTTCAAAACGATGTCTTTGCTGACACCGGCAGCTTTTACATTATGGGTAGCGATTTCGTTGGCTTTAGGGTTGTTGTCGTAGCCATAAATCTTATGCTTGAATTCTTTTTCACCCGAGTCATCGTTGTAGATAGAATCGAACAAATCCTGATCAAAATCTTTCCATTTTTCAAAACCGAACTCTTTACGGAACACTCCCGGAGCAATGTTTCGTGCAATAAGTGCGGCTTCTATAGGAATTGTTCCAGAGCCACACATCGGGTCAATGAGGTCACATTCACCTCGCCATCCGGTCATTAAAATCATTCCGGCAGCCAGCACCTCATTCAGAGGAGCTTCTACAGCCTCCTGTCTGTAACCGCGGCGGTGCAGAGACTCACCCGAACTGTCGAGTGACAATGTACAGTTATTTTCGGCTACATGGATGTTGATTAACAAGTCAGGATTGCTGATACGTACCGAAGGACGGTTTCCGGTCTTTTCCCGGAAATAGTCAACAATGGCATCTTTTACTTTGTAAGCGACAAATTTGGAGTGGCGGAATTCGCTGGAGAAAACAACAGCTTCTACAGCAAAACTGCTCATATTATCCAAATAATCTTCCCAGTGGATATTCTTAATAGCATCGTAAACATCGTCAGCAGTCTGTGCTGTAAAATGCTTGATGGGTTTTAGGATACGGATAGCCGTACGCAAACAAAAGTTTGCTTTGTACATCATGGCTTTATCACCGGTAAAGGATACCATTCGGCGTCCGATTTCAATGTTGCTGGCTCCCAGCTCTGTGAGTTCTTGTGCCAAGGTCTCTTCCAGTCCCTGGAAGGTTTTGGCGATCAGCTCGAATTCTTGATTCATGTTGACTAAATTACGTAATTTCAGATTGATAGTGCAAAAATAGGGATTTTTATACAGCTAATCAACTCTTTGGGTTTCTTTTCTTATTTTCTCATTATTGAAAATCTGCAAGGCTGATGAGGATAGTCGGGTAAACGTTGTATTTTTATTGTGCCTTTGTAATGATAAACTTGCGGCATAAGTGCGATGTATTTTTAGCATGGAAGTAATCAGACTTTATCACGCAAGAGATAAAGTGAGGATGTAGTGATTAAAAAAAGTCGCTCGCAGTAGACTGCCAAGCGACTTCTTTTCCGTTAAAAAATATATATGATTTAGGCTGTATGAAAACAGAAACAGAGAGGTAGGCTCTGTGTCTTGTTTGTAATGCAAAGATAAGGATTAGAATGGAAAAATAATACTAAAACTGATGTACACGTTTTATTGCTATTGTATTGTAAATCAGATTAATAAGTTTTTATTTGATGTACAATGCTGTTTTATGGGGAGCTTATTTGCTTCTTTGTTGGACAATACGGGAGCCTGCAGGTACATTTTCTGTAATCCAGATATTGCCTCCTATGGTAGCTCCTTTTCCGATGGTTATGCGCCCCAGAATGGTAGCATTAGAGTAAACAATAACATCGTCTTCCAGGATAGGATGGCGCGGAATTCCTTTGATGGGATTACCGTTTTCATCCAGAGGAAAACTTTTGGCGCCCAAGGTTACTCCCTGATAGAGTTTTACATTGTTTCCGATGATACAGGTTGCTCCAATCACGACACCGGTACCATGGTCTATGGTAAAATGAGAGCCGATTTGTGCTCCCGGATGAATGTCTATTCCGGTTTCCGAATGAGCCATTTCGGTTATCATTCTTGGTATGAGCGGTACATTCAGTTTATATAATTCGTGGGCTATCCGATAGTTGGTAATGGCCCGGATGATGGGGTAGCAACAGATGATCTCTCCAAAACAGGTAGCTGCCGGGTCACCGTAGTAGGCAGCTTCTACATCGGTGGCTAGCGTGCGACGGAGTTTCGGCAGACGTTCGATAAACTGAGCTGCCAGTTGGGTTGCAGTAGTCCGGTTAGGTTCATTGCCATTTTCTATGCCGCTGTTTTCTACTCCGAAACAGAGTCCGGCTTGTATTTGGTTGATGAGCAGTTCAAAGAGTTGTTCAATATTTACTCCGATATGATAGTGAATAGTACGGCTGTTGATATTGGAATTTCCAAAGTAACCCGGGAAAAGAATAGAGCGTGCCAAGTCTACAATGGTGCCCAATTCTTTGCCTGAAGGTATCGGGTCGTTTTCCTTGTGTTGATGCAGCAATCCTTTGTAAGAATTAGCATCCGATAGCTCGTCTACTGTCCGTGTCAATATGGGTGTAAAGTCAGTTGTTGCCATGATATATTGATTTTGGGGTTCAGGCAAATGTACATTTTTTTGTCAATGCAGGCAACTTATTGTCATTTAAATCGTTGAAAAGTGTAACTTTGCAAATAATAATCAAGAAAATGCTATGGTTGTGAATAAGAAAAATCCTTTTGCCTACAAGGCAAAACAGGCAGGAAAAAAGAAAAGCAGTGGCAAGCGGGTTGGAAAATCCCGACCTGAAAAAGCGAATAATCAGTTGAATCGTAGAGTGAAGTAGGAATAAAGAAAGACAGAAGAAACTTCCGGACATGTGGGTGTTTCTTCTGTCTTTTTTATCGCTTGTTTATGCGTAGTGCTTATACTAAAATGAAATCCAGTTGTTTCTTTTCCAGGTTAGCACGAGCTACCTTTATTTGAACAGGATCTCCCAAGCTGAACTTCTGGTGATGACGGCGTCCTATCAGGCAGTAGTTCTTTTCGTCGAAGTCGTAATAGTCGTTGCCTAAATCTCGCATTGATACCATACCTTCACACTTGTTTTCATTAATTTCTACGTATAGTCCCCATTCGGTTACTCCAGAAATAACTCCTTCGAAAACTTCGCCCAAGTGATCTTTCATGAACTCAACTTGTTTGTATTTTATAGAAGCACGTTCTGCGCTGGCTGCAACTTGTTCCATGGCCGAACTGTGCTCACATTCGTTTTCGTATTTGTCTGCTTGAGCAGTGCGTCCTCCGTTCAGGTAGCGTGTCAGCAGGCGGTGTACCATTAAGTCCGGATACCGGCGGATAGGCGATGTAAAATGAGTATAATAATCGAATGCCAATCCGTAGTGTCCGATGTTATAGATAGAGTAGCGTGCTTTCTGCATGGCACGTAGTGAAACAGTTTCTACCAGATTTTGTTCTTTCTTACCCTCTATATCTTTCAACAATTTGTTGATAGACTTCGATACTTCCATCTTGCTGCCTCCTGTACGGATTTTGTATCCGAAGCGTGCGATGAACTGGCTTAAGTTATCCAGTTTGTCGGGGTCTGGCAAGTCGTGAATTCGGTAAGGGAATACTTTTGGCTTTTTATTCTTTGGCACTTTACCAATGTGCTCGGCTACAGTTCTGTTTGCCAGAAGCATAAACTCTTCAATCAGCTTGTTGGCCTCTTTCGAAACTTTAAAGTATACACTCAGTGGCTTGCCGGTTTCGTCAATCTCAAATTTGACTTCACAACGGTCAAAATTGATGGCACCTGCACTCATACGTTTTTCCCGAAGTATCTGGGCCAGCTTGTTCAGCGTCAGAATTTCGTTTTTATACTCACCTTCACCTGTTTCAATAGTCTGTTGTGCTTCTTCGTAAGTAAAGCGTCGGTTCGACTTAATAACCGTATGCCGTATACGATAGTCTTTTACTTCTGCTTTTTCGTTCATTGTAAAGATGACCGAATAAGCGAGCTTTTCTTCATCCGGGCGCAGGGAACATATAAAATTACAGAGACGTTCGGGCAACATCGGGATGGTTCTGTCTACCAGGTAAACAGAAGTAGCACGTTTTTCTGCTTCTTTGTCGATGATGCTGCCTTCCTGAACATAATGCGAAACATCTGCAATGTGAACACCTACTTCCCATAATCCAGGTTTCAATTCGCGCAATGAAAGGGCATCGTCGAAGTCTTTGGCATCTTTGGGGTCGATGGTGAATGTTACAACATCGCGGAAGTCTTCACGTTCAGCATAATCTTCGGGGGTAATTTCGGCTGATAGTTTTTCAGCAGCAGCTTCTACCTGTTTCGGATAGGTATAAGGTAATCCGAATTCGGCTAATATGGCATGCATCTCGGTTGTATTCTCTCCGGCTTTTCCGAGTACGTCAATGACCTGTCCAATCGGATTTTTGGCATCCGAGGGCCATTCTATGATTTTAACCACTGCCTTATCTCCGTCTTTACCTCCTTTCAGCATATCCTTAGGAATAAAGATATCATTGGCCAGCGTACGGGATTCTGTCAGCAGGAAAGCATAGTTCTTGTTGACTTTCAGGTTTCCTACAAATGTATCGTTTGCTCTTTCTAGAATTTCTATGACTTCTCCTTCCGGATTGCGATGCTTACGTTTAGCAAATAAAGCTATTTTGACCTTGTCGTTGTTCATTGCATGAGCCGAATTTCGTTCGGCAATGGCAATCGGCTCGCCACCGTTATCAGGCAAGAATGAATTCTTTCCGTTGCTTTTTCGCTGGAATGTTCCGGTTAAGAATTGTCCGTGGTCGTTTAATCTATATTGTCCTTTTTCAGTCAGCATCAGGATACCTTCTTCCACCATGTCGTTGACAATGTCTGTACACAGCATTTTCAAGGGATGGGTTGTCAGGTTCAAAGCATGAAACAACTGTTTCATACTGAAGGATTCGGTAGGTCTGGCATGTAAGAAGTTGGTGAGGTATTCTACCATTTCGCTCTTTTTCATGCGTTTACCACCTTTTTTTTCTCTCTTTTTTGCCATAATTAGTTCCTTTCTTTTTAATGTGATATACAAAGAAAGTAAAATTAATGGAATTATCGGTTTCTTTTTATTTAAACTTCTTTTAATATGAAATAAAAAAGATGGAATCTATTATCTTTGTCAGGTTTTTATATAAAAGTCGTTTTATTGTTTTTTAGATGATGCAATTATGGCAGAGAGTGAGAATAACAAAAGCAGGGAACGAAAAATCTATCAAGTGACAATCTATGGTAGTCTGGTAAATATAGCATTGGTTATTTTGAAGTTTATAGCAGGCTTTTTGGGCCAGAGTGCTGCAATGATAGCTGATGCTGTTCATTCTTTATCCGATTTGATTACTGATTTGATTGTCATTGTGTTTGTTCGCTTGTCCAGCAAACCTCAGGACAAAGGACATGATTATGGACATGGTAAGTATGAAACGCTGGCTACACTTCTGGTAGGAGTCGCTTTATTGGCTGTAGGCGGTGGAATCTTGAAAAACGGAATAGATGATATCCGGATTTATTTGAACGGAGGGGCACTTAGTTCTCCGGGATGGATTGCATTGATTGCCGCATTGCTTTCGATTGTTTCCAAGGAAATTCTGTTCAGGTATACCAACCGTGTGGGCCGTAAGCTGGACAGTCCGGCCGTTATAGCCAATGCTTGGCATCATCGGAGTGATGCCTTGTCTTCTATCGGAACCGGAATAGGTATCGGAGGAGCAATTTTATTGGGAGAACAGTGGAGAGTGCTTGATCCGCTTGCGGCAGTCATTGTCAGTTTGTTTATCTTAAAAGTTGCTTTGTATATGGTTAAGCCCTGTATAGATGAACTGTTGGAGAAATCTTTGCCAGATGAGGTGGAGCAGGCTATAAGCGAACAGGTCCTTTCTTTTCAAGAAGTTTCCGGGCTTCATCATTTGCGTACCCGGCGAATCGGAAGCTATTACGCTTTGGAAATGCATGTGCGTATGGACGGAAATTTAAGCTTATACGATGCGCATGCCGTAACTGTATTGATTGAAAAGAAATTACGGGCGATGTATGGCGAAAACACTATAATAAATATTCATGTAGAACCGAATAAATAGATTTATTGATGGCGGAAAAAATCTTGGTTACCGGTGCCAGCGGTTTCATTGGCAGCTTTTTGGTAGAAGAGGGGGTGCAGCGTGACATGCAAGTGTGGGCCGGTATAAGAAAAAGTAGTAGCCGACGCTATTTGCAGGACGAACGGATTACTCCTGCAATTCTTGATTTTACTGACTCGGAACATTTGGAGGCACAATTGCTGGAGCATAAAAGAGAACATGGTGGATGGGATTATATCATTCATTGTGCGGGAGTTACCAAATGCCGGGATGAGGCTGATTTTGAAATAGGGAATTATTGGGCAACACGGCATTTTATCGAGGTGTTGCAGAAATTACAGATGGTTCCCCGGACTTTTGTATATCTTAGTTCTTTAAGTGTGTTTGGACCAGTGCGGGAAACGGATTATTCTGAAATTTCAGAATACGATACTCCTCAGCCTAATACAGCATATGGTAAGAGTAAGTTGCTGGCTGAGCAATACTTGCATACTTTATCTGATTTCCCGTTTGTAATCTTCCGTCCTACAGGAGTTTACGGTCCCCGCGAACGTGATTATTTTTTGATGGTTCAGTCGATAGCCCGTCATGTAGATTTTATGGCAGGATGGAAACGCCAGGACCTTACGTTTGTATATGTAAAGGATTTGGTGAAAGCGGTTTATCTGGGTATTGAGAAGAAGGCTGTCGGAAGAAGTTATTTTGTGACTGATGGAGCTGTATATGCCAGTACTGCCTTCTCGGATTTGATAAAGAACGAATTGGGTAATCCATGGATTGTCCGTTTAAAATGTCCGCTGGGTCTGTTGAAAGTTATTTCATACACAGCAGGATGGTTGGCGGCACTTATGGGCCAGACCAGCACTTTAAATAGAGATAAATATAGCATAATGAAACAACGCAATTGGCGCTGCGATATAACCCCTTTACAGCAAGAGCTGGGTTATCGTGCAGATTATCCTTTGGAAAGGGGAGTAAAGGAAACGATTGCATGGTATAAGAAGGAAGGATGGATTTAAAGTTATTTGAAAGAGTGGATAGCGGCAAAGGTTTGTTTGCTGTCGAAACGGTCAGCTTGATTTACAATGCTCTGACCACTATATTGATATTGGTCTTATTCCCTCGGATGGATCATCCGGAAATGATGTTGCTGGAGCGGTTGGGTATTGTAGCGCTTACGTTTGCTTTGATTTTCATGTATCAGGCTTTCCCGTGTCGGCTTACCGCTTTTATTAGGATGGCAGTGCAGATGTCTTTGCTGGCTTACTGGTATCCGGATACATTCGAGTTTAACCGACTTTTCCCGAATTTAGATCATTGGTTTGCTACTGCGGAACAGTGGTTGTTTCATTCGCAGCCTGCAGTCGAATTCAGCAAACATTGTCCTTCTATGTGGTTCAGCGAGCCGTTTAATATGGGATATTTTTGTTATTATCCGATGATTTTGGTTGTCACAGTCTATTATTTTCTGTTCCGGTTCGAGTGGTTCGAGAAAGTATCTTGTGTATTGGTTACCTCCTTTTTCATTTACTATTTTATTTATGTATTTGTTCCTGTTGCAGGACCACAGTTTTATTTTCCGGCTATCGGCATGGACAATGTAATGGCTCAGCACTTTCCTGCCATAGGTGATTATTTTAATCACAATGATTATCTTATTCCAGGACCGGGATTTGAGCATGGCTTCTTTTATCAGTTGGTAGAGGCTTCTCAGGAAGTGGGTGAGCGTCCTACGGCTGCTTTCCCGAGTTCGCATGTAGGTATTTCCACGATAGTTATGATTATGGCATGGCGTGTTAATAAAAAACTGGCTTATGTACTGGCTCCATTTTATATCTTGCTGTGTGGTGCTACCGTATACATTCAGGCGCATTATCTGATTGATGCTATAGTAGGATTTGTTTCAGCCTTTTTTGTATACAGTCTGTCTACCTGGATGTATAAACGCTGGTTTATTTCTCCTGTTTTCCGGCAGGTTATGGAAAGAGAATGGGCCGAATAATTTTTTTTGTGAAACTTTGCAACTTTTCCGGAACTCCGTTCGTCTAATGTACAAAGAACAACATTAAACATATAGAAATATGAAAAAACAGTTTGGGATTTTTGTACTGGCCGCAGTTTTAATGACTGGTACAGTTAAAGCAGAAACTCCGGAAGGATGGCTGACAAGTTTGAAGGAATGGGTAAGTGGCGCGGAGAATACAGTGACTATTAAGCCGAGTAATAAGTATCTGACAGAGCGAAAGAAAACGGGTAATATTGTTACGGTAGAAGCACATTCAGGGCTGGATGTGGTATATACACAGCAGTCGGGTGATGCTTTTGTTGAGGTTTATGCACCTGATAACTTGATGCCTTATATTGTAGTTCAGAAAAATGGAGACTTGCTTCGTGTTTCTTTGAAGCCAGGTTGCCGGATTACTGGTAAACATAATACGCAGATACGTGTTTTTGCTCCTGAAGTAACAGGTTTTTCAGCTTCCAGTTCAGCTGATATTTATTTGGTGAAAGGATTGTCAACAAAAAAAGGCGTTTCACTTAAGGCCAGTAGCAGTGGTGATGTAGTAGCTAACGAGAATTTAACGTGTGGCAGTCTTTCACTCAAGGCTAGCAGTAGCGGTGATGTAAAATTGAAAGGAATCGCTTGCGCTGGGGCTGAAGTTGGAGCCAGTAGTAGCGGTGATATAGAGATCACATCAATTACTTGTTCGGATTTTAGTGCAGCAGCCAGTTCTTCAGGTGATATTGAAGTTGGGAATATGGTATGTGCGGGGAATGTATCTTGTGCAGCCAGTTCTTCGGGCGATGTAGTTGTAGGTGAAGTGAACTGTAAGGGTAAAGTTTCGGCTGATGTAAGTTCAGCAGGTGGTGTAAAGTTTGAAAAGGGAAATGCGAAGGATGCATCTTATCAGGCAAGTTCAGGAGCACAAATCAATGCAGAAGGCTTGCATGTATTGAATGTAGTGGCGCGTGCTTCTTCGGGTGGTTCTGTTTCCTGCTATGCCGGCGAAACGATTTCCATGCATCGTTCTTCAGGAGGCAGCATTCACTGTGAAGGACGTCCTCGTTTAATTGACTGATCTGATATTAATAAAAGTAAAACCGTTTCATAAGTTGAAAATGCTTGTGAAACGGTTTTGCTGTTTTTATGCGGATAGAATATTACGGATAGCAGCCAACTCTTCTTCTGTAAATGAAATGTTTTGCTGTGCTTTTAAGCTATCTTTAAGTTGCTCGGTCGAGCTAGCCCCAACAATAACAGATGTTACCTGCTTGTGAGAAAGCAGCCAGGCCAGTGCCATTTCGGCTAATGTTTGTCCCCGTTGCAGTGCGATTTGGTTAAGTTGCTGAATCTGTTGTAATACCTGTGCTGTCAGTTCTTCTTTTTTTAAGAATCCTCCTCGTGCTATACGCGAGTCGCTGGGGATACCGTTCAGATAGCGGTTGCTTAGTAAACCTTGTGCCAAGGGTGAAAAGGCTATAAATCCACTGCCGTTTTCAGCTGCTTGCTGGAGAATACCTTCTTTTTCCGGTTTCTGATTCAGCAAATTGTAGCAGCCTTGATAAAGCAGACAAGGAACATCGTGTTCTCTTAAATAGGAATATGCAGTTTGGGCTGCCTCTTTTGGATATTTAGAAATACCTACATAAAGTGCCTTTCCCTGACGAACTATGTCTACCAGTGCCTGAAGAGTTTCTTCAAGCGGTGTCTCCAGGTCATATCGGTGTGAATAGAAAATGTCTACGTAGTCCAGATTCATCCTTTTCAGACTTTGGTTGAGGCTGGCCATTAAGTACTTTCTTGAGCCCCAATTTCCATACGGACCAGGCCACATATCGTGTCCGGCTTTTGTAGAGATAAACAATTCGTCACGGTAAGGGGCGAATGATGTTTTCATAACCTGTCCGAAGGTTTCTTCTGCACTTCCGTATGAAGGACCGTAATTGTTGGCCAAATCAAAATGGGTGATTCCATTGTCAAACGCAAAATGCAGTTTCTTCTTGCTGGATGCAAATGTATCAACATCACCGAAGTTGTGCCATAGCCCTAAGGATATAGCAGGAAGTAGTATTCCACTTCTGCCACAACGGCGATAAGTCATTCCGCATTCATACCGATTGTCGTCTGCTTTATATACCGGGTCTATCATATGATATTTGTTTTATAGGTTTCCAAAAGTTGCTTCTATATGGTCAAGAATAGCATTCAGGTCGTCCAGCTTTTCTGCACGTAACATGGCAATACGTGTTTCCTTAAAGTTAGGAATACCTTTGAATAAAGGCGATGCAGCCAGATGACGGCGTACATGCAGAATTCCTCGGCGTTCATCCAGCAAGTTCACACTGTCCAGCACTTCCTGTCTTAATACATCCATTCTCCACTTGAAGCTTAAAGGAGGGAGCTCTTCTCCTGTTTGCAGGAAATGTTTTATTTCTTTGAAAATCCAGGGGCGGCCAAAGCTGGCACGGCCTACCATAATCGCATCTACACCGTATTTTTCGAAGCATTCCAAAGCTCTTTGTGGGGTTGTAATGTCTCCGTTTCCAATAATAGGAATACGCATACGGGGATTGTTCTTTACTTCCCCAATCAGTGTCCAGTCTGCTTCTCCTGTATACATTTGTGCACGGGTCCGTCCGTGTATAGTCAATGCCTCAATACCGCAGTCTTGCAATTGTTCGGCAAGTTCAACAATTATTTTATGTTCAGCATCCCATCCCAAACGGGTTTTTACAGTAACTGGTATTGATACTGCATTTACTACAGCCCGGGTTATTTCCAGCATTTTAGGTACATTTTGAAGCATTCCCGAGCCGGCACCTTTTCCTGCTACCCGCTTTACCGGACAGCCGAAGTTAAGGTCCAATATGTCTGGCTTAGCTTGTTCTACGATACATGCTGCTTCTACCATGGTTTCTGTGTCTTTACCATAAATCTGGATAGCTACCGGTCGTTCCTGGTCGCTGATATTCAGTTTCAGCATGGTTTTGCCTACCGAACGTATCAATGCATCTGCCGATACGAATTCTGTATATACCATGTCTGCTCCAAATTGTTTACACATCAGTCGGAATGCTGGATCGGTTACGTCCTCCATGGGGGCCAACAGTACAGGTCTGTTTCCTAAGTCTATATTTCTTATTTTCATGAGCTTTGTTTTATGCTACAAAGGTAGTGATTTTCTTCTGACTTTCATGCATTTGGTTTTTCACGTATTGCACATAGAGCTATTAAGATTTGTTTTGTGGATTTTTTGTGTCTTTTGCAGTCTGTTTTCCGCTATTTTGTAGATACATTCCACATTTTGAGTCCCTAATTTTTTTTGTTGTTTTGCATATTCTGTTGATAATCAGATGAATATTCTTTTTGGTATAGTTTGGCATTGCGTTTGCACGTAATTAGGCAAGAACAGAAGTTTAACTCTAAACATTTATGATTATGAAAAAGTTATTTGTAGTAGCAGCATTAGTTATGGGAGTAGGAACAACAGTTTCTTTCGCAGCAGAGACAACAGAAAACAGTGTCATGACAACAGTAACAGCTGTCAACGAATATACTCCTATTGAAGTAAAAGACTTGCCACAGGATGTACAGGCTGTCTTGGCAAAAGATTATTCAGATTTTACCGTTGTAAGTGCAGCAGTCCAAGCAAATGAAGATGGAACTAAGACATACAAAGTGACTGTAGCCGACCAGGAAGGTGTGCAATCTGAAGTATTCTTCTCGGAAAAAGGTGAGATTCTTCAATAAAAGCGCAAACGGCCGACTTTGACAGAATAAGCTTGTGGCTAGGCAGGAATGTTTCATGATGAGGCATTCCTGCCTTTTTACTTTCTGTTTTACTGGAAAATAACTACCTTTGTAGCCAAATCAATTCGTAAAAAATGAACTATTCGATAAAAGATTTTGAAATCATGGCACCTGTCGGCTCACGCGAGTCGTTGGCTGCCGCTATTCATGCAGGGGCCGATTCCATTTATTTTGGAATAGAAAGTCTGAACATGCGTGCCCGTTCGGCCAGCACGTTTACGATTGATGACCTGCGTGAAATAGCTCGTGTGTGTGATGAGCACGGAGTAAAAAGCTATCTGACAGTAAATACTATTATTTACGACGAGGATGTAGAATTGATGCGTAAGATTGTCGATGCTGCCAAGGAAGCAGGTATCAGTGCTGTGATTGCTGCCGATGTAGCTGTAATGTCTTATTGTAATCAGATTGGGCAGGAGGTACATCTTTCTACACAGTTGAATATCAGCAATGCAGAAGCTTTGAAGTTTTATGCTCAGTTTGCCGATGTTGTAGTGCTGGCGCGTGAACTGAACCTCAAGCAAGTGCGCAAGATATATGATGCAATCCATGAACAGGGTATCAAGGGACCTATGGGAGAGCCGGTACGTATCGAGATGTTCTGTCACGGTGCGCTTTGCATGGCGGTATCAGGTAAATGCTATCTCAGTTTGAATGAGCTGAATGCTTCTGCCAACCGAGGAGCCTGCATGCAGGTATGCCGTCGTTCGTATATCGTAAAGGATAAGGAAAGTGATATCGAGCTGGAAGTAGACAACCAGTATATCATGTCGCCTAAGGACTTGAAGACCATTCATTTCATGGATGAGATGATTGAAGCTGGTGTACGTGTCTTCAAGATTGAAGGTCGTGCCCGTGGTCCTGAGTATGTAAAGACTGTGGTGGAATGCTATAAGGAAGCCATCCGTTCTTATCTGGAAGGAACCTTTACAGAAGAAAAGAAAGCCGATTGGGATACCCGATTGAAGACAGTATTCAACCGTGGTTTCTGGAATGGTTATTATCTGGGACAGCGTTTGGGTGAATGGAGCAAGAACTACGGTTCGGAAGCAACCGAACGTAAAGTTTATGCCGGACGTGGTATCAAGTATTTCTCAAATCTGGGAGTTGCTGAATTCCTGATTGAGGCAGCCGAAATTAAGGTGGGCGACAAACTGCTGATTACCGGCCCTACTACCGGGGCAATGTATGTCACACTGGAAGAGGCACGTGTGGACCTTAAGCCTGTAGATGTCGTGAAGAAAGGAGTTCATGTTTCCTTCAAGGTGCCCGACCGTGTTCGTCCTAGCGATAAGTTGTATCGTATTGTTCCTGCTGAGGAATTGAAAAAGAAATAAGCCTGCGTAATACAGGTAACTGATAGAAAAGAGGAAGTCTGCTTTCCATGCAAGACTTCCTCTTTTCTATTATTATAAACAAGGAACGCGGATAAAATCCGTTTCCGGAAAATATTTTTCCAGCCAGGTACGAGTGTATTCTTCCGTATCGTGCTGAATAATTTTGTCTTCATTTTCCGGATACAGGTTATAAAGTACAGTATGCAACCGGATATTTCTTTTTTGAATAGCTTCCAGACTCAATAACGTATGATTGATGCTGCCCAACCGTCCGGAAGTAACCAGAATAAGCGGATATCCTTTTTCTGCTATGTAGTCAATTGTCAGCAGATTGCGAGTCAGAGGAACCATCAGTCCTCCTGCTCCTTCCAGCAATATGCGGTCGTATTGCTGTAACAAGGCTTCCGACGCTTTTGCTATTTTATTAAAATCAATATCCCGCTGGTCTATTTCGGCAGCCAGATGCGGCGAACAAGGATAAGTAAAGATTTCGGGCATTGTCAACCGTTTGTGGTCAGCTTCCAGTAATCCTGTTCCCATAATTTTGCGATGTACTTCAATATCCTCTGAAATATCTGTATTCCCTGTTTGGATAAATTTTTGTGTAATGGTCCGTATGCCTTGCTTGTTCCATTCTCTTGCCAGGAATCCGGTAGCAAAGCTTTTTCCGATAGCAGTATCAATACCGCTGACAAAGATAATTTCCTTTTTCATGATATTTTTCTTTTTGCGATGATATAAATAGGATGATAGGTGAGTGGTACAGTCCGGTCGGCACGACCGTAAGCATCCTGATAACGTGTACAAAAGTCTGCAAGCGTACTGCGTGTCCATTGTTGTCGTCGTATTCCGGTCACACCGGTTTCTTTGAGATGCTTTAATACATCTGTAGGCGATTCGAACGAAAGTTGTACCAGCTCTTCCTTACTATAAATGATTTGATATTTTTTGTCCAGTTCCTTTTTTAGCTCTTCCAGTGAGAGATAAGACAGTCCACATCCTGTAAGCGTGTTGATTTCTTTCAGATTCTGTTTGCCAAATGTACTGAAAGAAAAATACCCTCCTGGCACGAGTACCTGGCTGCATCGTTGAAAAAACCGTTCAGGCGACTCAAACCATTGCAATGCCGAGCAGGATGTAATAAGACTTTGTCCACTGGGAAAGTCCAATTGTTCGGCATCTCCAGGCAGAAAGCATACCTTATCTGTCGGCAAGTCACCGAAGCAAGTCGCTACTTCTGGACAAATGTCGTTCAGGCAAAGATGTTCCGGCTGCACCCGACTCAGGTATGAACGGGTAAAAAGTCCGGTACCACATCCTACTTCCAGTACATTCCGGTGAGCCGATTGAGGCAGATACCGGTTAATCAGGCGAGCCATTTTCCCTGCTATCTGCTGTTGCACCGTTGCCTGTTTGCTATAAGTTGGAACTGCTCTGGCAAACCGTTTTCTTATCAGCTTTTTGTCCATATATCCTCCTTTCCAGCCAGGCAGTCAGCAAACAGTTTTTCGTCATAATGGGCGATGTCGAGCAGTGTAGTGGGTGTATCTTGCCAGGCTTTCTGCTGATTGGATGCCGGAAATATATAGTCGTCTGTTCCGATGATAGCTTTGTCCCAGTCAAATAGGATATTTTCGGATTTCAGAATCCGTTTTTCCAGACAAGCCAACTCTTCTTGTAACTCTTCCAGAGTCCGATAAGGTTCATGGTTTAGGAACTGCTTTACCCCCTCTGTTGTTCCACACATGCGGCGTCTGAATTTGGATAAAGTTACTGCAGAAAACCGGGATAAAGTTCCCTGAAAGACAGCGGGAGGAATTCCTTTTTCCGCATGAATAGGATATAAAGTACCGTTTATAGCCAGTCGGCTTTCATAAGTCAGTGCCAGTCCCGAAAGTGTATATGCAGCCATCCATACCCCCATTGACCAAGCCATCAGTCGGATGGAAGTATATCCGTTCAGCAATGTTTCATCAAAAATGGTTTCCCGATAGTCAAAGCACAACAGACAGTCGTATCCCTCACAGACAGGATAATCGAATAGCTTTTCGTCAGCTCCCCATCCGGCAAAGAACAATAGCAGATTGGGATTGCCTTCTTTTTTCAGGAATATCTGTTTCATATACTTAATGTTTAAGTTCGTGTAACGTATTATTCTATTTTTAGAGCAAGGCAATAAGTTGGTCGAGCTCTTCATCTGTAACAGCAGCTGTCAATGAAAATCGCAAACGCGATGTTCCCTCAGGAACTGTGGGCGGGCGTACCGGAAGAACATAAAATCCATTCCGCTGAAAACGCTCTGCGGCTTCTATGGCCTTCTGGCTGGCTCCGAGTGTCAATGGAACAATATGGCTTTCCGATGGACAAGCGTATCCTTTGCTCTGCAGAGCCATGCGAAGCCGTTCGGACATGCTGTGCAACTGTTGGCGACGTTCCTGCCACAGGGGAAAACGTTGTAAGATAAACAATGTCCAGGCAATGTTTACAGGTGGCAGGGCTGTCGTAAAGATAAGCGTCCGCATACGGTTTATCAGAAAGTCGCGTATGGTTTTGCGACAGACTAAGAACCCTCCTACCGATGCAGCTGCTTTTCCGAAAGTCCCGCATAAAAAATCAATGTCTTGTATGCAATTTTGCTCTTCGGCAATTCCAAGTCCGTTGTTTCCGCTAACCCCAAAAGCGTGTGCTTCGTCAACGTACAGCAATACATTGTCGTACTGCTTCTTCAGTTCCACCAGCTGTGCCAGCGGACTGATATCACCGTCCATACTGAATACACTTTCAGTTACGATAATCAGTTGTCCGTATTGATTATGATATTTTTCCAGTAGTCCTTTCAGTTGGTCGTAGTCGTGGTGGCGGTAGCGGATACAGCGGGCAGCCGAAAGCCGGATTCCATCAATCAGACTGGCATGTACCAGCTTATCGGCCAGAATCAGCGTATTGCTGTCGGCTATGGCAGGCAAGATACCTGTATTCATGTGGTATCCGCTGTTGAAAATCAAAGCCCCTTCTGTGCCGTACCATGTACTCAGCCAGTTTTCCAGTTCGGTATATACCGAGAAATTTCCTGTCAGCAGTCGTGAAGATGAGGCTGTAAACGGAACATCTGCGAATTTTGTTTCCGAAAGAAATTCTTCTTGCAGTCTGCTTTCGGCAGCCAGTCCCAAGTAATCGTTCGATGACAGGTTAAGCATTTTCCCTTTGTCCGTAACAATCCACTTTCCCTCGTGTACTGCCATAGGCAGTTTTCTCAGGTTTCCGTTCTTTTCCAGTTCCTGAAGTATTTCTTGATAAGTATTGTCCATACAGCTCTTTGTTTTAATCCATTTCTCCGGTTATTTTTACCAAGGCAGCTGTCAGTTTGCTCAGTTTATCCGGCTGGATGATGAAAGGCGGCATGATGTAAACCAGTTTTCCGAAAGGTCTTACCCATACCCCTTCTTCTACGAAACGGCGTTGCATGCAAGCCATATCTACCGGTTTTTTAGTCTCTATTACACCAATAGCTCCCAGTACCCGGACATCGGCTACCGAAGGCAACTTGGCTGCAGGAGCCATTTCTTTCCGTAGCTGTGCTTCGATACGTTGTACTTTTTCCTGCCATCCCGATTTCAGAAGCAGTTCGATAGAAGCCTTTCCTACCGCACAAGCCAGTGCATTCCCCATGAAGGTAGGGCCATGCATGAAAGCATGCGGATAATGTTCGGAGATACAGTCGGCTACCAGATTACTCGTCAATACTGCCGAGAACGTCATGTATCCTCCTGTCAGAGCTTTCCCAATACACATAATATCAGGTTCTACGCCAGCATATTCCCAGGCAAATAATTTTCCGGTCCGCCCGAATCCGGTTGCAATCTCATCGAAAATAAGCAGCATACCGTGTTCCCGACACAGTTTTGCAGCCTGGCGCAAGTATTCCGGATGGTAGAAGCGCATACCTCCTGCTCCTTGTACGATAGGTTCCAGAATCAGTCCCGCCAACTCGTTTTCATATTGTTCGATAGTTTGTTTGAGCGGCAGTATATCCGCTTCATTCCATTCACCGTTAAAGCGAGATTGCGGTGCCGGAACAAAATGCCGGACAGGTAACGCATTACCAAACAGACTGTGCATGCCCGTTACCGGGTCGCATACCGACATGGCATTCCATGTATCCCCATGATAGCCGGAACGGATGGTCACGAAATTGTTTCGTTGCGGACAACCTTTTGCATACTGGTACTGTACAGCCATTTTCAAGGCGACTTCTACAGCAACCGACCCACTGTCTGCATAAAAGATTTTCTGCATCGAAGGAGGAGCCAGTTGCAACAACAGTTTGCCAAGTGCGATGGCAGGCTCGTGAGTCAGTCCGCCAAACATGACATGTGCCATGCTGTGTAATTGTCTTTCGATAGCGGCATTCAGTTCCGGATGATTATATCCGTGCACGGCACACCACCATGAAGACATTCCTTCGATGAGGCAAGTACCGTCTTCCAGTGTGATGGTACAGCCCTGTGCCTCTTTTACTTTGTAAGTAGGCAGCGGGTTGCTGGTAGAAGTATAGGGATGCCACAGATGTTCTCTGTCGAAAGCATCGGTGATAATATCATAATTCATATCCTGCAAGTTTAATTCGTTCTTTATCCTTTTTTACGTTTGATCCCAGTGTCGTAAGCAAATCGCCTACAATGGCTGCATTGATACCTACGTGCAAGGCCAGTTGCATTTGCTCTTCCGACAGCTGAGAGCGGCCTCCTGCAAAGCGCAGGTAGGCATTGGGATGCACAAAGCGGAACATGGCAATTGTGCGTATCACCTCTTCCGGTTGCAGGGGAGCTGTATTCTCCAGCGGTGTTCCCGGAATACGCTGCAACAAGTTCAGTGGAATGGAATGCACCTGAAGCTTTTTCAGCTCGAAAGCCAGTTCCACACGCTGTGCAGCCGATTCTCCCATTCCGATGATGCCACCACTGCAAATCTCCATCCCTGCAGCTCTAGCTGCCTGCAGTGTCTCTAGTTTCTGCTGCTGTGTATGTGTCGTGCACAAATGCGAAAAATAAGAGGGGGCTGTTTCCAGATTGCAGTGATAACGTCTGACTCCGGCCTGATAAAGCTCTTCCAGTTGTCTGGCATCTGCCAGTCCCAGTGAAACACAGATTTCAATACCGCAGTGTTCACGCATATACGAAACTGTGCGGCATATTTCCGTAATTTCCCGTTGGGTTGGCTTTCTTCCGCTGGTAACCAGCGAAAACCGTTTCACCTGTTGCTCTTCGTTTATGCATGCCTGGCGCAGACATTCCTCGGCAGCTACCAGTCCGTAGGTTTCAATATGCGTTGCATGATGAGCCGACTGGGCACACCATTTACAGTTTTCCGGACAGTGTCCGGATTTGGCATTGATAATCGAACACATATCGAAGGTACGTGGTGCGCATTGGCATGTGAGCTCGTGTGCAGCTTCGCAAAGTGCTTCATAAGGAGCTTCTTGCAGTAGCCAGAGTGCTTCTTCGGGGGTAATACTTTTGTTGGATGTAACTTTTTGTTTCAGTTTTTCAAGCATAATCTTCAGGGTATAAAAAAAGCTATGTTCCTGCCTTCCTCTTTAGTACAGAGGCGGGCAGGAACATAGCCGTAATATAAAGTAAAAAATAAAATTCGTAAAGACACGACAGCAGGAACAGTCCGTAATGAACAGATTGTTGACAGTACCATCGTAATAAAGTATGCGACAGGAGAACAGAGTTCCGTCAAGAGCATATCTGCTCCGGGTGGCATCAGTTCTTCAGTAGTGCTGTTTCCGCAGTCATTTCCTGTAGGATGAACGGCTGCAGTACACAGCAGTCCCTTGCTGAGGGAAACTTCTGTAATTCCCTTACCCACATGTCCCATTACAACGTGCCGGTGCAGACTGCTGAAGGCTGCATAACTTTTCCGGCTCCATTTGCGGAATCGGGTGATACAAGGGCTATATGTCTGCTTCTGTTCGTACATTATTTTTTCGCGATGCGGCAAATGTACTAAAAAAATCAGAAAACAAAAATGTCAGCAAATAATTCCTCCGCCCAATACCCGGTTATCCCGGTAGAAAGCTGCTGCCTGTCCTATGGCTACCGAGGCTAGTGGCTCGTGTAGTTTTACGTGCAACAATCCTTCGGAAGTCACGGTTACCGTGCATCGGTTGGCTTGCTTGCGATAGCGTATTTTTACGATGACATCCTCACGGTCGAGCAACTCTTCAGCACATACGATGTTCCAGTCCTTTAGAAACATTTCCTGCTTCTCCAGTGCCTTCAGGTTATCGGTCAGGACGACCTTATTTTCTTGAGGCAGAATCTCTTTGACAAACAGAGCCTTGTTGACATAGACGCCTAAGCCTCTACGCTGGCCGATGGTATAAAAAGGATACCCCTCGTGTTTTCCCATAAATTTCCCTTGCTCATCGTAGAAATTGCCTGGCCGGATACACTCTGGCGGCACTTGCGCTTTCAGAAACGAGCGGTAATCCATCGGGCAGAAGCAGACCCCCAGACTGTCACGTTTGGTAGCAGCTTTCAGGAAGCCTCTCTCGGCTGCCAGTTCGCGGACACGGGTTTTGGTCAGTGTTCCCATAGGCAGCAACATTCGTTCCAGGATAGGTTGCGGAAGTCCCCAAAGAAAAAAAGACTGGTCCTTGTCCTTGTCTGTTCCAGCCGTAATATACCAGTATCCGCCAATGTTCTGTTTCTGTACATAGTGTCCGGTAGCAAAGTGATAAATACCCCGTTCGTCTGCTACTTGTGCAATGAGTGGCCATTTCAGGTAATTGTTGCACAAAGTGCACGGCACTGGTGTATGGCCTTCCATATACTCTTTTATGAAGTAGCTGATAATCTGTTCTTGAAACAACTGTCGTACGTCGTAGATGATATGGGGAATATGCAGCTTTTCGCACAGTTCGCGGGCATCGTCCAGATAGGTGGTGTCGTTATCTTTTTCATAAAAGCGGAAAGTTATACCTGTCACTTCATAGCCGACATCCTGCAATAACAAGGCGGCTACCGAACTGTCAGTACCTCCGCTCATTCCTAGTAACACTTTGTTGTTTTTTTCCATACAGAGAAGGGAAATTTAATCATACGTTTCGTTAGGGCAAAAAAAAAGGAGTACCGCTGTACTCCAACCTTTGTTAACCTTAAATCTAATACTATGAAAAACACGATGCAAAGGTACGGATTTTTGGGATATATGCAATAGATTATCTTCAAAAATCATGCTTTATAACATAGATTAATAGTTTTGTAAATATCTCTTTCACATTATTCACGTGACATTGGTTAGATTGCTAAAAAAGAAACTTGTTTTGTAAACAAATTCAGGAGAACTCTTGATGTAAAAAGAATGATTTTGTCTGTCTATTAGGCTGTTTTCATAATATTATTTATCTTTGCAATCTAACTCTTTAGTGGAATTATGGAAAATAGATTGACGATTTACAATACACTTACGCGTAGCAAGGAGCTGTTCAAACCGCTCCATGCGCCACATGTAGGCATGTATGTGTGCGGTCCTACCGTTTACGGTGATGCTCATTTGGGTCATGCACGTCCGGCCATTACGTTCGATATTCTTTACCGTTATCTTACCCATTTGGGTTATAAGGTGCGCTATGTGCGTAACATCACCGATGTGGGCCATCTGGAGCATGATGCCGACGACGGCGAGGACAAGATTGCCAAGAAAGCGCGTCTGGAGCAGCTCGAGCCGATGGAAGTGGTTCAGTTCTACCTGAACCGTTATCACAAGGCGATGGATGCTCTGAATGTGTTGCCGCCCAGCATCGAGCCGCATGCTTCGGGACACATCATCGAGCAGATTCAGCTAGTTGAGGAAATCCTGAAAAACGGTTATGCATACGAAAGCAAAGGTTCTGTATATTTTGATGTAGCCAAGTATAACAAAGACCATCACTATGGCAAGTTGTCGGGCCGCAATCTGGATGATGTGCTGAACACTACCCGCGAGTTGGACGGACAGGATGAAAAGCATAATCCGGCCGACTTTGCCTTGTGGAAATGTGCGCAGCCGGAACACATCATGCGCTGGCCTTCGCCATGGAGCAACGGTTTCCCGGGATGGCACTGCGAGTGTACAGCCATGGGACGCAAGTACCTGGGCGAGAACTTCGATATTCACGGTGGAGGTATGGACCTTGTCTTCCCGCATCACGAATGCGAGATTGCGCAGAGCGTAGCTTCACAGGGACATGATATGGTGCATTACTGGATGCATAACAACATGATTACCATCAACGGACAGAAGATGGGTAAGTCACTGGGCAACTTCATTACACTGGACGAATTCTTTACCGGTTCCAACAAGTTGCTGACCCAGGCTTATACAGCCATGACCATCCGTTTCTTCATTCTTCAGGCGCATTATCGCAGCACAGTAGACTTCAGCAACGAAGCTTTGCAGGCTGCCGAAAAAGGTCTGGAACGTCTGATGGAAGGTGTGAAGAACCTGAAACGTATTACTCCGGGAAAAGCTACTACCGGAATTGATGTAACCGGACTGGCCGAGAAGTGCTACGATGCCATGAACGATGACTTGAATACGCCGATTGTAATTTCTCATCTGTTCGATGCCATCCGCATGATCAATACTGTTCTGGATAAGAAAGCTACTATCAGTGCCGATGATTTGGACGAACTGAAACGTGTGTTCCACTTGTTTGTATTCGATATTTTGGGTCTGAAAGCAGATGCAGAAAACAATGCTGCCCGTGAGGAAGCTTACGGAAAAGTGGTGGATATGTTGCTGGAACAGCGTATGCAGGCCAAAGCAAACAAGGACTGGGCTACCAGTGACAAGATTCGTGACAATCTCGCAGCACTGGGCTTCGAGGTGAAAGACACGAAGGATGGATTTACCTGGAAATTAAATAAATAAGCTCTACGAGCTGTTTTTATATAGAGAAAGCGGGTTGCTCATAGATTGAGCAGCCCGTTTTTTTATACTGAAAAGCCTTTTTTATATCTTTGTAAAAATATCTATTACTTTATTATACTATGTAGACTATGAAAAAGACAATTACTTTTGTACTTGGAGTATTGTTGGGGTATGCCACTTTGCAGGCCACCCCAAAAGAAGTTTTGCCTTATAAAAATCCGAATCTTCCGGTCGAGGAGCGTGTGGAGGATTTATTGAAGCGAATGACCGTGGAAGAAAAATTCTGGCAGATTTATATGATGCCGGGTGACTTGGATGCTGGTAAAGAACGTTTTAAGGATGGAATCTTTGGTTTCCAGGTTTCCACCGTGGGTTCGTCCGACCCGCAGATGCGTCAGATGTTGCAATATAACCCGAAACTGACAGCGGCCGAGACAGTGAAGAAAGTCAATCGCATTCAGCGCTATTTTGTAGAGGAAACACGTCTGGGCATTCCCGTTATTATTTTTGATGAGGCTTTGCACGGACTGGTGCGTGGCGGAGCTACAGCTTTCCCCCAATCCATTGCCCTGGCAGCTACGTTCGATACCACGCTGGTGAGCCGTGTGTCTGCGGCCATTGCCCGCGAAACCGCCGGCCGCGGCATCCGTCAGGTTCTTTCGCCGGTGGTAAATCTGGCTACGGATGTGCGTTGGGGCCGGGTGGAAGAAACCTATGGCGAAGATCCCTGCCTTTCGGCCGGCATGGGGGTCAGCTTTGTGAAAAACTTCGAGCGCATGGGGGTTATTACCACCCCCAAGCACTTTGTGGCCAACAGCGGCGATGGCGGCCGCGACAGTAATCCTATCCATTATACCGGACGCTTCCTCGAGGAAACGCATCTGGTTCCTTTCAAGGCCTGTTTCCGGCAAGGGGGGTCGCAGTCGGTGATGACGGCCTACAACATGCTGGACGGCACGCCCTGCACGGCCCATTCCCGGCTCAATATCGAAAAGCTGCGCCGCGAGTGGGGGTTCGACGGCTTTACCGTTGCCGATGCCGATGCGGTGGGCATCATCCATAAGCTGCATCACACCGTGGGCAACCGGGCCGAGGCGGGCGCCGCGGCGGTGAACAACGGGCTGGATGTGATTTTTCAGACCACTTACGAGGAGCACGAACCCTTTCTGGAGGCTTGCCGCAGCGGACTGATTACGGAGGAAGCGCTGAACCGTGCCGTGCGTCAGGTGCTGAAGGCGAAATTCCGGCTGGGCCTGTTCGACCGTCCTTACACGGACGAGCGGGAGGCCGACCGCTGGAATGCCTGTGCCGCACACCGTGCGCTGACGCGTGAGGCCGCCTGCCGTTCGATGGTGCTGCTGAAGAATGAGAACGGGCTGTTGCCTTTGCCGGAGCATCTGAAACGGATTGCCCTGATAGGCCAGGATGCTGCCGAGGCACGGCTGGGCGGCTACAGCGGTCCGGGCGTGAATAAGGTGAGCATGCTGCAGGGCCTGAAAGACAAGCTGGGCGGACGGGCAGAGGTGGTTTACGAGGAAGGCTGCAAGCGCGTCAATCCGCAGTGGCTCACCGTTCCGGCCCATTGCCTGACGCAGGATGACGGCAGGCCGGGACTTGCGGCTGCCTATTTCGATAATATCCGCTGGGAGGGCGCTCCGGCACTGAGGCGTACCGACAGGGCGGTGCAGTTCTCGTGGACGCTCTTTGCACCCGATTCGTGTCTGGCTGTGGACTGGTTCTCGGTGGAATGGAACGGACGGCTGAAATCGCCTGTTACGGGTGATTACCGCATCGGTCTGGAAGGAAACGACGGCTACCAGCTCTGGATAGACGGACGGAAGGTGATAGACCGCCCCGAAAAGGCGTCTTTCCGTACGGAAACTGTACCGCTCCGGCTGGAGGAAGGCAGGGAGTATGCCGTGAAGGTGCGTTTCTACGAGAATACGCGCAACGCACGCATCCGTCTGGTGTGGAATGTGGGTGCGGTCTGCGAGGATGCTTCTATCGGGCGGGCTGTACAGGCGGCTGCATCGGCCGATGTGGCTGTCGTGGTGGCGGGTATCGAGGAAGGCGAGTTCCGCGACCGAGGCTATCTCACGCTGCCGGGCCGTCAGGAGGAGCTGATACAGCGTGTGGCGGCTACGGGCAAGCCGGTGGTGGTGGTATTGGTGGGCGGCAGTGCCGTGGTGATGTCGGCATGGCTGGATAAGGTTCCGGCTGTTCTGGATGCCTGGTATCCGGGCGAGGAAGGCGGAAATGCGCTGGCCGATATCCTGATGGGCGATGCCAACCCGTCGGGCAAGCTGCCCATCACCTGGCCGGTGGACGAGGCGCAGCTCCCGCTGAACTACAGCCACAAGCCTACGGGCCGCAGTGATGATTATCTGAACCTGACGGGCGAACCGCTTTTCCCCTTCGGCTACGGTCTGAGCTATACCGAATTCGAGTACGGCAACTTGCAGGTGCGGCCGGCAGGTGTCCACACGTTCCAGGTATCGTTTACGGTCCGTAATGCAGGGAAATATGCCGGATACGAAGTTCCGCAGCTCTATCTGCGCGACAAGATTTCGTCGGTCACCCAGCCCGTCACCCGCCTTATTCATTATACGGCCATCCATCTGAATCCGGGTGAGAGCAAGACGGTGACGTTCCGTGTGGACGAGGACGACCTTTCCATGCTCGACCGGTCCATGCAGCGTGTGGTGGAGCCGGGCGACTTCCGCCTGATGATAGGCCGCTCGTGCAAGGATATCCGGCTTCAGGAGGTGGTGCGGGTGGAAAAATAACGGGGTTCTTTTTATTCGAACTCCAGCACGAAGGTGGTGTTCCATCCGTTGGTTCCCGGCTTGAGCAGGCTGATGGTTCCGCCGGAGAGCTGCATGATCTGCCGGGAGAGCGACAGCCCGATGCCGCTGCCCTGCGCGCGGGTGCTGAAGAAGGGCACGAAGACCTGCCGCGCCACATCGTCGGGGATGGCGGGGCCGTTGTTCGACACGTGGATGTACACGTGCTCGTCCGCTGTGCTGTAGGCGCGCACGTGGATGCGTCCCGGCGCCGTGCCGATGGCCTGCACGGCGTTGCGTATCAGGTTGACCAGTACCTGCCTTATCAGGCCCGTATCGGCGTAGAGCATCAGCTCGCCGGGTTCTATCAGGCGCGTCAGGCGGATGTGGGGCGGACACAGCCGGAGCTGCTCTATCTGGTGCAGCAGTTCGTGCAGGTAGAAGGGCTCGGGGCGGGGCAGGGGCAGCTGCGAGAAGCGGCGGTACTCGCGGGTGAAGTTCAGCAGCCCGTCGGCGGTGTCGTGTATGGCGCGGATGCCGTCGGCAAGTTCGCTGCCCGCCACGCCGGGCTGCTGCAGCAGGGTTTCGCTCAGCGAGGTGATGGGGGCCATGGCGTTCATGATTTCGTGGGTCAGCACGCGGGTGAGCTTCGTCCACGAGTCTACTTCCTGCGTGTCCATCTGGCTGTGGATGTCGTTCAGCGTGAGGATGCGCAGCGTCTGTCCGCCTTGCCCGATGCTGCTGGCGCGCGCCAGCAGGCACACTTCCTTGCGGCTGGTGGAGTAGCGCACGGGGCAGCAGCCTCCCGGGGACAGGGCGGCCAGACGGTGGGGCAGGCCGGCATCGTAGCGGGCCAGTTGCTGCAGGGTGCCCAGTGCGGGCAGGCCCAGCAGGCGGGCGGCGGCGGGATTGCTCTGCACGATGTGCTGCTGCGCGTCGAGCACCACGATGCCCATGGGGATGGTGTGCAGGATGTGGGCGTAGAACTGTTCGCGCTGCTCCATCAGCAGCTTCTGGGCGGCCATCAGGCGGCCGAACTCGTTGAGCGTGTCCTGCAGGATGCGTTCGCTGCCCGTGGCGCCTCCTGCGGGCAGGCGGAAGGAGTAGTCGCGGTTGCGGATGGCTTCCAGCATCAGGCGGCTGCGCCGGTGCATCAGGCGGTGCAGGCGGAGGTAGGCGTATGCGGTGGCGGCAAGCAGGACAAGGCCTGCCAGTATCAGGGGGCGGCTGCCGTGCGCCGTGCCCAGTGTCAGGGCTGCGGTGGCGGCCATCAGCACGGCGGTGCGCAGCAGTGAGGAGTAGATTCCGTCGGTATTCATATTCGTTTCAGATTCCGTAGCGTTTCATTTTATTGTAGAGGGTCTGCCGCGTGATGCCCAGCTGGGCGGCGGCTTGCGAGAGGTTTCCGCCGCAGCGGCCGATGGCTTCGCGTATCAGGCGGCATTCCATTTCTTCCAGCGTCTGCATGCCGGATTCGTCGGCGGGTACGGATGCATCAGGGGCGGGCGGCGGCGGTGTGCCGGCGGGCAGGAGCACGTCGGGCTGCAGTTCGTGTCCGTCGGTCAGGATGACGGCCTTCTCCAGCGTGTGCTGCAGCTCGCGGATGTTGCCCTGCCACGGAAGCTCCGTCAGCAGGCGGGCGGCTTCGGGACCGATGCTGTCTACGTGGCGGCCGTAGCGGGCGTTGTACTGCTGCAGGAAGCGGCGGGCCAGGGGCAGGATGTCTTCCTTGCGCTGGCGCAGGGCGGGCAGGTGGATGTGGATGGTGTTGATGCGGTAGAGCAGGTCCTCGCGGAACAGTCCCTGGCGCACCAGCTCGTCGGGATTGCGGTTGGTGGCGCATATCAGGCGGATATCGGTGGCCACGGGGCGGTTGCTGCCTATCCTGACGATGCACTTCTGCTGCAGGGCGGTGAGGAGCTTGGCCTGCAGGTGGTAGGGCACGTTGGCTATCTCGTCCAGAAAGAGGGTGCCGCCGTGGGCTGCCTCGAAGCGTCCGGCGCGGTCGGCACGGGCATCGGTGAAGGCGCCTTTCACGTGGCCGAAGAGCTCGCTCTCGAAAAGGCTCTCGGGGATGGCGCCCAGGTCGACGCTTACCAGCGGACCGCCGCTGCGTCGCGACAGGCGGTGTATCTCGCGCGCCAGCAGGTCCTTGCCCGTGCCGTTCTCGCCGGTGATGAGCAGACTGGCATCGGTGGCGCTTACCTTCTCTACCAGTGTCCGCACGGGGCGCATGGCCTGCGAGGTTCCCCAGTACATTGCCGGTGCGCCGTCGCTGCCGCTGTCGGGTTGCGGGGCGGGGGCATCGGTCTTTCCGGCTTTCGCGGTATCCTTGCGTCGGGCATAGGCATCGAGCAGCGTGCGCACCAGGCGGGTGTTGTCCCACGGCTTCACGATGAAGTCGGCCGCGCCTTCCTTGATGCCCGTCACGGCCAGGTCGATGTCGGCATAGGCGGTGAAGAGCACCACCTGTACTTGCGGCGCGAGGCGGCGGATCTCGCGCAGCCAGAACAGCCCCTCGTTGCCGCTGTTGATGCCGGCGGAGAAGTTCATGTCCAACAGCACCTGTCTCTTATACACATCTGACGCTGCCGACGATAAGGCT
>USQO01000009.1 GCA_900556845.1 uncultured Bacteroides sp. | reverse complement strand
TTATCGTCGGCAGCGTCAGATGTGTATAAGAGACAGCCTTTGTATTTATAAATCTAAACAAAGCAAGACTTAATGGAAAAAGAATTACCACACCTTGAACTACCCGAAGAATGGATGGTAGGAACAGATATTAACAAGAGCCTGCTGCAACTGTATACCAATTTCCCCTGCCGACTGAAATCAGAAATTTTTGTACTGTGCAAGGGGGGTGAAATTGAAGCATCAGTCAATCTCAACAGAATAACCGTCAAAACCAACGATTTTTTAATCATCATGCCAGGCAGCATCTTCCAGATTCATAAAGTGGATGGAGATATCAAAATCTATTTCGGGGGATTTTCCTCCTTATTTATAGAAAAGGCAACTCCCAGCAAGGAAATTGTAAAAACCATGTTTTTCACAATCGGTCATCCACTGGTCCATCTTTCGCCAGAAGGTGCATCTTTAGTGGAAGATTTATTTATTTTTCTGATTAAGGTGTATTGCTTTTTTGATGAGCCAAAACGAAAAAACATATCGCCTTTATTCTATCATAACATTCATACTATGATGTCTGCTATCTATCAGGAGCATTCCAACAGACCTACAGGCATATCCAAAAGCGAACAAATAGGCCGAAACTTCATGCAGCTAGTCACGCAGAATTACACAAAGACAAGAAGCGTATCCTGGTATGCACATATCATGAACATATCCCAAGCCCATTTATGTACTACCGTCAAACAGGTGACAGGCAACACTTGCGTAGACCTTATTGCGAAAATGGTTATCATGGATGCCAAATCACAGCTTAAGCTCAGCACTTTACCAGTGCAGGAAATCGCAGAATCACTAAGTTTTTCCAACATGTCTTTTTTTGGCAAATATTTCAAGAGATACGTGGGCATGAGTCCACAGGAATACCGAAATAATGCATAATCAATATTTTTCAACACACTATTTTTTTGAAGAGAATGAAAATTACTAAATTTCTAATTTTTTCAGCACTAACTATCCTTACAATATCCTGCATAAAGGAAGAAGCTCCAAATGCAGAAGCAGATATTGTCAGTTGCACACTGCCTGCAGAATTGTTGGCCAATAATGAAATTAGGGTAGATCAACCTTATGATGAGGAAATAAAGGCTTACCCTATTTATATTATGGTAAAAAAGCAAACAGACCCTACCAGTCTTGCGCCTACCTTTGAAGTAACAGAAGGAGCAACTATCTCTCCCGCAAGCGGAAGCATACAAGACTTCAGTACCCCCGTCAGATATATTGTGACATCAGAAGACGGACAATGGCACCGGACATATGCAGTATATGTGACAGTACAAAATGACACCAATATCCCTACTGTTTTCCATTTTGAAACGACAAAAACCAATGGAAAGTATTACGATTTTTATGAGGAACAAGGAAAAAATACTGTGACATGGGCCAGTGGGAATGGAGGCTATGCCATAGCCGTAAGCCAAGCCGGCAAAGAAGATTACCCCACAACACTCGAAGCAAAAGGTTACATTGGCAAGTGTGTTAAGCTATGTACCAAAACCACAGGAAGCTTAGGAGCCATGGTAGGAATGCCTATTGCATCAGGTAACTTGTTCTTGGGACAATTCAGCATCACAAACGCTATAACCGATCCTCTAAAAGCAACTCAGATAGGAGTTCCGTTTTATAGCAAGCCTGTTAAACTTACCGGGTACTATAAGTACAAAGCCGGAGAAAAGTTTTATGCGAACGGACAATATAGCGATCAAAAAGACACATTCGATATTTACGCTATATTCTACAAATCGGATCAGGAAGTGCAATTTCTGGACGGCAGTTTAGCCACGAATAATTTTGAGCATCCCAATATGGTGGCTTTTGCACGATTGACAGATAAAAAAGAAACAGATGAGTGGACTGCTTTCGAAATCCCCTTTGACTACGAACGCTATGGACAAGAAGTTGATATAAACCAACTAAAAGAGGGTAAATACAAAATAGGCATTGTGCTTGCCTCAAGTGTAAACGGCGCTTTGTTTGAAGGTGCTCCAGGAAGTACCCTTCTGGTAGATGAGATGGAATTAATTTATGAATAACAAAAGACTATTTTTAATTTAAATATGAAGAAAAGCATTTTTATCTTGCTGGCCACTCTTTTGGCCACTGTTGCTTTTGCACAGGAAAATACTACGCCAACACTGCTGAAAGCAGCCCTTCACGGATGGGAATACGAACTCAGAGCAGGAATCAGCATTGGAGGAACTGCTCCCATACCTTTCCCACAAGAAATAAGAGGTATTGATTCGTATAATCCAACATTGGCTATTCTTTTGGAAGGTAACGCTTACAAATGGTTTGGCAAAGATAAAAAATGGGGACTCATAACGGGACTCAGATTTGAAAACAAGAATATGGAAACAAAAGCTACTGTGAAAAACTATTCCATGGAAATTATTGGTAGTGACGGAAACCGCCTGAAAGGAAACTGGACCGGAGGAGTGAAAACTGTAGCCAGAAATGCTTATCTTACAGTACCTGTGCTAGCTGCTTATGCGATTAGTCCTCGCTGGAACATTAAGCTGGGCCCTTATGTCAGCTATGTTATGAGCCATGATTTCTCTGGAGAGGTATACGAAGGCTATTTAAGAGAAGGAAATCCTACAGGTGACAAGATAGTTTTCACAGACGGAGCAGTAGCTAAATATGACTTTGAAGATGACTTGCGAAATTTCCAGTGGGGTGTTCAGGCCGGTGCCGACTGGCGGGCATTCAAACACTTGAAGGTTTTTGCCGATGTTACTTGCGGCTTGAATGACATTTTCAAAAAGGATTTCCAGACAATAACCTTTTCCATGTATCCCATTTATCTGAATTTTGGTTTCGCATATGCCTTTTAATACATTTTATATGCATCATTATAATGACAAGCACAAGTCTTTCCAATGAAAAGCTTGAATCATAATCATGAGAAAGATATGTCATACCAATGAAAAAAGCGAAGAACAGGGTTATTTGTCCTTCGCTTTTTTTGTAAACGGAAATTATATTATGCCTTAACCATCTTGATACCTAACTGCACCTCAGAAGTAGCATTTACAACATCAACAAAATTATCCAGTATCTGACTAACAAATGCTGCTGCAAAATCTCCCAGTGCACCTGCATTCTTCTTTACAAGTTCAAGAATTTGTGCTTTTATTTCAGGATTGGCCGTCATAGGAGCAACTAACTTTAACAAAGGTAAAACCAATTCTGTATCCAGATAAAACGCTGTCGTTCCATCTTCAAGCGTAGTATATGATACTGGAATTCCTTCTGATAATAATACAGCCAACTGACTCATCAACTGTGGAAGTATTTCCTGAACATCTGCCTTACTATTTTCCTTTGATGATGTGATCATAATCTGTGGCACATTTAAGAATACACGAACCTGATGTTTTGATTCATCCACTGTATACATAGCCAAATTCTTGGGAGATTCTATCCATTCTGTATCCGTAACTTTATTCTTATACTGGGCCTGTATATTTCCATCCTGCTGAAAAGTTACAGTTTGAAGCACAGAACGAAGAGCCTGAGGCATTGGAACTCCTTGAATCGGAGTCATCTGAATAACTACATTTAAAATATCTCCCATCTGAATCTGATGGTCAGCTTTCCATACTATATGAAAGGGAGAAATAGGATCATTTGCGTCTTCTGCAAGTTTCCAAGTAGTTCCAGCCAATACATTTTCCGGCATTACAACCTGTAAGTCTAGTTTCATATTTCCAGATGTAGCCTCACCTTTATAGGTTATCTTACGTCCGTCTTTTTCATCAATACCTTCAAAAGTAACCTTATCTCCTTCTACAGTAAGATTTACTTCCAAAGTAGTAGATGTTTCTCCAGGAATAACTCCAGCTGCCTGTATTCCTGTGCCAGCTTCTGCACGCATGAAAGATACAGGCATATTCACTGCTGTACCCGATAAAACTAGAGTTGCCTTGCTACCATCTGATGCATTAGGTGTAAAAACAACTTGTTTACCCAACATTGGCTGTCCACTATAGGTTAGAGCTAAACCATTTGCATCATTGAACGTTGTCGTTTCAATCGGACAAACTACTTTTTCCGGGTCATCATTACTACATGAAGTTACTGTTGCACCAGCAAGCAAAGCTGTGAACATACAAATTAATAGATTTTTTCTCATTACAAATATTATTAAATTTGATTTTGTTTAAGTCGGTGCAAAATAAATTCTTTTTTTTATACCAGCAAAGGTCTGTTTTTTTGAAAAATGTCCTATTTTTAAAATTTCTTGTTTATCTCATACCTTTCCAAGCTACCACACCAATCTTTTTGCGCCCGTCCATCTTCACTTCAAGTGGCTGGTCGAAATGTACCCACCGCAAGAAACGGGTTTCTTCCACTGCGGGTAAGGCATCCAGAGCAGCCTGATTGTATATGCCATCATTCATATAGGCATTAATTGTGAAATAGCCTACACCAAACGAAGTCAGATTCTGGAAGAAATGAGTTCCCTGACTTGGGTCTATACGGTAATTGGTCAGTCCGGCCTCTACAATCACACGGGCAGCCGAGATATTGGGCCATTTCACCGGAATGCCCAGCCAGGTATCGCTACTTCCCCAACGTCCGGGACCTACCAGCACGTAATTTTTTCCTTCATCCAGAAAACGGCGGTTAAGTTTTTCGATATCGTACGCTATCAGCTGGTTGTTGGAAGCAGAATAGCCTTCTGTCTTTACATAAATGATGTCCTGAATATCTTCCATCACACCATGGCCCAGCGAATTGTAACTCTTCAGAAGTAAGGTCTTTTCGTCTATCTTTTCCAAATCTTCATCCAAATCGGCTTTCACATCTACCATCGGACGAATCTGTAATAAATAGAAGATTCCGTTCTTTTCCATCGGATTGAAGTTTACGGCAAACTCTATTTCTACCGGACGACGCATTTCTCCCTGACCATATTTCTGTACCAATTGCAAAATGCGGGCCAGCGGGAATACATCGTGTTGCAGGATATTGGCAAACGTGATCAGCTTACGTCCACCGGGATAGATACCGTCACGAATAACCATATCATAAGGGTCGTAGGTTGACGCTATGTATTGCAGTGAACCGTCTTTTTCGGCTTCTTTGACAGGGAGTTTCAAAAGATTGAAGCCGTCGTCCAGCGAGAAATCATGACCCAGATTCTTCAAGTCGAGGGCATAGAAGCGGGTCTGGGTCTCGCGAAGCGCAATTTCCATTTCACTGGTCTGCAGCACTTGGTGCGGATGATAGGGGCAGAAGCGCAGGGTCTGACCACCGTCTACTATATATTTACCCAGTCCAAGAGCCAGATTAACCGTACCTTCTTCCGCCTTTTCTTCTCCCAGCGGATAGTAATTAATAGAACGAGCTACACCCGAAATAGACGGATAATAACGGTCGCCATACTGGTTTCCGACAACTTCCTGCAGGATGACGGCCATCTTTTCCTGGTCTATCACATTGCTGGTAGCTTGCATATAAGCCTTGCTGTCTTTGTAGTAAACCGATGCGTATACACCCTTAATGGCATCGCTCAGCATACGCAGCATTTCATACTTGTCTTCCAGATATGGAATCATATATGTGGAATAGATACCGGCAAAGGGCTGGTAATGGGAATCTTCCAACAAGCTGGACGAACGGATGGCAATGGGGGATTTCACTACTTCGAAGAAAGCGAAAAAGTCTTCTACCAGACGGTCGGGTAGTTTGGCACGCAGGAAGGCACGCAGGATGGTATCGTCATCGGCATCGCTCAAGGCCAGCTGATACAGGCCGTTGGTATCCATAAACTCATCGAATATATCGGTACAGAGCACTACGGTTTTCGGAATGGCAATGGAAGCATTTTCGAATTCATCGAATTCGGGATGACGCTTCACCATGTTGTCAATGAAAGCCAGACCTCTTCCCTTTCCTCCCAAAGAGCCTTCACCGATACGGGCAAAGTTGGAGTAGCGGTCGAAACGGTCGCGCAGAAAGACGGCTACTACACCTTGGTTTTTCATCTTTCGGTATTTCACAATGGCTTCAAAAATAATACGCCGGTGTGCGTCTACATCTTGCAGGGATTCCCATGTGATTTGTTTCAGGAATTCGGCTACCGGAAAAATGGCACGGGAGTACAGCCAGCGTGAAATATGATTGTGTGTGATGTGGTAGAGAAAAGACTCATTGGGGATGGCAAAAATTACGTTTTGCAGTTCCTTCAGATTATGTACGCGAGCTACCTCTTCCATGGTTTGTGGATTGCGGAAGATAAAATCGCCAAATCCGAAATGGGCTGACACCGCTTCGCGCAGGTCGATATTCATCTTTTTGGAATTTTTGTCGATAAAGCTGGCTTCGTAACGGGAAGCATAGACACGGTTCTGGACTTCGGACGATTGCAAAATCAGAGGGACGAAAGGGTCACGCCTGCGGATTTCGTCCATCAGCTTGATACCTGCCATGGAGTCTACCACTCCGTTTCGGGGGAAACGGGCATCGGTTATCACACCCAGTACGTTTTTCTGGTATTTTTCAAACAGCTCGATGGCTTCTTCATACGAACGTGCCAGTACGATTTTGGAACGCCCACGCATGCGCAGTGTACGCTGGTGCTCGTTCAGCGCTTCGGTAGCAAATTCCTGGCTCTGGCGTAAGACAAATTTATAGAGGTTGGGCAAGACAGAAGAATAAAAACGAATAGAATCTTCAACCAGCAGAATCATCTGTACGCCAACTTCCTGAATATCGTTTTCCAGATTCATCTTGTCCTCAATCAGCTTGATAATGGATACCAGCAAGTCAGTATTCCCCAGCCAGCAGAACACATATTCGAAAATGCTGAGGTCTTCATGTTCCATGCGCTTGCGGATGCCGTGCGAAAAAGGAGTAAGCACAACCAGCGGAATATGGGGGTAATGCTCCTTGATGGCACGGGCTATATCAAAAGGTTCGTTACTGTCCGATCCCGGCATACAAATAACCAACTCAAACGAAGTGTGCTCCAATTGCTTCCAGGCTTCTTCGATGGTTGAGACTTGAGTAAAACGGGGCGGATAGCGCAAACTCAGGTTCATGTATTCAATAAAAATCTTTTCTTCTATGCGGCCATCGTCTTCCAGCATAAAAGCATCATAAGGATTGGCTACCAATAGTACGTTGAAAATACGCTTGGTCATCAAGTTGGCAAACTGCGTATCTCTGAGATAAAGCTGATTTAATTTTAACTTGCTGAGCATAGTTCTGATTTTATCGTTTTAATAATATCAGCAAATAACGACAATTATTATCTTTTATGCAAAATTATTCATCAAAAACTATCATAAAGTTTTTTCCAAGGATTTTATGGGAGAAAATCATGTTATCATTTTAAAGCAAAAAATAGGACTTAAAATTTGGTTTTCTCACGAAGAAACCTAACTTTGCATACAGATAGAATTAACTTTTTGTCAGACCTTATTTATTCTACTATGGATATTAAACAGATCATGAGTTCATTGGAGGCCAAGCATCCCAATGAAGTCGAATACTTACAAGCTGTGGACGAAGTTCTTCTTTCTATAGAAGAGGTTTATAACCAACATCCGGAATTTGAAAAAGCTTCGTTGATAGAACGGCTGGTAGAGCCCGACCGTATCTTTACCTTTAAAGTGCCTTGGGTAGATGACAATGGAAAAGTTCAGGTCAATCTGGGTTACCGCGTCCAGTTCAATAATGCTATAGGCCCTTACAAGGGTGGTATTCGTTTCCACGCTTCGGTAAACTTATCCATTCTGAAATTTTTAGGGTTTGAACAGACCTTTAAGAATGCGCTGACTACACTTCCGATGGGTGGCGGCAAAGGTGGTTCGGACTTCTCGCCAAAAGGTAAGAGCAATGCCGAAATCATGCGCTTCTGTCAGGCCTTCATGTTGGAGTTATGGAGACATGTAGGTCCGGATATGGACGTACCGGCAGGTGACATCGGTGTAGGCGGCCGTGAAGTGGGATACATGTTTGGTATGTATAAAAAGCTTACACGTGAATTTACTGGAACATTTACCGGCAAAGGTCTGGAATTCGGCGGTTCACTGATTCGTCCGGAAGCTACTGGTTTTGGCGGACTGTACTTCGTTAACGAAATGTTGCAAACCAAAGGCATTGATATAAAAGGTAAAACAGTTGCCATATCCGGTTTTGGCAATGTGGCATGGGGTGCCGCAACCAAGGCTACAGAACTGGGTGCTAAAGTAGTTACCATCTCTGGACCTGACGGCTATATATATGATCCGGACGGAATCAGTGGTGAAAAAATTGACTATATGCTTGAATTGCGTGCATCGGGCAATGATATTGTTGCTCCGTATGCAGAACAGTTCCCTAATGCTGTATTTATTCCAGGACACAAACCTTGGGAAGTTCAGGTGGATATTGCTCTGCCATGTGCTACACAGAACGAATTGGATGGTAATGATGCCATACAGCTAATAGAAAATGGTGTAACTTGTGTAGGCGAAATATCTAATATGGGCTGTACTCCAGATGCAATTGATGCTTTCATTGAAAATAAAATCATGTATGCACCCGGAAAGGCTGTCAATGCGGGTGGTGTAGCTACTTCGGGCCTTGAAATGAGCCAGAACGCTATGCACATGAGCTGGAGTGCCGAAGAAGTAGATCAGAAACTGCATCAGATTATGCATGGCATCCATGAACAATGTGTCAAATATGGAACCCAACCGGACGGTTACATCAATTATGTAAAAGGTGCTAATATCGCCGGATTTATGAAAGTTGCACATGCAATGATGGCACAAGGTATTGTTTAAGAAGAATAATCACTCAACCGTAATAATGTATAAAAATCTCGTTTAGTTGTATTTGTATTTTGTATTGTATGCGCTGTTTGCCTGTGAAGGTAAGCAGCGTTTTTTTTATTTCTTGTGGAAAATTCAATCATTTGTTCGTTTCTAAAGAGTAGAACATTATAATTTCAGCCACAATGAAAATAGTCTTATATCAATTTATACTTATACTTTGCTGCTTAGGAGAAGTTGCCTGTACACCACAGAATGACTATCCGGAAACAGTTTCAATGAAAATCAGCGGTTATGAATGTAAAAACTATCACCTAGCCAGCCGGACTATTAAAATAGAAAATGAAGAAACAACTTTAAAAAACGGCAGCCAAATTTCTTTTTATTTAAAAGGGGATATTGAAGCTGAAACGCAACTAGAACTTGAAAATGGTATTTGGAAAGGTGAATTACCAGACCTGAGCAACAGTTACCCTACTACCGTTACTGCTACTGCTATATATCCTTTTTTGGAAAATTACAATAATTTATATTCAAAGGAAGGAGAACTGACAGATATTTGGTACGATGAGCAAGAAACGTCACCATACAAAATTGAGTTAAAATTTAAGCACTTATTTTCAAGACTTTCTATTGAATTATCCGAAAGTCTGCAAAACACTCTCGAACAAATTACAATAACTCCACAGCAAAAAGTAGCTGCTCTTTCTCTTTTCCCCATTAAATTAGAATATGCAGGCACAGAGCTTCCGACAACATGCCTGAAAAAAAACACAACCGGAATATATACACTCAATGTCCCTCCACATGAAAACCAAACTTGCTTGATTTCCTTACAGATGTCAGGCGGGAAAATTCTTTCTACAAAAATCAAGGACCAGCAAATGAAAGGCGGAGTACATTACTATTGTAAAATATCCTCTAAAGAAGATGGCAAAGGAATTTATACAGCAGAAGATTTTATCGCTTTTAGTTATTTAATGATAGGGAAAACGTATGGTGACAGAACATTAGACGAGTTTTATACAGAAAAAGATGGTATTAGAACTTTCCATTTAAGAAGTGATATTGTTTTCAACGAAGAGCAATCTTCACAGATACAAAAAATAGCAATGGGAGCACCAATGGCTTTCAATGATATTTTTAATGGAAATAATCACACTATTTCCGGTATCATTTTTAAGAACAATAGAACTGAAAACAGTCTGTTCACTCATATAGGAAAAAGCGGTGTAATAGAAAATCTGATACTGGACAATATGACCATTAGTTGCACTACTCATTTAACAGCAGGATTAATTAGTGTTTATAATAAAGGAACTATACGCAATTGTAAAATAAAGAACAGTCTTATATCTTCCAGCGATACTGGAAGCAGTATAGTGGGACTTATTTGTAACAGTAATACCGGTATTATTTATAATTGTATGGTCAGTTATTCGGCCATAGAGTGTTCCAGCAATAACATAGGAGGAATGGTACAAAGTTGCACAGGTACAATGTTAAACTGTTTGGCCATAAATATAGATTTAAGTAAATGCAATGAAAAAGGCGGATTCTGCAATTCTGTTACTAAAGGTACCATCCACAACTGTTATATCTACGACAAAGGAGCTGATGAATGGGAAAAATACGGAAGCTTCATCAACACCATTTCAGGAGGAAGCATCAATAACTGCTTTGGATTGGAGGAAGGTGATAAAAAAGCTTTCTACAATATATCCGGAGGAAGTATCACCAACTGTCTGCTCTATCCAGAAACAGAAGGAAAGGAAATTATAAAACGGTTAAATTCCTGGATAGAAACAACAGGAAAAGAATTGTATCCAGACAAAGAATTCAAAAAATGGATTCTCTCTCCCAATGGAATTCCCAACCTTCAAAATTAAGTAATGTGCTTTCAGTAAGCATTTTTATAGACAACAATCGCCTTTTATCAGTAAAAAGTTGTATTTTTGCATAAATTTAAATAGTACAACCTAATGGACAAGAATAAAAAATTTATTTGGATTATTGGTTTGCTGATTGTCATCATCGGCGGTGTTTCATTCTTTGCTGTTCACCAAGTTCAGAAAAACAAGGAAATGAGCCAACTGTTTTCTATTGAAAAAGAAGAAATGGAAAACGAGTATAGTACATTTGCCACACAATATGATGAGTTACAAATCCAAATAAACAACGACTCGCTTCGTGAAAAACTGGAAAGCGAAAAATTGAAAACACAGCGACTGCTGGAAGAGTTGAGACAGGTAAAGACCAGTGACGCTGCTGAAATTATGCGCCTGAAAAAGGAATTAAAAACCGTACGCGCAGTACTGAGAAGTTATGTAATACAAATTGACTCTCTGAATAGAATTAATCAGGCCCTTACTGCAGAAAACCAACAGGTTAAAAAACAGTATAGCGAAGCAACAAGACAAATAACCAATCTGTCCAGAGAAAAAAAGAACTTGAACGAAAAAGTTACATTGGCAGCGCAACTGGATGCTACCAATATTGTAGCAACCCCTCTTAACAAACGGGGTAAAACAGCCAAGAAAGTCAAGGATGCCAAAAAGATTGCTATATCCTTCACTATCGTAAAAAATATTACAGCCTCTACAGGCAATAAAACATTGTACGTACGGATAGCAAAACCAGACAACGAAGTCCTTACCAAAAGCGCATCCAATACATTCGAATATGAAGATAGAAGTATTGCCTATTCTATCAAGAAATATTTTGAATACACAGGCGAAGAGCTGACACAGACTGTTTATTGGGATGTAGAAGAATTTTTGGCTGCGGGAACTTACAAGATTTACCTGTTTTGCGATGGAAACATGATTGGACAAGGCTCGTTCAGCATGAAATAATGAATATTGTATATAGTTTAAATGAAAAAAATCCTTCTTAAAACCTTAGCCGGTCCGGTTTTACTGGCTGTCATTCTAAGTTCGTGCGGTGAAGACCGTTCGGGAGAGTATTATGCACTTATTTCATCTAAATCGTGGATGTATGAAACCATGCAGCAATACTACTTGTTCTACGAAGATTTACCAAATGAAAAAGAGTTGGATTTTTTCGCTACTCCATCTAGCTTTCTAACTTCAGTTGCATCAGACAAGGACAAGAAAAACGGTTATATATTTTCACACGTTGATTCGGTAGCAAACTCAAGAAGCGACGTAAGTGAATATCCGTGTTTTGGCTTTGAAGGTGCTTTAGTACGGACTTTTAGTGGAGACTATGCTATCAGGGTGATTTATACCGAAAAGGATTCACCGGCAGAAAAGGCTGGATTAAAACGAGGTGATTGGATTATTGCAGCCGACAACAAACCGATAACCAGTAATGATTACGAGACATATATAAAGGCACCTGCCCAATCGTACACATTCACATTAGGCAATTACACGGAAGAAGGTTTTGACACAATCAGTACTCCAGTTGTTATGCCTCAACCGGAATATGTAAAAATAGATAATCTTCTGAAATACACTACTATTTCATCTGGAAACAGAAAGGCTGCCTATCTCCTCTACAACTCATTTGGAGAAAATGATACCCAAGAGCTGCAACAGGCTGTAGCACAGCTTGCAACCGAACATCCGGATGATATTATTCTGGATTTACGGTATAACCCTGGAGGATACGTAAATACCGCTGCAGTTTTAGCTTCACTACTTGCACCACCCGAAGCTTTAGGCAAGACATTTATTGATTTGCTGTATAATGACAAAAGGAATGAAAAAACGACATTCCTACTTGATGCTGCTTACCGGACAGGAGGAGCGTCTTTTTCATACAATAACTTATATATTATCACTTCCAGCGAAACAGCTTCTGCTTCGGAAGCCGTTATCAACGGACTAAAGCCTTATATGCAAGGAAAATTGTTCCAAGTAGGTAATGCTACCTATGGAAAGAATGTGGGACAAGAACTTTTCAACAGCGAGGAGGCTCCTCAGCTAAATTTCTGGCTAACAACCTTTTATCTAACAAATTCGGAAGGCTTCTACGATTATTTTGATAATGGACTGTCTGCCGACTATAAAATTGAAGAGGATTACAGCGGAGAATTGGGAGAGTTAGGAAGCAATACAGATGCACTACTGAAACCGGTACTCGTACATATGGAAACCGGAGCTTTCCCAGCAATAGAAACTCCTGCGCAACAGACTACCAAGAGCTTGCAGAATAAGTATCATACAACGGTTGTGTACAATTCTATTGCAGCAAAATCCAAAAAATTAAAAAAAATAAAGAATAGATAGAATCTTTATTATTTATTTGCTTTGCAAATTAGTATATATATAATACATTTGCAATGTTGCATAAGCAACTAACGTAAATTTTATTCATAAATGAAAAGATTCTTAAGTTTATTGCTGTTGCTAAGTCTGACCGCCGGAATCTATGCCCAGCGCATACTGAACTTGGACAGTTGCCGTACGCTGGCCATTGCCAACAACAAAGACTTGCGTATTTCTCAAGAGAAAATTACAGCAGCACATTATCAAAGAAAAGCAGCTTTTACTAATTTCCTACCTAACATTGCAGCTACAGGAGCATATATGAGAACCGAAAAGGAAATCTCACTGCTGAATGACGGACAGAAAGGTGCATTAAGCAGCTTAGGTACACAATTTGGCAACAGTATACAGAACATACTGACCCAAAAGCCTGAGTTTGCCGGCTTGTTGGCTCCACTGGCTCCTATCATTCCTGAAATTTCGCAGGCGCTGAATGGTGCAGGCCAAAGTATTGTAGACGCTTTCCGAACAGATACCCGAAATGTTTATGCCGGCGCTATAACACTTACCCAGCCAATCTTTATGGGAGGTAAAATCATCGCTTACAATAAGATTACCAAATATGCGGAACAACTTGCACAGATGCAACATGCCACTGGCATGCAGGATATCATAGTAAGTACCGATCAGGCATATTGGCAAGTGATTTCACTGGTTAATAAGAAAAAGCTGGCCGAAAGTTTTCTTAAAGTGGTAGAACAACTGGATAGTGATCTGGAGAAAATGATTGCAGAGGGGGTTGCTACCAAAGCGGACGGTCTGAGCGTAAAAGTAAAGGTCAACGAAGCAGAAATGACGCTTGCTCAGGTAAATGACGGACTTAGTCTTTCCAAGATGGTACTTTGCCAGCTTTGCGGTATTCCACTGGATACAGACATCAAACTGGCAGATGAAGAGATGGAAAACATTCCTTTGCCACAAACTACAACCGAACTGAATGTATCTACAGCTCTTTCTAACCGCAATGAACTGAAAAGTCTGGAAATAGCTTCGCTTATCTACAATGAAAAAGTTAAAGTAACCCGGGCAGCATTCTTGCCTTCGGTAGCTTTTACAGCCAATTACATGGTCACCAATCCGTCACTAGTGAACGGATTTGAAAATAAATTCCGCGGAATGTGGGCTGCCGGTGTATTGGTAAATATCCCTCTATGGCACTGGGGAGAAGGCATTTACAAAGTGAAAGCAGCCAAGGCTGAAGCCAACATCGCAAGATACCAGTTGGTAGATGCCCGTGAAAAAGTAGAATTACAGGTAAATCAATGTTCCTATAAACTGAATGAAGCCGGCAAAAAGTTACAAATGGCCGAAAGAAATATGGAAAAGGCAACCGAAAATTTGCGTTATGCCAACCTGGGATTTAAAGAAGGGGTCATTCCTACCAGCAACGTACTGGAAGCTCAGACTGCCTGGCTGGCAGCTCAATCGGGAAAGATTGATGCACAAATAGACCTCAAAATGAGCGAACTGTATTTAAACAAATCAATGGGAACTTTAAAATAACCAATTAATATGACAACCGAAAAATCACAACACAGCAATATCTTGCTGGCATTTATAAGCTTGGCAGCAGTAGTTGCCATTGTAGCACTGATAGGTATCTTCACCATGGATAAAGGCTCTGACTTTATCCAAGGACAGGCAGAAGCTGATGAATACAGGGTTTCGAGTAAGGTGCCGGGGCGTATTCTGAAACTGTATGTACAGGAAGGTGACCGTGTAATGGCGGGCGATACACTGGCTCTGCTGGAAGCTCCGGATGTAGCTGCCAAACTTTCGCAGGCTGAAGCCGCTGAAAAAGCAGCAATGGCCATGAACCAGAAAGCACTGCGAGGAACCCGAAGTGAACAGCTTCAAGCCGCTTTCGAAATGTGGCAGAAGGCCAAGGCCGGACTGGAAATCGCAGAAAAATCGTTCAACCGCGTGAACAGACTTTATAATGAGGGTGTAATGACTGCCCAGAAAAAAGATGAAGCCAAAGCTCAACTTGATGCAATGAAAGCTACCGAGCGTGCGGCCTTTGCCCAGTATGATATGGCCCGTAACGGTGCTCAGCGCGAAGACAAGGAAATGGCAGCAGCCCAGGTTAGCCGTGCACAAGGTGCCGTAGCCGAAGTAGATTCTTACATGAAGGAAACCGTGCTGACCGCTCTGGCCGACGGAGAAGTAACCGAGATATTCCCTAAACTGGGAGAGCTGGTTGGAACAGGAGCACCTATCATGAATGTAGCTCAATTAGACCATATGTGGGTTACATTCAATGTTCGCGAAGATTTGCTGAAAGGTTTTACAGTGGGAGGAGAAATCACGGCCTACGTACCAGCATTAGAAAAAAATGTCCGTTTTAAAGTTTCGTCCATGAAGGATCTGGGTACATATGCTGCTTGGAAAGCAACGAAAACCACTGGGGAATTTGATTTAAAAACATTCGAAGTAAAAGCTGTTCCGACTGAAACGGTGGAAAATCTGCGTCCGGGAATGTCGGCTGTAATACAAAAATAATTATCATGTCTGTAAACTCCTTACAACAAATAGGGGCGATAGCTAAACGGGAAGTCTACCGGATAGCTACGCGTCCTATGTATCTGTTTTGCATGCTTGTAGCACCAATACTCTGCTATGTATTCTTCACTACACTCATGTATAACGGATTACCAACCAATATGCCTTCTGGTGTAGTGGACTTGGATAATTCTTCTGTTACCCGGAACATTATCCGTAATCTTGATGCTTTCCAACAGACAAAAATTGTGAAACATTATGCCAGCTTTACGGAAGCACGAAAGGCTATGCAACAAGGGGAAATTTATTCTTTCTACTATATCCCTAAAGGTACAACAGAATTAGCTTTGGCCAGCAAACAGCCTAAGGTATCTTTTTATACCAATAATGCTTACCTGATAGCCGGATCACTGCATTATCGGGATTTAAGAATGATGTCGGAACTGGCTAGTGGAGCTATCGGAAGAGCAACCTTATATGCAAAGGGAGCAACTGAAAAACAGGCAATGGGATTTTTACAGCCTATCGTCATTGATACGCATGCCCTGAACAATCCCTGGCTGAATTATTCGGTTTATCTCTGCAATACACTCTTTCCGGGTATTCTAATGCTGCTGATTTTTCTGACAACAGTCTACACATTGGGAACGGAAATAAAACAGGGAACATCTCGTGAACTGATGAAAATGGCCGATTTTTCCATCGGCAAAGTACTGGCTGGAAAGCTCTTGCCACAGACTTTAGTTTTTTTCATTATGGCTACCTTCCAGAATGTCTATTTGTATGCGTTCATGGATTATCCGTGTAACAGCGGTATACTCCCAATGGTACTGGCAGGAGGTTTACTGGTACTCTCTTCACAGGCTTTTGGCGTGTTTCTTTTTGGACTTTTGGGTTCCCTGCGTCTGGCACTCAGCGCCGCCTCATTATGGGGAGTCATTTCATTTTCTATCTCCGGATTTACCTTTCCGGTTATGGCCATGCATCCTTCCCTACAAGCTCTGTGCAATCTGTTCCCATTGAGACATTACTTTCTAATATACGTAAACCAGGCTTTGAATGGATATCCCATCATCTATGCATGGCAACCAGTACTGGCACTCTTGCTGTTTATGATGCTCCCATTTTTCGTCATTAAAAAACTACGCACAATCTTCATGGAATACGTATATATATCCTAAAGCAGTCATTTGGTATGAAAGAACAAACTTATAAACAAACAATAAAAAACGGCTTCAAGGGATTGCTCTTCGTATTTACCAAAGAAATGAAATCCCTTTTCAAAGACCAGGGAATTCTGATTTTCTTTTTACTGGTTCCGCTATTGTATCCGCTGTTGTATGCCTTTATTTATACCAACGAGGTAGTCCGTGAGGTTCCAATCGTCATCGTAGACAACAGTAATTCTTCATTGAGCAGACAGTTTGTCAGACAAATGGATGCTACAGCAGATGTATCTGTAAAGGCTTTCTGTACAGACATGGAAGAAGGGAAAGAGTGGATAAAACAAGGCAAAGTATATGGTATCGTTTATATACCTAAAGAATTCAGTTACGATCTGGCTAAAGGGAAACAAACCCAAGTAAGCATTTTCTGTGATATGAGCGGTATGCTTTACTATAAAGCCATCCTGATAGCGGCCACCGACGTTTCGCTGGAGATGAACAAAGAAATAAAAATAGCTAGAATGGGGAACTCCACCCAACGGCAAGACGAGATAGGAACAGCACCGATAGAGTATCAGGATATAGCTTTATACAACCCACAGAATGGTTTTGCCAGCTTTCTGATTCCGGCAGTCTTGATTCTGATTATCCAGCAAACGTTGTTGCTGGGTGTAGGAATGTCGGCAGGTACGGCAAGAGAAAACAACCGATTCAGAGATTTGGTTCCTCTTAGCAGTATGTATCTGGGAACTTTACGTTCGGTTTTAGGAAAATCCATAGCTTATTTTCTGATTTATGTAGCAGTAACAGCTTACATGGTCTGTGTTGTACCAGCCCTATTTGGATTGATACGCTTGGCAGACCCAATGGATTTAGCGCTATTTTTAACACCCTATATATTGGCATGTATCTTTTTTGCCATGACACTGTCGGTGTTCATTCATCATCGGGAATCTTGTATGATGATTTATGTCTTCACGTCTATTCCGTTACTCTTTATATCTGGAATCTCATGGCCGGGAGCAGCTATTCCTGCTTTCTGGAAAGGAGTTTCATGGATTTTTCCATCTACATTCGGAATTAACGGCTTTGTACGCTTGAACAGTATGGGAGCAACTCTGGAAGATGTAAGCATTGAGTTTTGGGGGCTCTGGCTACAAGCTGCGGTCTACTTTATCACTACTTGTATCGCCTATAAATATCAGGTAAAAAGAGCTCAAAAGCATCTAAATTCTTCTATACAAGCTTAACATACAAACCTATAAAAGACGAAAAAGGGATTGGTCGGCCATAAAGCCCCAATCCCTTTTTCTATGCCCTAAATGTCAGAATACTTATTTATGAGTCTTGACAATTTCTGTGGGTGCCATTTCTGCATTTCGCTTTTCAGTCTGTACCACTACATTTCTTGCTAACTCAATGAAAGCACTACCTGTTATAGAATTCTCGTCCAATGCAGCAGGTGTACCCTTGTCTCCATTTTCGCAGATACTCTGGACGATTGGAATTTGTCCAAGCAAAGGAACGTTCAATTCTTCAGCCAGTCGCTTGGTACCTTCTTTACCGAACAGATAGTATTTATTTTCGGGTAACTCGGCAGGAGTGAACCAAGCCATATTTTCCACCAATCCCAAAATAGGAACATTTACCTTGTCATTGGTATACATATTGATACCTTTTCGTGCATCGGCCAACGCAACTTGCTGCGGAGTACTTACAATCACAGCACCTGTAATAGCCAGTGTCTGCAAGAGCGTAAGATGAATATCGCTGGTTCCCGGAGGAGTGTCCAAAATAAAATAATCAAGTTCTCCCCATTTTGCATCTCCAACCAACTGCTTCAAAGCATTGCTAGCCATTCCACCTCGCCACAAAGTAGCCTGATCCGGATCAACAAAGAAACCGATGGACAGCAACTCAATGCCATACTTTTCGATAGGAACAATCAAGTCACGACCATCTACTGTTTCGGCATATGGACGGGCATCTTCTACCTGAAACATCTTTGGAACAGAAGGACCAAAAATATCGGCATCAAGCAAACCTACCTTATAACCGAGCTTTGACAAGGCCACAGCCAGATTGGCTGCAATCGTAGATTTACCTACCCCCCCCTTTCCGGAAGAAACGGCAATGACATTCTTCACTTGCGGAAGCATCTTGCCAGGTTCGGGACGGGCAGCCTGCTTGCTTTCTGTAGCAATCGTCACTTCTACTTCCTTCGATACATAAGTATGAATAGCTGTTTCGGCAGCTTTAACAACCGACTTCATAAAAGGATCGGTCGGTTTATCAAAAATCAGTGAGAAGCTTACTTTCATTCCGTCAATACGCAAATTGTCGGCAACCATTTCAGCCTCAACAATATTTTTTCCTGAGCCCGGATAACGTACTGTAGCCAGTGCATCAAGAATCAATTTCGGATAAAGTGTCATATTTATCAATATAAAATAAGTTCTTATTTACTTGTCTGCAACCCACTACGCTTACTACGGTTATAGCTGCGATAGTCATCCAGTTCTATTTCCACATCCGGCTCTTTTAATTCTCCTTCCTGTGGCAAACGGAATTTAATGTACTTGATATTCAGTCCACGGTCCAGCCATTGCTGTTCATAATAGGTACGGATACTCAAGATATCGTCATCCATTCCTGAATGATAAAGGTCGTCTGTAATAAACTCAACAGGCAGAGCATTGGCTTCCAACATGTACTTGGTATAGGTAAACATAAAGTTACTGTCCGTCTTCAAATGTACCAGTCCATTCGGCACAAGAAACTTACGGTAACGGTTCATAAAGTAAGTAGAAGTCAGTCGCTTGGTAGCCTTTTTCATTTGTGGGTCTGAAAAGGTAAGCCAAATCTCACTCACCTCACCTGGAGCAAAAAAGCGGTCGATAATCTCAATATTGGTACGAAGGAAAGCAGCATTGTGAAGTCCTTCATTCAGCGCTTCGGTTGCGCCTGTCCACATACGTGCACCTTTAATATCGACTCCAATAAAATTTTTATCGGCATAACGACGAGCCAGACCTACCGTATATTCACCGCGGCCACAGCCTAACTCCAGTACAATCGGATTATCATTCTTAAAGAAATCCCGGTTCCAGTTTCCTTTCATCTCGAACGGAACATCATCTACTACCGAATACGGATATTCAAACACATGCGGATACTCCGCCATATCTGCAAATTTCGCTAATTTTCCTTTTCCCATATCTTAGGTTTGTAATATTGGACAAAGATAGGCAATATCTTTAAGAACAAAAAAAATAACGGCATTTCTCTGCATGCGCAAAAGAAATGCCGTCAGTATGTGAATATAAAAAGATTATTAATCGAGTACGGTTACCCAGCCGTGTGTATCAGGTTCGTCACCATACTGGATAGCACGCAATTTGTTATACAGCTTTTCACTGATAGGACCTGGTTTTCCGTCTTTAGAAATCACATACGATTTCTGGTTTTCCAAATCATCGATACGCTGAATCGGACTGATTACAGCTGCTGTACCGCAAGCACCTGCTTCTTCAAACGTTTCCAATTCTTCTTCCGGAATAGGGCGACGTTCTACTTTAAGTCCCATATCTTCTGCCAACTGCATCAAGCTGCGGTTAGTAATAGAAGGCAGAATAGAAGTTGACAACGGAGTGATGTATGTATTGTTTTTAATACCAAAGAAATTGGCTGCACCACATTCATCAATATATTTCTTCTCTTTAGCATCCAGATAAAATTCACTGGCATATCCCGCATCGTGTGCCATCTTGTTGGCACGCAAGCTGGCAGCATAGTTTCCGCCTACCTTGAAAGTACCGGTACCCAACGGAGCTGCACGGTCGTACTGACGAATGATAACATAAGGATTGGTAGCAAAACCGCCTTTAAAGTAAGGGCCTACAGGAGTTACGAACACCACAAACAAATATTCACTTGCAGGATGTACACCTACCTGAGCTCCTGTACCAATTAATAAAGGACGGATATAAAGCGAAGCGCCACTTTCATACGGCGGAACAAATCTTTCGTTAGCTTTCACAACCTTGGTAATGGCTTCACGGAACTTTTCTGTAGGCAATTCAGGCATCAGGATGCCGTTGCAAGTACTCTGCAAACGTTCTGCGTTGGCTTCCAGACGGAAAATACGGATTTTACCATCCTTACCACGAAAAGCTTTCAGACCTTCGAAAGCTTCCTGTCCGTAGTGCAAGCAAGTTGCAGCCATGTGAATATTCAAAGTTTCTTCCGAACAAAGTTCCATTTCTCCCCATTGTCCGTTGCGATAATAGCAGCGAACGTTATAATCTGTACGCATATAGCCAAACGACAGATTTGACCAATCAATTTCTTTCATTGTTTATAGGATATTAATGTTTTACATTCTTTTACAAAACTCGTCAGCAAATGTAAGGTTTATATTTACAAATTCCAACCTAATATGTTTTTTTTCAACAAAATAATTCCCAAATAAGAGATGATGCTTACAGATTAATTATCCTCTTCGGAATTTTCGGCCAAAATCTTTTTGATTTCGGCATCGGCTTTATACAACTTCTCGCGGCAATACTTGATTAGCTTCTGAGCCTCCTTAAGCTGCTCACCCAAAGCATCAATATCCAGTTCATTGCTTTCTATACGAGCTACGATTGCCTCCAGACGTTTCATAGCCTCAGTATATGTTTCTTTTTTTGCTGCCATACTATTTTGATTTATTTATTGTTACTTTACTGCGGAAAGTTCCATTGGCTACACGCGTAACCAATTCATCTCCTTCTTCCAAAACTGAAATATCGGTTACTGCTTTACCATTTTTCAATGTAATGCTATATCCCTTTTTCAACAGCACATCAGGAGAAGCTGATTTTACCTGCTGAGCAAGCATCTCTAAACGATGTTGCTCCTTTACGACATACAAACTCCAAACACGCTGTAGTCTGGACTCTAGTTCCAAACGATACTGTTCATTCAACAGGCGAGTATGCAAAGCTTTATCCAAACGTGTCACAAACCGCTCCTGCACAAAATGTTCATCCTGCAAACGCATCTGAACTCTCGCCGGAATTCTCGCTACCCATTTATCCAGTAAATCAGCTTGTCTGCGCAACAACAAAAGAACTCTTTCGTGTAAAAAGGAGATACATTTCTCTAACCTGCCTGCAACTTCAACAAACCGGGCTATCAGGAATTCGGCTGCTGCCGTAGGAGTCTTTACGCGAGTATGAGAAATCATGTCCAGCACGGTATCGTCGCGCTCATGACCAATACCCGTTATAATTGGCAAAGGAAATTGTGCACAGTTGGCAGCCAAATCGTATGTATCAAACCCTGACAAATCGGAAGTTGCTCCTCCTCCACGAATTATAACAACTACATCCCAATTGTCTATTTCGGCATTAATGGCATCCAGTGCTGCTATAATAGAGCTTTCTACCTTATCTCCCTGCATAACAGCAGGGAATAAACACGTAAAAAATTGAAAACCATAGATATTTTTCTCAAGCTGATTGCAGAAATCTCCATATCCAGCTGCCGTGGCCGAAGAAATCACAGCTATGCGTTGCGGCAATTCCGGAAAATCCAGCTCTTTATTCAAGGTAAGGATACCTTCAGCGTCAAGACGGTTCAAAATTTCTTTTCTACGCCGTACCATATCCCCCAACGTATAGGTTGGGTCGATATCAATAATAGTCAGTGAAAAGCCATACAATTCATGGAAACCTACCGTAACCTTCACCAATACTTTAATGCCCGAAACAAAAGCCTGGCCTGTTTCTTCTTCGAAATAGGATTTTAGCCGAAAGAAAACATTACTCCATATCATTCCCCGAGCCTTCGCCACCAGACTGTTGCTCTTCGGATCTTTCTGCACCAGTTCCAGATAGCAATGCCCCGAATAATTGGAACGCACATCACTTAATTCGGCTTGTACCCAATACTCATCGGGTAAACAGGCTTGTATACTGCGCCTGACAAGGCCATTCAACTCGTATAAGGACAAAACCTGCTTTTCCATCACTTTTTAAGTTTAATAGCTTCCTGATAACACTTCCACACATCCGGAACACCATATCCAAAAATATTATCTGGAAAATCAGCCCTGTCTGCCGACTGCTGAATCAGTTTAATCAACTGCATAGCCGTAAGCCATGGGCATGCCTGCCACAGACAGGCTACCAATCCGCAAAAGACCGGTGCAGCAAAAGAAGTTCCATGCGCATACGAAGGTATTCCATTCTCACTCACCACACTGGCATTAAACCCGACTGACATAATATCCGGTTTTATGCGGTTATCTGCAGTATTTCCTATCGAAGAAAAATCCGCATTAATACCATCTACATTCACTGCACCTACCGATAAGATATTTACAGCATCAGCCGGTGGTGTAATTTTTTTCCAGGATTCTTTACCAGAGTTACCGGCACTGCAAACCAATACCATCCCCTTTCCGGCCATCAGAGATGCTGCCACAGACATCGGAGAAGTATGACCGTCCAATTCGCGATACGTATAATTAGCTTCCGGATCATCAAACTCATAATATCCCAATGAAGTATTAACAATATCAACCCCCAAACTATCAGCATATTCAGCAGCAGCTACCCAATAATCTTCTTCTACAGGCTGCTCTGTATAATCATCTTCACTGCGCAACAGCCAATAACTGGCCTCCGGCGCAGAACCAACCATCACATGAGGCTCATTAGCTGCCATACACGAAAGGACTTTCGTTCCATGATTATGTTCGGCAAAAATATCCGAATGGGGATTCACAAAATCTCTTGTTCCTTTTAAATGCATTTTCTTAAAAACACCAATGGCATCGACATTCTGAAAACCGGCATCAATAACAGCAATTTCAATACCTTCTCCCCGATAACCAGCTTTATGCAAACATTCTCCCTTGTGAATCGCCAGTTGAGCAAGCCCCATTCCATAACTGCTTTTCTGTCTTTTCCCTTTTCCCAGAACTTTCTTTTTCCGGTCTGCATCGTATACAGGAGTGATATCCGACGAAGTCCATACTTTTTTTACTGCCGCAACAAAAGGCAACTGCTGCAACTTTTCAACAGGCATATCACTCTTAGTCTCAACGACAATTGTATTGTTCCATTTACTCATTGTTACCAGACGAACTCCCCGATTCAACACTTCTTTTATATAAACCTGAGAAACCGGTAAGTCTGTGGAATCAACCCAAAGTTGCTGTTTTTGTCTTCTTTCCAAAGATTTCATAGAAAGATAATTCTCAGGATACTTTAAAGAACCTACAGTTCCACATTTATCAGTAAACGAGATTCGGAACATTATACTTGAAGCTGCCTGCACTGAAAATCCGACACTTAGATATACTAAAAATAGTAATACACCTTTTTTAATCATACGCACTCTTTTTGAAAAAGCAAAGATACATAAGTTTTCCCTTGCAAAGAAATATTCGTACATTTGCAGGTCGGAAAAGAACAAAATTTACAAAAATGAAAGGAACAGCAACAGAACTTGGTACCCAACCTATCGGTAAATTATTGATGCAGTATGCTATCCCTGCAATTATTGCAATGACAGCATCTTCACTGTACAACATGGTAGACAGTATTTTCATTGGTCACGGTGTCGGTCCTATGGCCATATCAGGTCTGGCTATTACATTTCCATTAATGAACTTGGCTGCAGCTTTTGGCTCTTTGGTCGGAGTTGGCTCTTCCACCTTGATTTCAGTAAAATTAGGACAAAAGGATTACAAAACCGCACAGAAAATATTAGGTAACGTAATTTCACTCAATCTGATTATCGGTATCGGGTTTAGTATCATTACTCTGCTTTTCCTCAATCCTATTTTATATTTCTTTGGAGCCAGTGAAGCCACGCTTCCTTATGCCAGAGATTACATGAAAATTATTTTGCTGGGAAATGTTATAACTCACATGTATCTGGGACTTAATGCAGTCCTCCGCTCTACCGGGCATCCTCAAAAAGCAATGTATGCAACCATTAATACCGTTATTATCAATACGATTCTGGACCCGATATTCATTTATGGATTTAAATGGGGTATAGAAGGAGCAGCCATCGCAACTATTTTAGCACAAATTATTTCGCTGTTATGGCAGTTCAAAGTCTTCACAAACAAAAATGAGCTACTTCATCTGCACAAAGGTATCTACAAATTACAGGGAGATATCGTAAAAAACACCATTGCCATTGGTATGGCTCCTTTTCTGATGAATTTGGCCTCTTGCTTTATTGTCATACTTATCAACAATGGTTTAAAAAAATACGATGGTGACCTGGCCATTGGTGCATTCGGAATTGTAAACCGAATCGTATTCCTGTTTGTTATGATTGTCATGGGATTGAATCAAGGTATGCAACCGATAGCTGGCTACAACTTCGGAGCCCAAGCTTACCACCGCGTAAACCAAGTTCTGAAACAAACCATCATTTGGGCTACCATTGTAACCAGTTGTGGCTTCCTTTTAGGAGAATTGCTGCCACGTTTAGCTGTCTCATTATTTACCAGTCACGAAACTTTAATCCAACTATCGGCTAAAGGACTACAAACTGTGGTAATGTTTTTCCCCATCATAGGTTTTCAGATGGTAACCTCCAACTTCTTTCAAAGTATCGGAATGGCCAACAAAGCTATTTTCCTTTCTCTCAGCAGACAAGTACTGATACTGATTCCCTGCCTACTCATTCTTCCACAGTTTTTTGGTGTTGCAGGAGTATGGTACAGTATGCCTATCTCCGATTTATTGGCATCCATCATAGCAGGAATTATGCTTTACAAACAGTTTCAATTTTTCAAGAAACACCCGCACACAGAAGCAAAGATTTAAAAATATTGGATAAACGAAAGGAAAAAGCTAAAAGGAATTTGTATATTTGCTCTAACTGATAAAATATCGAATTATGGAAAAACACTTTGTTATAAATTTAGGCCGTCAATTAGGAAGTGGCGGTAAAGAAATAGGCGAAAGACTTGCCAAGGAGCTGAATATTGCTTTCTACGATAAAGAACTTATTCAACTAGCTTCCAATGAAAGCGGTTTATGCAAGGCTTTCTTTGAAAAGGCAGATGAAAAGGCTTCACAAAATATGATTGGCGGCTTATTTGGTGCCCGCTTTCCATTTATTGGTGACGGATTTGCTCCTTATGGAGGATACCTGAGCAATGATGCACTGTTTAAAATACAAAGTGACGTCATCCGTCAGTTGGCTGAAGAAAAGTCATGCCTGTTTGTTGGAAGATGTGCAGACTATATCCTGCGCGACTATCCCCGATGTGTGAATGTCTTTATATCAGCATCACCCGAAAGCCGCTGTAAGCGTTTAATGGCACTTCACAACATCACCGAAGAAGAAGCAGAAGAGTTGATGGAAAAAGCCGACAAGAAACGCTCTTCCTACTACAATTACTATAGTTATAACACATGGGGAGCTGCTGCTACCTATCACTTGTGCATCGATTCATCGGTACTGGGAATTGAACAGACAACTGCTTTTATCAAAGAATTTGTAATCCGCAAACTGGGACTGCAAGAAGAAACAAACAAATAATACAGCCAGGCGGGCCATTCTGCTTGAAGCAAAATGGCCCACCTGAATAATCAATATATATAAAAGTTAAGCGTTATCCTTTTTTAAGCGTCACTTCCGTCTTCCATTAAATAAAGTACCGACTCGTGAAGATCACTTGTCATAATTACAACTTTATAAACTCGGAATCCACTGGCTTGATAGGCCATATAAACCTCTTTAACCATTGCACCTTCGCATGCCAGACGGTCGATTATGCTTTCTGGAACATCATTTACATATACCTCTACAAAATTAAGTTGCTGTGTTTTCTTTGGATCAGATGCTTCCACACTTTCAACTTCTTTCTTTAACTTGGTATCTTCTGCATAAGCCAAAGTAAAACCTAATACCACTACTACTAAACCTACTAAAAATCTTTTCATATTGCTTTTCTTTTTAACCATTCTGTCCAATAATATTCAAATGGTGTGCCAGATCTCATCCAAATTCATAAAACACTAATACTCAGCAATATTTTAAAAAATAGGAAACAAAAAAATGTTACCAGATTCCACATTTATTGTAGAAAAAGTCCACAATCACACCTCATTTTTACGGCACAAATACCTATAAAAATCATATTGAGAACGGACCTCTTCTCCCAGTTGTTGCTTAAACAAATTTGTCAAATCCGACTTCAACCAGCAAGCTTTTCTATTATCCCTTAACTGTAATTCCAGCATATCAATCAACTCTTGTTTAAGCCTTATATCAGTAACCGGAACAACCGCTTCAATTCGTTTATACAGATTACGCTTCATCCAGTCGGGCGAACCCATAAACACTTTAGGAGTACCATTATTCCCAAAGTACCAGATACGCACATGCTCCAAATAAGTATCCACAATACGGGTTACCCGTATATTTCTACTAAACGATTGTTCAGGAATCAAGCAACAAATTCCCCGTACAATCAAGTCAATTTTCACTCCAGCTTCACTGGCTCTATACAATTCATCAATCATTGCTTTATCCTGCAAAGCATTCATTTTAAGAATAATACGCCCTTTCCCTCCTTGCTGGGCAAATGCAATTTCTTGAGCAATCATCTTTTTCAATTCCGGCAACAGATTAAATCTCGCAACCAGCAAAGATTTAAATGCAGGAATCTCTACTTCCTGACGCAGAACTTTAAAAAGCATTACCAAATCATCCACGACATCCGGCTTCGACGTGAACAGTGCACTGTCAGCATATACACGTGCCGTTTTTTCATTAAAGTTGCCAGTACTGACACAAGCAAAACTCTTTACTGAAGCATCGCGCAAAACCAATGCCACTTTTGCATGGACTTTAAGTCCTGGTATACTATATATAATGTGTATACCGGCCTTACGCATTAATTCGGCAGTATACAGATTATTTTCTTCATCAAACCTGGCTTTCAGTTCGACAAAAACAGTTACTTTTTTCCCACTGTGAGCAGCACTGATAAGTGTGTTTATGACTTCCGAATGCTCGGCAACACGATACTGTGTAATCATGATTTCACGGCATAAAGGATCGTGTGCAGCTTCAAAAAGAAAATGAATAAAATGATCGAAACTATGATAAGGATAATGCAGCAATACATCTCCAGCAGAAATCTTATCGAACATAAAACTGCTACTCCCCCACCCTTTCAGGTACATTGGAACAAGTTTTGCAGGCATCAACAGATTCGGATTGGGATTAGGAAGAACTGCTAAATCTTCCATATTCAAATGTTTATCTCCAGGAACCAGTTCATCCGCACACACATCAAACGCACCGGCCAGATAATCCAAAAAGTCGGAGGGCATATTCCGGTCGTATACAAAACGGCACAAAGCTCCGTTCTTGCGCTGCTTCACTTTCTGTTTCAACAGCTCAACGGCATTTTCCGAAGACACATTATCAATATGAATATCTGCATTGCGAGAAATTTTACAGCAATAGCTACAATCCACTTCATAGCCAACAAACATTGCCGGCAAATTTGCTTTGATAATGTCTTCCATAAACATCATACAATAGTTTTCATCCTGTTTGGGAAGCTCTACAAAACGAGGAACTTTACTATACGGAAGTTTTATAATGAAGTATTCAAAACCTGCCTCTTTATTCTTCCTCACCCGGACAGCCAGATACAGCCGGTTTGTTCTTAAAAAAATATGCAGACGTTCTTTATCCACAGGCACCGGTTGCAAATAAGGAAAAATTTCTTCCCTGAAATATTGTTCTATAAAAGACTGATAAGCAACTGGAACATCTTTTCGAGTCTGATACAAGTAGATATGATTCTTCCTGAGCTCACCCAGTATTTTCTCCTCGTATATGCGAACCCTATCATCCAATTGCCTGTTTACTTCGGTTGTTATATCATGAATTATTCGTAAAGCTTCGCACGGTGTTTCTTCATCACTATGCTCGCCCGATACTACACTCATATGTTCGGCAACCCGAATCCGGTAGAATTCTTCCAGATTTGACGAATAAATAGCAATAAAGTTTATCCGATCGTATAAAGGCAGTCGGTCATCATCAGCTTCCAGTAAAACCCGGTAATTAAAAGATAACCAACTGATATCTCTGTTAAAATATTGATAATTCTTTTCCATAGTACAACAAGGTTTCTTCAAATGTAGCAAGAGGAATGCATATAAACAACAAAAAAATGTATTTTTGTCTTGTTTTTCAATGATTAAAAGATGAAACAGATAGGATTATTATCAGATACACACAGCTATTGGGACGAACGTTTCAACCAATACTTTGCTGATTGTGATGAAATATGGCATGCAGGAGACATCGGCTCTCTTGAAGTCATTGAACGACTCAGCAAAATAGGTCCAGTCAGAGCCGTATATGGCAACATTGACGGTCAGAACATCCGGACCGTTTTTCCTGAAATCAATCGGTTTACTATTGAGAATACAACCGTCCTGATGAAACATATCGGCGGATATCCGGGAAAATACGACAAGTCTGTCAAACACCTGCTATTGGAAGAGCCTCCTCAACTCTTCATCAGCGGACACTCACATATCCTTAAAGTATTATTCGACAAGAAACTGAATCTCCTCCACATCAATCCGGGAGCAGCCGGAAAATACGGCTTCCATACAATAAGGACAATCGTAAGATTCAAAATAGACAACGGGAATTTCACAGACCTTGAAGTGATAGAATTATCCGATAAATGAAGCCATCTTTTTACCTGATTAGCTTGTAAGATAAAAAAAACTTTCTCAAATTTGCAATAGTGAAAAAGTAAACGTAACATGAAGACCTATTTGGTAACAGGAGCAGCCGGATTTATCGGTGCCAATTATTTAAAATACATTTTAGCAAAACATGATGACATCCGTGTTGTAGTACTGGATGCACTTACTTATGCCGGTAACTTAGGCACAATAGCCAAAGATATTGATAATGAGCGATGCTACTTCGTAAAAGGGAACATTTGTGATCCTCAACTGGCCGACAGACTCTTTGCCGACTATAAGTTTGACTATATCGTAAACTTTGCAGCCGAGAGTCATGTAGACCGTAGTATCGAGAATCCACAACTATTCTTGCAGACCAACATTCTAGGTACGCAAAATTTGCTGGATACCGCCAGAAAAGCATGGGTGACCGGAAAAGACGAAAACGGCTACCCCACCTGGAGAAAAGGGGTACGCTTCCATCAGGTATCTACCGATGAAGTATACGGTTCACTTGGAGCAGAAGGCTATTTTACCGAAGAAACTCCGCTCTGCCCGCATAGTCCGTACAGTGCTTCAAAGACCAGTGCAGACCTTATTGTCATGGCTTATCGTGACACTTATAAAATGCCGGTAACAATAACACGTTGCTCTAACAACTACGGTCCTTACCATTTCCCGGAAAAACTGATTCCGCTGATTATAAAGAATATCCTGGAAGGAAAGCGTCTCCCCGTTTATGGGGATGGAAGCAATGTCCGCGACTGGCTTTATGTAGAAGATCACTGCAAAGCTATCGACATGGTAGTATGCAACGGTAAAGATGGAGAAATTTACAACGTAGGAGGTCACAATGAAAAGACTAATTTGGAAATTGTAAAACTGACCATCGAAACCATCCGGCGTATCATGGAAGAACAACCCGACTACCGTTCTATCCTAAAGAAAAAAGAACTGGACGAAAATGGCCAGATTAAAATTGACTGGATAAACGATTCATTAATAACCTTCGTAAAAGACCGTTTGGGCCACGACCAGCGCTATGCCATCGATCCTTCAAAAATTAGCCGCGATTTGGGTTGGTATCCGGAAACTAAATTTGATGAAGGCATTGTCAAGACCATTTTCTGGTACTTCGACAATCAGGCTTGGGTAAAAGATGTTACAAGCGGAGATTATCAGAATTATTACGAACGTATGTATAAAAACAGATAAGCGTATAAATCAACCGCATATCCGCCAACAATAAATTTCTAAACTTTTACAGGAATGACTCTATTGAAACAGTAGAGGCATTCCTTCTTTTTTGCTTATAAAATGATACAAATAAATAAATTCAGTGGCTTCCTGTATGGACTACTATCCTCTGCTTCTTTTGGATTGATTCCTCTTTTTGTGATTCCCTGCATGAATCAGGGTATGAACTTCCTGTCGGTTCTTACTTACCGGTTCCTGTTGGCAACCCTATGTCTGGCCTTACTTTTGGTCGCTAAAAAGGAGTCATTCCGGATAAAAATCACAGATTTACCCGTACTGGCATTATTGGCTGTCTTCTATCTGGCATCCGCGCTATTTCTTTTCTGGGGTTACAAATTTATGGCCAGCGGTATTGCTACCACCATTCATTTTATGTATCCGGTACTGACAACGGTCATTATGATGGTATTTTTCCATGAGAAAAAATCACCTTGGAGAATCAGTGCCATCCTACTAGCTGTAACCGGCGTATACAGCCTGTCAAGTACGGAAGGCAGCGGTTCGCTTTCGCTCACCGGCATACTGATTGTTTTACTGTCCGCACTGGGATACGCTTTATATCTGGTAGCTGTAGGAGCTTTTAAGAGCAAAAGTATTCAAGGACTAAAACTGACATTTTATGTATTCCTGATAGGGTCCATATTTCTGACATGTGGTGTATCTTTGCTTGGAGACCTACAAAGTATTCCATCTATAGAAGCCGGATACAACCTGCTTTTATTGGCCATCATTCCTACCATTATCTCCAATTTATCACTCATAGCCGCTATCAAACGAATCGGTTCTACCATCACCTCTGTACTGGGAGCTATGGAGCCGGTAACAGCTGTGGCTGTCGGTATTCTTGTTTTCGGCGAACCTTTTACCGTAAGCATAGCCATAGGAATCGGACTGATTATATCAGCAGTAACAATTATTATTCTAAAAAGATAATTTTTATTACCTTTGGAAAAATAAAAGTAACCGCCATGAAAAACTACATCAAATTTTTATCTGTACCACTGGCATGTACCGCCATTCAGCCTATAATGGCAGAAAACAGCCAGCCTAACATCATTCTCATCCTGACCGATGACTTGGGATATGGCGATTTGTCTACTTACAATCCCGGAAGTAAAATCCAAACCACCAACTTAGACCGTATGGCTAGTGAAGGAGTTTGTTTTACAGATGCCCATTCCAGTTCTGCTGTCAGTACACCGTCGCGTTACAGCCTGCTGACCGGACGCTACAACTGGCGCTCTACCTTGAAAGAAGGTGTTCTGTTCGGATACGACAAACCGTTTATCAAACCCGGAAGAAAAACCGTAGCCGATGTGCTTAAACGAGGAGGTTATACCACTGCCTGCATCGGCAAATGGCATCTGGGCTGGGTATGGAACAACATTGATAAAGGAAAAGAAAACATAGACTTTACCCAACCCATAACCGAAGGACCTACCGAAAGGGGCTTCGATTATTTTTACGGCATCATCGGTTCGCTCGACATGGACCCTTATGTTTATGTAGAAAACAATATGCCTACTGCTGTTCCGGACCGTACAACGGTCAATACAGGACTGGCCTTCTGGAGAAAAGGCCCTACTGCATCCGATTTTGACCACGAAGACTGTCTGCCTAACTTTGTAAGACGGGCACAAAACTATATTACCGAGCATGCACAGGCCGACCAGCCTTTTTTCCTTTATTTACCCATGCCGGCTCCGCACACTCCTATCCTTCCCGTTAAAGAATTTCAGGGAAAGTCGGGTATTGGCGCTTACGGTGACTTTGTGCTGATGGTAGACCATTTGGTAGGAGAAATCATGCAAACGGTAAAACAGGCAGGTATTGATGAAAACACAATTATAATCTTTACGTCCGACAACGGATGCAGTCCGGCTGCGAATATAAAATCCATGAAGCAGCAGGGACATTTGCCCAACTACGTATACCGTGGAAACAAAGCCGATTTGTTCGATGGCGGACACCGCATCCCATGCATCGCCCGCTGGCCCAAAGGAATAACTCCACACAGAGAGAATCAGACCATCTGCCTGACAGACTGGATGGCAACGCTGGCAGCTATTACCCATGTTTCCTTAAACGATAGCGAAGGAGAAGACAGCTATTCACTTCTTCCCCTGCTGAAAGAAACCAATTACACCACTCCTATCCGTGAAGCCATTGTACATCATTCTATCAATGGAGAATTCAGTATCCGCAAAGGCGACTGGAAACTATTGTTGTCCGCCAGCTCCGGTGGATGGAGCTATCCTACACCCGAGGACAAGGAAGCACTGAAAGGCCTTCCTCCCGTACAGTTATACAACATGGGTAACGACCCTTGTGAGCAAAAGAATCTGGAAGCCCAATATCCCGAAAAAGTAAAAGAACTGCGCGATCTGCTCATCAAATACATCAATGATGGCCGCAGTACACCGGGTAAGCCGCAACCCAATGACAACGGTAATGAATGGAAGCAGATTAAAGATTTCCCCATCATTCCATAATACAAAGAAAGCCGTTTCCGTACTTTAAAACAAGTCAAAGTACAGAAACGGCTTTCTTCTATTATCTATTCAAAAGTACTTATCTTTTACGTTCCAGCTCCTGAAGATTCTCCATCTTTTTCGTTTCAAGGAATTCATAAATACCACACAGATGCTCTTTCACACGCTGGTGTCCGAACTCATATACCTTTGTTACCAGCCCATCCAAGAAGTCACGGTCGTGCGATACCACAATCAGCGTTCCGTCAAAATCCATCAAAGCCTGTTTCAGAATATCCTTGGTCTTCATGTCCAGATGGTTGGTAGGCTCGTCCAATATCAGCAGATTCACCGGCTCCAGCAAAAGCTTAATCATAGCCAGACGCGTGCGCTCACCACCCGACAATACTTTCACTTTCTTCATCGATTCCTCGGGACCTCCAAACATAAAGGCTCCCAGAAGGTCGCGTATCTTATTACGGATTTCTCCCTTGGCCACATCGTCTATCGTCTGGAATACCGTAAGATTTTCGTCAAGCAGCGATGCCTGATTCTGTGCAAAATAACCAATCTGCACATTATGTCCGATGGTCAAAGTACCCTCATGCTCTATTTCATTCATGATACACTTCACCAAAGTAGACTTACCTTCACCGTTTCGTCCTACAAAGGCCACCTTGTCGCCACGTTCAATCGTCAGATTGGCGTTCTTGAATACCACATGGTCACCATACGTCTTGCCCACTCCCTCCATAATAACCGGATAGTTTCCGCTACGCGGTGAAGGCGGGAATTTCAGGCGCAAGGCCGATGTATCTTCTTCGTCTACCTCTACCAGTTCCAGCTTCTCCAGCATTTTCACACGACTCTGTACCTGCAGGGTTTTACTGTATGTACCTTTGAAACGTTCGATAAAGTCCTTCGTTTCCTGAATCATTTTCTGCTGCTCCTCGTATTGCTTCATCTGCTGCTCACGGCGCTCCTTACGCAATACCAGATACTGCGAATAATTCACCTTATAGTCATAAATACGTCCCATCGTCACTTCGATAGTACGTGTCGTAATATTATCTACAAACTTACGGTCGTGACTGATAACCACTACAGCCTTAGCACTGTTAATCAGGAAATCCTCGAGCCACTGAATTGATTCAATATCCAGGTGATTGGTCGGCTCGTCCAGCAACAGCACATCCGGATTCTGCAACAGCAGTTTAGCCAGCTCGATACGCATACGCCATCCCCCGCTGAAGTCACTCGTCGGACGATTAAAGTCGGTACGTTCAAAACCCAGTCCGAGCAAAGCCTTCTCCACATCCTCTTCGAAATGTGTCATGTCGATGGCATAGAACTTTTCGCTCATGGAAGCCACCTTTTCAATCAGCTCCATATACGAGTCGCTTTCATAATCTGTACGGGTAGCCAGTTCATTGTTCATCCGTTCTATTTCGGCTTCCATCTCGTGCAAATGCGAAAAAGCCAGCGAAGCTTCTTCGAATACAGTACGTCCGTCCTCTGTCATCAGATGCTGCGGCAGATAAGCAACTACACAATCCTTCGGAGCAGTTACTTTACCACGGGTAGCAGGCCGGACTCCTGCCAGAATTTTTAAAAGAGTGGATTTTCCTGCACCGTTTTTTCCCATCAGGGCAATACGGTCTTTTTCATTAATCTGAAAACTAATGTCACTAAACAAGGTGGTTCCGCCAAACTCGACGGTAAGTCCATCTACTGAAATCATATTTTATAAAGGATTTTATTGTAATCTAATTGTCTGTGCAAAGGTACAAAAAAATCCGTTCGCCCCTTCACAGTCGAACGGATTCTCCTATCTATTTCATATTTGTCAGGCCATTGTCAAAATGAGCAACTGAGCCGTCAGAATACGCAAGAACATAGCCAGCGGATAAACCGTAGAATAACCTACAGCTGGTGCGTCATTACCGGATACCTGATTGGCATAAGCCAATGCAGGGGGGTCTGTATTACTACCGGCTATCAATCCCATCAAGGTAAAATAGTTAATCTTGAAGCGGAAACGGGCTATCACTCCCATTATGAGCAACGGAATAAGTGTTATCAGGAAACCGCAAAGCACATACAGCATACCATTACCTTCAACCACCGTATGCACAAAGTTGGCCCCGGCCTTGATACCCACACTAGCAAGAAACAGCACAATACCAATTTCGCGCAACATCAAATTGGCACTCATGGTAGTATAAGTTACCAGCTTCAGTTTATGACCAAAACGACCAATCAGAATAGAAATAATCAGCGGACCACCTGCAAGACCGAATTTTACCGGAGTCGGGATTCCAGGTACAGCCAGCGGCAAACTACCAAACAGGATACCTAAGAAAATACCGATAAAGATAGTTACGATATTAGGATGATCCAGACGTTTCAACTGGTTACCCAGCAAACCGGCAACACGGTCTACTGCATCCTGCGGACCCACAACCATCACACGGTCACCCACCTGCAATACCAGCTGACGGGCTGCAAACAAGTCCATACCCGAACGGTTGACACGGGTTACATTCACACCATACATACTGCTGAAGTGCAACTCTCCCAAGGTCTTACCATTAATATCAGGCTGGGTTACCAGGATTCTGCGTGAAACCATCGGGACATTATCCTGTTTGCACTCTTCCTCCCAGTCTACCTGGATACGCGGACCAATAAATGCACTGATAGCTTCCGAGTCATCTTCAGCACAAACGATAAACATCTGGTCACCGGTATGAATCGTGGTAGTTCCTTTAGGAGTTATCACATGTCCACCCTGCAAAAGACGGGTACAAACATAGTCACGTGCCAGAAAGGACTGCACTTGCTGAATGGTTTTCCCATCCAATGCCTCATTCGTAACTTTTAAGTGCATTGTAAACGGCTTCAAATGCGGATTTGCTTCCTCCGACTGTTTAATCATCTCGTTCTCCTTATCCAGATTTACACGACAGATGTAACGAATCAAAATAGTCGAAAGAATAATACCTACCACACCCAACGGATATGCACAGGCATACCCCATTGCAATTTCAGGACCATTGTAATTTAACTGTTGCAAAGCTTCATTGGCAGCACCAAGTCCCGGCGTATTAGTAACAGCACCGCAAAGCACACCTACCATCATCGGCAATTCAATTTTACCTTGGAAAGCAAAATAAAGCGCCAGAGCCACAGCAATGTTCAGTACCACAATACCCGCTGCGACCAGATTCATGGCTATACCTCCTTTCTTAAAAGAAGAAAAGAAAGAGGGTCCCACCTGCAAGCCAATACAAAAAACAAATAAAATCAGACCAAAGTCCTGAATAAAAGAAAGTATTGCATCATTTCCGGTAAATCCGAAATGGCCTACAATAATTCCGGCAAAAAGGACAAAAGTCACTCCCAAAGAAATTCCAAAGAACTTAATCTTTCCCAATAGGACACCGACCGCTATCACAAAGGAATACAGCAATACGATGTGCGCTATCGAGTTGGGATCTGTCAATAACGATTCTAGCCAATTCATAATATATTTTAGATTAGATTTAAAATTGTGAGCAAATTTAATCATTATCAGACACTAAACAAATTTTATTCCACAAAATAAGGCTATATGCCATGTACGGGTTGCAAAAAGCAGATTTTTATACATAAAAAAGTCAATTTATCTTTATTCAGAAAGCATTTTATCACAAAAAAACTGGCAAATCGGAAGATTTTATTATATTTGCCTAAGTGTGTTATCAAAAAAAGCATACAATTATAACATTAAATCATAATATCATAAAACACTTTTCACTATGGCAGATAGTAAAGAAAAACTTTTTTCAGATTTCCCGCCTGTAAGCACACAGGAGTGGATGGAAAAGATTTCTGTCGACTTAAAAGGAGCTGACTATGAAAAAAAACTGGTTTGGAAAACCAACGAAGGTTTCAAGGTCAAACCGTTTTATCGCAAAGAAGATTTAGAGAATCTGAAATCTACAGAAGCTCTTCCGGGAGAATATCCATATCTTCGTGGTATCAATAAAAAAGATAATACGTGGTTAGTCCGGCAGGATATCCATGCAGACGATGCCGCAACAGCCAATGCAAAGGCGCTCGACATTCTGAACAAAGGTATCGACTCGTTAGGTTTCAACATCCCTTCGCAAAATGTTTCTGAAGAATTCATTGAAAAGCTTCTCGAAGGTATTTGCTGCGAATGCGTAGAGCTGAACTTCTCTACCTGCCAGCGCAAAACCCTCGCACTGGTTCAGATTTTAACCGCCTATTTCCAGAAAAAAGGTTACGACCCGAAACAAATAAAAGGTTCTGTCAATTTCGACCCCATCAGCCGCATGCTTCTGAAAGGCAAAGACCTCAGCAAAGTACTCGATTTTGCCAAACAACTGGTCGAAGCAACCGCTGCATTCCCCCACTTCCGCTGTATCGCAGTAAACTCTATCCTGCTGAACAATGCCGGTGCCTACATATTCCAGGAACTGGGTTGTGCCCTTGCATGGGGAAACCAATACCTGAATTTACTGACCGAAGCAGGTGTTCCGGCAGCACTGGCAGCCAAGAAGATAAAATTCAACTTTGGCATCAGTTCCAATTATTTTATGGAGATAGCCAAATTCCGTGCGGCACGCATGCTCTGGGCCAACATTGTCAATGCCTATAAACCGGTATGCCCACGCACCGACTGCCAGAACACAGCAGCCGACGGCACTTGTCTTTGTGCCTGCAAGATGGTGGCCCATGCCGAAACTTCCAGCTTCAACCAGACTCTGTTCGATGCCCATGTAAACTTGCTGCGCACTCAGACCGAAGCCATGAGTGCAGCACTGGCTGGTGTCAACTCAATTACAGTGACTCCGTTTGATACTGCTTACGAAACTCCGAATGACTTCTCGGAACGTATCGCACGCAACCAACAGTTGCTGCTGAAAGAAGAATCGCACCTGAATAAAGTGGTAGACCCTGCAGCTGGTTCTTATTATATAGAAAACCTCACAGACTCCATCGCACAGGAAGCCTGGAAACTCTTCCTGCAGATTGAAGACGAAGGCGGCATGCTGAAAGAAGTCCTCAACGGAAAAGTGCAGGAAGCTGTCAATGCCAGCGGTAAAGCACGTCACGAAGCCGTTTCCAAACGTAAGGAAATCCTGTTGGGAACCAACCAGTATCCTAACTTCAACGAACTGGCAGGCGAAAAAGCAGCATTGCAGCAGACTTGCAGTTGCAATGGCCACGAAGAAGAAACCGAAAGTGAATTTACCAAACTTAATCTGGACAGAGCAGCCAGTGAATTCGAAGCACTGCGCATCGCTACCGAAAAGTCGGGCAAACGTCCGGTGGCCTTCATGCTTACCATCGGTAACCTTGCCATGCGACAGGCACGTGCACAGTTCTCTTGCAACTTCCTGGCTTGTGCCGGCTATAAAGTTATCGACAACCTGGGATTTGCCTCTGTAGAAGAAGGTATCGAAGCAGCCATGCAGGCAAAAGTAGACATCGTAGTCCTTTGCTCCAGCGATGACGAATATGCTACCTATGCCATCCCGGCCTACCAGCAACTGGCAGGAAGAGCCATGTTTATCGTAGCCGGTGCACCTGCATGCATGGACGAGTTGAAAGCAGCAGGCATCGAGAATTTCATTCACGTACGCTGCAACGTGCTGGATACACTGAAAGATTATAACGAAAAGTTAGGAATTAAGTAATCTGATACCATGAAACCGAATTTTAAAGACATCAATATATATGCCGGTTTCCGTCCGCAAAACGGGATGGACTGGCAGCAGGCAAACGATATTACTGCCGACTGGAAAACACCCGAACAAATTCTGGTAAAACCTGTATACACCAAGGAAGACCTGATTGGAATAGAACATCTGGACTATGTAGCCGGCATTCCACCCTATCTTAGAGGTCCCTACTCCATGATGTATACCTTCCGTCCGTGGACCATCCGCCAGTATGCCGGCTTCTCTACGGCCGAAGAGTCAAACGCTTTCTACCGCCGAAACCTGGCATCCGGACAGAAAGGTCTTTCTGTTGCATTCGACCTTCCTACACACCGCGGCTACGACCCCGACCATCCGCGTGTAGTGGGCGATGTAGGTAAAGCCGGTGTTTCCATCTGCTCACTCGAAAATATGAAAGTGCTGTTCGATGGCATTCCCTTGAACAAAATGTCTGTTTCCATGACCATGAACGGTGCGGTACTTCCTATCATGGCTTTCTATATCAATGCCGGACTGGAACAGGGTGCCAAACTGGAAGAAATGGCCGGAACCATCCAGAACGATATCCTGAAAGAATTTATGGTACGTAATACCTACATCTATCCGCCAGCATTCTCTATGAAGATTATTTCGGACATTTTCGAGTACACCTCTCAGAAAATGCCGAAGTTCAACTCCATCTCTATTTCGGGATACCACATGCAGGAAGCCGGAGCTACAGCCGACATCGAGCTGGCTTACACACTGGCCGACGGATTGGAATACTTGCGTGCCGGTGTGGCTGCAGGTATCGACATCGATGCCTTTGCACCACGTCTGTCATTCTTCTGGGCCATCGGTATGAATCATTTCATGGAAATCGCCAAAATGCGTGCAGCACGTATGTTGTGGGCCAAGATTGTAAAACAGTTCAATCCGAAAAATCCGAAGTCGCTGGCATTGCGTACCCACTCACAGACCTCAGGATGGTCGCTCACCGAACAGGACCCGTTCAACAATGTGGGACGTACTTGTATCGAAGCCATGGCTGCTGCACTGGGCCACACACAGTCATTGCATACCAATGCGCTTGACGAAGCCATCGCACTGCCTACCGATTTCTCGGCTCGTATTGCCCGCAATACCCAGATTTATATTCAGGAAGAGACTTACGTTTGCAAGAATGTCGACCCATGGGGAGGTTCCTACTATGTAGAAGCACTTACCAACGAACTGGCTCACAAAGCTTGGGAACATATTCAGGAAATCGAGAAACTGGGAGGTATGGCCAAAGCCATCGAAACCGGTATACCTAAGATGCGTATCGAAGAAGCGGCTGCACGTACACAGGCTCGTATCGACAGCGGCGAACAAACCATCGTAGGTACCAACAAGTACCGTCTGGAAAAAGAAGACCCGATTGATATTCTGGAAGTCGACAATACCGCTGTCCGCATGGAACAGATTGAAAACCTGCGCCGACTGAAAGAAGGACGCAACCAGGCCGAAGTGGACAAAGCACTGGCTGCCATTACCGAATGCGTGAAGACCGGCAAAGGCAACCTGCTGGAACTGGCAGTAGAAGCAGCAAGAGTCCGCGCTACCTTGGGCGAAATTTCAGACGCTTGCGAAGCTGTAGTAGGACGTTATAAAGCAATAATCAGAACAATATCAGGCGTGTATTCATCAGAAAGTAAGAAGGATGCAGATTTCGCACGGGCTTGCGAACTGACCGAAGAATTTGCGAAGAAAGAAGGCCGCCGTCCACGTGTCATGATTGCCAAGATGGGTCAGGACGGACACGACCGCGGTGCCAAAGTAGTAGCAACCGGATTTGCCGATTGTGGTTTCGATGTCGACATGGGACCGTTGTTCCAGACACCGGCTGAAGCTGCCCGCGAAGCAGTGGAAAACGACGTTCATGCTGTAGGTGTTTCCTCACTGGCTGCAGGACACAAGACACTGGTTCCGCAAATCATAGAGGAACTGAAGAAACTGGGACGTGAAGACATTCTGGTCTTTGCCGGTGGAGTTATTCCGGCTCAGGATTACGACTTCCTGTACAAGGCAGGTGTAGTAGCTATCTTTGGTCCGGGTACTTCTGTAGCTAAGTCAGCTTGCCAGGTAATGGAAATGTTGCTGGAAACGATAGAAGAATAACAGTTCTGTCAAATATAAAAAAATAAGGATGCATTAAAAAAAATGCATCCTTATTTTTTTGAATTCCACACAACCCACCATACAATCTTAAAGTTGAATATTTCACAAAAACATTGCATATATTAAACTAAAAGGTTATTTTTGCATAAACATTATCCACTTATGGCTACAAAAGAAGAAGTAGAATCTTTTCTATCTCGATTCAATCAAAAAGTAAAAGTTTTCGGACTTGTCTTTCGTGATGATAGAGGTAAAAATATGCAAACACTCATAGAACTGGAAATATCCCCCAAATATAGAGAAGATATAATAACCCATCTTGACAGTAACGATTATGTAGATGGCCCTATAGAAGACACCTTGTATAAAAAAGGAGAAATGTGGGTGTTTGGTAAGGATGTAAAAGGTAAAGATGTATATATCAAAATATCCATGGGAGTTAGCAGTTCAAGTGCTATCTGTATTTCATTCCATATAGCAGAACGAAAAATTAAATATAAATTCAAATAATTATGATTAGTCCATTTACAGGAGGCGAAACTGTTCTCCTTACGGAGACCAGAACAACCGTTTTTCGTAAAGAAGAATACGAATACACATATATATGTTATAAATGTGTAGATACCGGAGAAACATTCACTACTACACAGATGGACATTGTAAATACGGCTCAAATATACAATGGCTATCGTAGCAGACATGGTATACCGTTTCCAGACGAAATAAAAGATTTAAGGAACAGATATGAGCTTTCAGCATCAAAAATGTCTAAAATCTTAGGATTTGGAGACAATCAATATCGTCTATATGAAAATGGAGAAATGCCAAGTCTGACAAACGGCAGAGTATTAAGAGCAATCCAATCTCCAAAAACTTTTGAAACGTTTGTTGATGCTGCAAAGGAAACATTATCAGACGAGGAATACCTTAAAATAAAAAAACGCTTAGAAGAGTATAGCGACAAAGCTTTCATGAATGACCTTTATTGCAATCTTATTTATGGAAAGGGTGGCAGAAATAAATACAATGGTTACGCAATGCAGTCAATAAGCAAACTGAAAAATGTCATATTATTCTTCATTGAGAAATTCAACGGAGTTTTTGTAACTCAAATGAATAAATTACTATTCTATACAGATTTTTTGTCTTATAGAGAAAATGGGCAAGCCATGACAGGATTGGCATTTAAAGCCATACGATATGGCCCCGTACCAGACAGATGGGATAAGGTATATGCTCTTTTGGACGATATTCATCAAGTAGAAGCAGAAGGCAAAAGTGGATATATCGGCAATAAACTTATATCAGATATATCATGTGATTTATCGAGCTTTACAAACGAACAAATGGAAATATTAGAAAAAGTATATACTACTTTCAGGAATGATAATTCCACTTCTATTTCAAAGAAAAGCCATGATGAATTAGCATGGATAGACAATAATGAGTTACACTCATTTATAGACTTTAAATATGCTTTTTATTTGAAAAATATCTGATACTATTAATGGCGGCAACCTGTCTCTTATACACATCTCCGAGCCC
>USQO01000008.1 GCA_900556845.1 uncultured Bacteroides sp. | reverse complement strand
ACGAGATAGGCTCCGGTCTCGTGGGCTCGGAGATGTGTATAAGAGACAGTGATAGCATAATATTATATTAATAAGGAAAGACCATATTGGCCCTTCCTTATATAATTAATTGTCATCTGTAGTTTGCTGATTTTATTGAGCGGCAGGAGTGCTGGCTGGTTTTGCAATACCTTCTTGGGTTGCACGTTCTTCCATACGTGAGATTCGTAAATCCAAATCAGGATGAGTTGAAAACAGCTGATTGATTTTGCTCGTTTTTTGTGCATTGCTTTCTTCTTGCATTTCTTTTAGCTTTTTGAAAGATAAAGCCATTGCCCAAGGATTTTTTCCAGCCTTTTTGAGGAACTCATATCCATAATCGTCTGCATCGCATTCTTGCTTTTGTGAATAGCGTGCATTTATAAGGGCTTCACTCAAATCTCCCAGCTGTGATTCGCTGAGAGCTGCAGCTTTGCCACCCTGAGAAGATATTCCGTCTTTCAGTGCTGATGTGAGTAAGGCTGTGCGAAAGCCTTTTTTAGAATCACGGTGAGCTACATGGCCTATTTCATGTCCGATAACTCCCAATAGTTCCTCGTCACTCATAATGTCCATAAGTGAAGAAAAGACGCGGACACTTCCGTCTGCACAGGCAAATGCGTTTACGTCTGTTACATAATAGACTTTAAAATTGAGAGGGATACCGTCTGCGTCATTTAATCCTTCGGTCAGTTTTTTCAGTCGGATGGTGTAGGGATTGTCATCTGCACATACCTGATTGTGCTGGTCCATCCAGTCTATGTATTCTTTTACATACTCTGTCATCTGTTCGTCTGTAAGTGTAATGGCCTTTGTAGCTTTAGCGGCTCCACTGATTGCTTTCTTCAGATTAAACTGTGCCATTGATGGGGTTACAACTATGCTGCACAATAACAGCAACATGGCTTTTAGATAGATTTGTTTCATAATGGTAATTTTTATATTAATGTTTTTTAGTGTTGTTTCATGATAAGTATCCCTATGAAAAAGCATCCTCCCCCGATTAAGAATAAAAAGGTCCAAATAAAACTTTCTGCTCTTGGTATTTTTACCTCTCGAGGATAGAGAGGATTATAATAGACAGTGATTGAATCATTGAGAAATTTAAAAGGGATAAATCTTTTGGTATATGTGTGCAGTTGGCCATATTGGGGAGTGTGATAGCTGATGCGTTTTGTATATTCATATCTGTTTTTTCTGTGACGACGAACTTTTTTCTTTTCTATATGTTCTATAATTCCTGTAGTTTGTTGGTAAGTATTTATAGCTTTTCTTAATGAAAGATAGCCATAAGTTGCTCCCGCCATCATAAGGCATCCGCATACAAGGAGTATGATGTAAATGATTTTAATACATGTTGTGTTCATTGCAAACAAGATTTACCTTCTTTACAAAGGTAATATTTTTGTTGAAATAGGCTTTTACATTCGCACTATTTTTTATATCGGCTTTCATTTTGTCTTTTTCTTTTAAAAAAGAAGCAGTTGACATAATATATTTTAGTATCTTCGTATGAAGAAAATGTTGAATGATGGATACAAATATATTTCAAGTAGTTCCAAATAAGCTTCGGCCCGAGGCTGGAGAAATTCTGATTGCCTCGCCTTTGCTGGCCGATTATCATTTTACGCGAGCTGTCATCTTGCTGGTTACGCACGATGACAGTGGCAGTATGGGTATTGTAGTGAATCGGGATTACCGGAAGCGGGTTTATCTGCACGACCTTTTTCCGGAGCTGAAAGACTTTCCTCATATACCGGTGTTCAGTGGTGGCCCGGTAGACAGGAATGTGCTGTTTTTTATTCATAATCTGGATTTCATCCCCGATAAATTTCCGTTGGGTAACGGACTTTTTCTGAACGGTGATTTCGAATCGGTTAAAAAGTATATACGTGAGGGGAATGTGCTCGAGGGACGGATACGTTTCTTCTGCGGTTATGCCGGATGGGGAGCGGGCCAGTTGGAACGTGAGATTAAAGAGGCATCGTGGATGGTAGGAAAAGTGGATTATGACCAGCTGATGGTAGGCGATTTTACCGACTTGTGGCACGATGCATTGTCGGATATAGGAGATAAGGAGCGTATATGGGCCAATTACCCCCTGTATCCGTCGTATAATTAAGGATTGGGATTGGTTTTCTGCATGAGTACTACATCGGTGTAGCGGCTGCCTGTCCGAAACCAATCTTTTAGACAGCCAACCTTTTCGTAACCCAGTGATTCGAAAAGACGTAAAGAAGCGATATTGTCTGTTGCTATGTACACATACAACTGGTGTATGTATAAATGCGTAAAGCAGTGGCTTTCCAGCAGACCGACGGCTTCTTTGGCAAACCCTTTTCTGCGCCATTCCTTGCTGATGAGTATGCCAATTTCGGCGCGGTTATGGTGCAGGTCGAAGTTGGTGATATCTGCCATGCCGACTGTGCCGTAACGGTTGTGCTCAATCATCAGCCGCAGTTGTTGGTCGGTATAGAAGTCGTTGGTGCACGAGGCTATGTATTGCTTGATCTGATAACGGGAGTAGGGGCCGGTGGTAAAACTGGTGTCCCACAGGGTACTGTCGTTTTCATAGCCTAGCATGATGTCAAGGTCTTCAGGCTCGGGAGCTCGCAGGTGCAGGTTTTCGGTTTGCAGTCGGGTCATTCGGCAGAATCGTTTTCGGGGTGTTCAAGGTTCATTTCGTTTATAAGGCGCTTGTGGCCGGGAATGCAGAAGCAAGATGCCAGTAAGGTCATGGCGGCACACAGCAGTCCGGTGGTATCCATTGTCCAGTAGTAGACGGACAGGCTGAAAAGGGTAGGAGCCAGCAGCATGGCCAGACGTATTTCACTCCAACGGCGGTAGCTCATCAGGGCTTGGTCGGTAGAAAGATGCTGGATGCGGCGTACCAGGGTGAAATTGAACAGCTTCAGGGACAGCGGGATGAAAAGGACGGTCAGCAGGATGGAAGTGCATTGCAGGATGTATTCCATCTGGGCATCACCGGCCCATATACCTTGAGGCAGTATATCGTATTCGTACATAAGCATCAGTATGCAGCAGATGACCCACATGAATGCGTATTCCATTTTCAGCAGGTAGACGGTTTTCTTGATTTCTTCTTTTATCATTGTCTTATTGGGTTAAATGTTTCCGGTAAATGGGGTACGGTTCACGATGGAGCGTCCCAGTGTGACTTCGTCGGTGTATTCAAGCTCGTCACCGATGGAGATTCCTCTTGCTATTACAGACAGCTTGACGGGATAGCCGCTCAGCTTGCGGAACAGGTAGAAGTTGGTGGTGTCGCCTTCCATGGTAGAACTCAGCGCCAGAATTATTTCTTTGATGGTACCTTCTTTTACTCGCTCTACCAGACTGTCTATCTGGAGGTCCGACGGACCGATTCCGTCCATCGGCGATATAACTCCTCCCAATACATGATACAGTCCCTTGAACTGCTGGGTGTTCTCTACAGCCATGACGTCGCGGATGTTTTCTACTACACATACAGTAGAGGCGTCACGCTGCGGATTGGAGCAGATGCTGCAGGTCTCGGTATCGGATATGTTGTGGCACACCTTGCAGTATTTCACTTCGTGCTTGAGCTTGATGATGGAATTGCCGAAGGCTTCTACGGTGCCGGTATCTTGACGCAAAAGATGCAGGACCAGTCGCATCGCAGTTTTTTTCCCTACGCCCGGAAGTTTGGAAAACTCGCCGATGGCTTTTTCCAGCAAGGCAGACGGATATTGTTGATTCATGCTTTTATTTTTGTTTTGTTTGATTCTGGGCCGTAAAATTACGAAAAAATGGTGGAACTTGCTACTGTTTGCCGAAACAAAGCGCCCTCTGCAGCCGTTACAGACAGGCAGAGGGCGGTGGCATGCATCATTATAAAGTGGTTACTTCAGGCTTTCCAGATCTTTTTCTTCAATGTAGCTGAGTTTCTTTTCCAGAATTACCTGACGCGTTTTTTCCGGATTGTCGGTGCGGAAGACCAGAATGCCTTTTCCTGCCAGCAGGAATGAATAAAGGTAGGAAATACCGATTCCGGCATTACTGAACTCCTGAATGGCATCGGCAGCACGTCCCGGAGTGTTGTCGAGGGTGATGGCAAAGACTTCGGACACGTTGGCCGAGATGCCGGCTGCTTTCAGGGTGTCGTAGGCACGCTGGGGGGCCGAGCAGATAATGCGGTAGATGCCGTATTCTACGGTGTCTGATATGGTAGAGGCAATCATCTGGATGTTGGCCTCTTTTAATAAGTTGAGCACTTGCAGCAGTGTGCCCGATTTATTTTCTACAAAAACGGATAACTGATGTACTGTCATAACAAATAGCTGTTTTTTTAGATTAATGTTTTGCGCAGGTCTTTTACTCGTACTGCTTTTCCTTCCTGTTTGGGCAGGCTGCCTTTGGGTACCAGTTTGACGCGCGGTGTAATTAGAATCTCATCTTTCAGTTGGCGGGTAATCTCCTTCGTCAGTCTTTGCAGGAAGCCGTAATCGTCTGTAAATTCGTTCAATTCTACTTCTACGGTCATTTCATCGTTGGCTTCCAGATTAGTCAGGGTAATCAGGTAGTCGGTACCCAGTTCCTTGAACTGCATCAGGATATTTTCTATCTGAATCGGGAAGATGTTTACTCCCTTGAGAATCATCATATCGTCGCTGCGGCCTTTCATGCGGTCCAGACGCTTGTGATGTCGTCCGCATTTGCATTCGCCCGGAAGGATGCGTGTAAGGTCGCGGGTGCGATAGCGCAGCAGAGGCATGGCTTCGCGGTTGATGGTGGTGAGGACCAGCTCGCCCACTTCGCCTTCAGGCACGGGTTCCAGGGTTTCAGGATTCACAATTTCTACGATATAGTAGTCTTCCCAGATGTGGAGGCCGTTTTGTTCCTGACACTCGAAAGCGACACCGGGACCGCACATTTCGGACATGCCGAATGAGTTGTAGGCTTTCACGCCCAGCATGTTCTCGATTCGTTTACGCTGCTCGTCGGAGTGGGGTTCGGCACCGATAATCAGTGTCTTGAGCTTGGTGTCGCGTCGGGGGTCGATTCCCATTTCTTCCATCACTTCGTACAGGCGGCCTGCATAACTGGGAATGGCATGGAGGGCTGTAGTGCCGAAATCGGTGATGAACTTAATCTGGCGTTTGGTATTGCCGGCAGCTGCCGGAACAGTAAGCATGCCCAGTCGCTCGGCACCGTACTGAAATCCCAGTCCTCCGGTAAACATACCGTACCCGGACGAGTTCTGGAAAATGTCGCCCGGGCGCAGTCCTACCATGTACAGGCAGCGGGCTACGGCATTGGCCCATTCGTCCAGGTCTTTCTGTGTATGTAGAATTACGGTTGGTGTACCGGTTGTACCGCTGGAAGAATGCAGTCGGACTACTTCTTCGAGGGGGACAGCCGACAGCCCGAACGGATAATTGTCGCGCAGGTCTTGTTTCGTGGTGAACGGGATTTTCTGCAGGTCTTCCAGTGAGCGGATATCTTCGGGTTTCAGTCCGGCTTCGTCAAATCGCTTTCTGTAGAAAAGAGTGCGCATGCACCGTTGCAGGGTGGCTTTGAGGCGCTCCATTTGCAGTTTCTCTATTTCGGAACGGCTCATTGTTTCCAGCTCCGGATGTAAATACATAGTACTGTTTTTCATGTTTATAGTATTATTTTGTTGCTAACATATTGGTATTTGTTTGCAAATATAAATATTTATATCTAAAAAGCTATGTTTTTATTATTTTTTCTAGAAGGAATCTTAAGAAAGGAATGTAGTGGGAAAAACGTTTTTTATCCATATTCATCATAAGAATATCTATTTTCGAAAAATGGATTTTCCCGTTATTTTGCAATGCAATTCAAGCTAAACTCAAATGTTAATAATATAATAGATATGAAAACACAATCTTCTAAAACTTATCTTTTCCTGATTGCACTGATTTCTGCAATGGGAGGATTTTTGTTTGGTTACGACTGGGTCGTGATAGGAGGAGCAAAGCCTTTTTACGAGCAGTTTTTCCAGATAGCCGATGCTCCTCACCTTCAGGGATGGGCAATGAGTAGTGCATTGCTGGGTTGTCTGGGCGGTGCGCTGAGTGCGGGCCGACTGAGCGACCGCTGGGGCCGTAAGCCAATATTGATTCTGGCAGCCGGATTGTTTATCTGTACTTCGGTCGGTACGGGAGCTGTCGATTCCTTTTTTGCATTCAATGTGTTCAGACTGATTGGCGGCTTTGCCATCGGTATTGCTTCCGGTCTGTCTCCTATGTATATTGCGGAGATTTCTCCGGCGCATCTGCGCGGACGTTTTGTGTCTATTAACCAGTTGACGATTGTACTGGGTATTCTTTCGGCGCAGTTGATGAACTGGCTGATTGCCGAGCCTGTGGCTGCTGATGCTACGGGAGAGATGATTCGTGCGTCGTGGAACGGACAGATGGGATGGCGCTACATGTTCTGGGTAATGGCGGTGCCGTCGTTGTTGTTTTTCCTGTCTGGTTTTGTATTGCCCGAAAGTCCGCGCTGGCTGGCTTCTGTCAGACAAAAGGAAAAAGCTTTCAGGATATTTGCCCGTATGGGAGATGAAGAATATGCCCGCAGGGAACTGGATGCCATGGCTACGGCTACAGCAGAAGAGCAGGGCGGATTCAAGTTACTTTGGAGCGCTTCTATGCGGAAAGTGCTGCTGTTGGGAGTGGTGATGGCTGTATTGCAGCAGTGGTGTGGTATCAACGTAATCTTCAATTATGCGCAAGAGATTTTCACGGCTGCCGGTTATGGTGTGTCCGAAGTCTTGCTCAATATTGTTGTAACGGGCATTACGAATGTGGTGTTTACAGTACTTGCCATGTCGGTAATAGACCGTTGGGGACGTAAGGCGCTCACCTTGATGGGATGTTTCGGACTGACGGCTATTTATGCTTTTATGGGATTTGCCTATTATTATCATATCACCGGTGTATTGATGCTGATTATCGTGGTCGTGGCGATAGCATGCTATGCCATGACGCTGGCTCCGGTGATGTGGGTTATTATCTCTGAAATTTTCCCGAACCGTATACGTGGTCTGGCGATGTCGGTGTGCACGTTTGCACTGTGGACGGCCTGCTTCATTCTGACCTATACCTTCCCGATGCTGAACGCAGGATTGGGTTCGGCCGGCACTTTCTGGCTCTATGGAGGTATCTGTCTGGCCGGAGGTCTTTTTGTATGGACCAATCTTACGGAAACGAAGGGAAAATCACTGGAAGAAATTGAAAAGGAATTAATTAAATAACAATCGGTTGATTATGGAAAAAATAACAGCTTATTTGATTCAGAGTACAGTCCATACGCACGAGGTACGTGCATGGCAGGAGGATATTCTGCTGCCGACTTATGAGATAGGGGAGGAAGAAAAGAATCCTATCTTCTTGGAAAAGCGTGTGTATCAGGGCAGCTGCGGTTCGGTGTATCCGTATCCGGTAGTCGAGAAAATTTCGGACGAAAAAAAAGATAAGTTATACCATGCTTTCTTTATCGAGAATGAGTATATCAAGGTGATGATATTGCCCGAACTGGGAGGACGTGTGCACATGGCATACGATAAGGTGAAGAACCGTCACTTTGTGTATTATAATCAGGTGGTGAAACCTGCGCTGGTGGGACTTACCGGTCCGTGGATTTCGGGAGGTATTGAGTTTAACTGGCCCCAGCATCATCGTCCTTCTACATTCCTGCCTACCGATTGTTCTATCGAGGAACATGCCGATGGCAGCAAGACCATATGGTGCAGCGAAGTAGAACGTATGTTCCGCACAAAAGGTATGCAGGGATTCCGTCTGTATCCTGGAAAATCGTATATCGAAATCGAAGTAAAAGTATACAACCGTACTGCATTCCCGCAGACATTCCTGTGGTGGGCCAATCCGGCTGTTGTGGTGAACGACCATTATCATTCTGTTTTCCCACCCGATGTAAATGCGGTGTTCGACCATGGTAAGCGTGATGTTTCGTCTTTCCCCATTGCTACAGGTGTGTACTACAAGCAGGATTACTCGGTCGGTGTGGATATTTCTAAATATAAGAACATACCGGTCCCTACATCGTATATGGCTATCCGTTCTAAATTTGATTTCGTGGGTGGATACGAAGAGCATATCGGAGCAGGATTGTTGCACGTGGCCGACCATCATGTATCGCCGGGTAAGAAGCAGTGGACTTGGGGTAATGGCGATTTCGGGCAGGCTTGGGACCGTAACCTGACGGACGAAGACGGACCGTATATCGAGTTGATGACGGGAGTTTATACCGACAATCAGCCTGACTTTACCTGGTTGCAGCCTTATGAGGAAAAATCGTGGAAACAGTACTTCATGCCTTATAGTGAGGTGGGTTATGTGAAGAATGCTACGAAGGATGCCGTACTGCATGTTTCTGTTGCAGAAGGCAAAGGCAAGCTGATTCTTTATACGACTTCCGAGATGAAGAATGTATGTGTGAAGGTGGTTGCTGTAAAGACAGGTCAGGTATTGTTGGAAGAAACCATTGCACGCATTGCTCCTGAAGCTCCTTATGCAAAGGTATTCGAGGCTCCTGAAGTAGCCGATGCAGATATGAAGACGGTTGTTCTGACTGCTGATGGTGTGAAATTGTTGGAATATCAGGCAGACCAGCCGGAGATAAAACCGGTGCCGGACCCTGCCCGTGCAGCCAAGGACCCGAAAGATATTGCATCTATCGAACAGCTCTTCCTCACAGGATTGCATCTGGAACAGTACAGACATGCAACCTATAATCCGCTGGACTACTACGAAGAAGCTTTGCGCCGTGAACCGGGAGATGTGCGTTGCAACAATGCCGTAGGATTGTGGCTGATGCGTAAGGGGCAGTTTGTAAAGGCCGAACCTTACTTTAAGAAGGCAATTGAGACACTGACAGAACGTAATCCTAACCCGTATGACGGTGAGCCTTATTATAATTTGGGATGGTGCTGCGAAATGCAGGGACGTTACGATGATGCTTACGATGCTTTCTATAAATCGGCCTGGAACGCTGCATGGCAGGATGCTGCTTATTATGCCGTAGCCCGTATTGACACCCGTAAAGGAGCTTACGAACGTGCTCTGGAAGAAGTGGAACGCTCACTGGTACGCAACTGGCACAACCATAAGGCACGTCAGCTGAAAGCTACTTTGCTGCGCAAGCTGGGCCGTAAGGAAGAGGCATTGGCTTGGGTGAATGCTTCGCTGGAACTCGACCGCTTCAATATGGGTTGTGCATTCGAGAAGATGTTGCTTCTAGGCGGAAATACCGGTTTGGAATCAGAAGGTATGATGCTTCGCCGCACAGCACACGATTATCTGGAGTATGCATTCGACTTTATGGGAGCAGGTCTTTATCAGGAAGCTTTTGATTTGTTGAGCATGTACAAGAAAGCCGAAGCTGCCGTTTATCCGATGGTGTACTATGCTTTGGGATACTGCTGCTGCCAGATGGGCGACAGCCAGCAAGGATGTGCCTACTACGTTAAGGGTGAGCAAGCCGACCATCGTTACTGCTTCCCGAACAAGCTGGAGGAAGTGCTTGTGCTTCAGGCTGTAGTCGATGCCATCGAAGCACCATGGGCTTTGTATTGCCTGGGCAACTTCTGGTATGCTTCACGTCAGTATGCCGAAGCTACACAGTGTTGGGAAGAAGCCGGACGACTGAACGAGAACATTCCGACAGTATGGCGTAACCTTTCACTGGTCTACTATAATAAACAAGGAAATGTAGAAAAAGCACTCGAAGCACTCGAGAAGGCTTATCAGCTGGATGAGCAGGATGGAAGAATCCTGATGGAACTTGATCAGCTTTACAAGCGCCTGGGACGTCCGTATGCCGAACGTCTGGCTTTATTGGAGAAGCATCTCGATTTGGTAGATGCCCGTGATGACTTGGCCATCGAACGCATTACCTTGTATAACCAGCTGGGACGCTTCGAAGAAGCACGCCGACTGATTGCGGCCCGTCGTTTCCATCCTTGGGAAGGAGGCGAAGGCAAGATTACCGGACAGTACGCTATTTGCCATACCGAACTGGCTAAACAGGCAATCACTGCAGGCAATTACCGCGAAGCACTCGATTTGCTGAATGCAACCAATGTTTATCCGCATAACTTGGGTGAGGGCAAGCTGATCAATGCAGAAGAAAACGACATCTGGTATTACAAAGGTCTGGCTTATCGTGGCTTGCAGCAGGAAGATGAGGCTGTAAGATGGTTTAAGATGGCGGTTACCGGCTCATCAGAGCCGCAGCAGGCCTTCTTCTATAACGACCAGCAGCCGGACAAGATATTCTATCAGGGACTGGCATGGCGTGCATTGGGACAGGAAGACAAGGCCCGCAGCTGTTTCAACAAACTGATAGCACACGGAGAAAAGCATTTGTTTGATACTTGCCGGATTGATTATTTTGCCGTTTCATTGCCCGACCTGGCTATCTGGGAGGACGACTTGAACAAGCGCAACCGTATCCATTGCGAATACGTGATGGGCTTGGGCTATATGGGCTTGGGCGAAGTGCAGACTGCTGCCCGATGGCTGAACGAAGTACATCGTCTGGACATCAACCATCAGGGCGTACAGTTGCATTTAAATCTTCTTACTCACCCGGTAGGCTGATGGGGTAGTTTTCATTACCTTGGTGAAGAGCCGCGAGAAATACAGCGGGTCTTTTATTCCTACCAGCGGACTAATCTGACTGATTTTCAGGTCTGTGTTAATTAAATAGTGGCAGGCTTCCTGTATTCTTAAATGATTAAGGTATTTAAGAGGAGGGAAGCCTGTTTTTTCTTCGAATATTTTCGAGAAATGCGAGGGCGACAGGCGGCTGATGTCTGCCAGTTCCTTCAGGTAGATTTGCTTACTGATGTTTTCCTGCATGTAGTGGATGGTTTTCTGGATGATGTCTCCCTGCTGATAGTGCATGGTACTTACACCGCGGTATTCGCCTAGAAACTTCATTGACCCCAGGAAGTGAAACAGACTGGTGGTAGCATACAGCATATACTTCTTGTCGCAGCTATGGCTGAGGGCCGAAAAAATCTCCTCAAAAAGATGCAGACGTTCATTGATACGCGAGTCCTGCTGTGGAGTGATGTTCGACGGTTTCTGGAAGTTGGCACTGAAATACGCTGCCTTTTCTCCGTTGAAATGCATCCAGTATATCGTCCACGGATTATCAATGTTGCTGCCGTATGCATGCGAGGTATGCTTGGGCAGAATGAAAAACTGGTTGGCAGTAACAGTGTGCTGCTGATTGCCTATCTGGAACCATCCTTCTCCTTCTACGCAGTAAATCAGTACATATTCGTTCGATTCGGCATGGCTGCGTTCGCGGTAATGAAAGCTGGCATGCGGATAAAAACCGATGTCGGTGATGTACAGTTCCTTGCCCAGTGGGTCTTTCTGTATTTCCTGGATAAAGGAAGCCGGCAGTACGATGGAGCGTTCTCCTTTGAATCCTTCTTTTATTTTTACCATAGGCGTAGCTCTGTAAATGAGTTTATTTCTCGTCCAGATGGAATTTTTTCTTGTAATACGATTGTGCCGTGTAGAGTGCTGCCGCAGGGTTGTTTCCGGTGACACGGTCTTTGGTGACCAGCGTAGTGACATATGCGTCAGAGTATTTATAGAAAAGGCTGTCGTGCCCTACACACAGACCAATCACGACGTTCAGGTCCGTCTGGGCATTGTTGAGCAGCCGGGCCTGCAGGATGGGATTACACATGGCTGCACCGATGTTTTCGCATACAGCAGGAATGCCTACCGATGATTTAGGCTTGCCGGCTACCTTGCAGATAACCGAGTATACCTCGAAATCGTTAGCCCGTAGGATGCGGGCAAAGATACGTGCTTCATTGATGAGGCCGATACAGTTGGCTATGCCTATCTTGCGGGCATTGATTTTACGGGCGAATTCCATTATTTCCTGCACGCGGGTCCATTGGCAGTAACCTTCGTATTCTACCTCGGCACTTGCTATCATTATTTCCTTGTTCCGGCCTTCTTCGTACCGCTCGAGGGCCCATTCCATGTCGCTGTCTTCCAGATGGGTGGTCAGACAAAATTCGGGATAAGTGCGGTTTTTAAACTTGCAGTTCTGTGTGCCGCAGTCCACACATGTTGGGTTATCAGTTTTAGCCATATTCTTTCAAGTGGATTTATAGATTCATACAAATATAGGATTTTTTTCCTAAACAGACTTTCCGGCAGGGCTTTTAAACAGACAAGGATGTTTTAATGCGATAAAAGTCCTATATTTGCACTTCATATATAGAAGTGATTATGAGTGGAACGTTGATACTGGTTACTATCCTGGCTTATTTCGGTTTGCTGCTGCTGATTGCCGAGTTCACAGCCCGGCGTGTGGATAATGATGCTTTTTTTCGTGGCAACCGCGAGTCGCCGTGGTATGTTGTTTCTTTCGGAATGATTGGTGCTTCTTTGTCGGGGGTAACTTTTGTCTCTGTTCCGGGCATGGTGATGTCTTTCGATATGACTTACATGCAGACCTGTATCGGCTTCTTTTTCGGCTATCTGGTCATAGCCCATGTACTGCTGCCCTTGTATTACAGGCTTAATCTCACTTCCATTTATACCTATTTGGGGCAACGTCTGGGAAACTGTTCCTACAAAACAGGAGCTTCTTTTTTCCTGCTCTCCAAACTGCTGGGTGCAGCCGTACGTCTATATCTGGTGTGCATGATTCTGCAACGCTTTGTTTTCGACGGAATGGGAGTCCCCTTTGTTGTGACGGTAGTCGGTGCCGTGCTGCTGATATGGCTCTATACGCGCAGAAGTGGGATACGCACCATTGTCTGGACCGACAGCCTGCAGACACTGTGCATGCTGGTTTCGATGGGACTGATTCTATGGAAAGTCATCGATGCGCTGGATATGCGCTGGACCGAGCTGTGGAGTGCCGTGCGCGACAGCGGATACAGCCGTGTTTTTGTGTGGGACGACTGGGTTTCCCACCAAAACTTTTTCAAGCAGTTCTTCAGCGGTATTTTCATCACCATTGTCATGTCCGGTCTGGATCAGGACATGATGCAGAAGAATCTTTCGTGCCGCAATTTGCGGGATGCACGGAAAAACATTTATTGCTACGGGTTTTCTTTTATTCCCGTAAACCTCCTTTTGCTTACATTGGGTGTCATGCTCGTAATGGCTGCCGGCCAGATGCAGTTGCCTGCCGTGCAGAAAGGGGATGAACTGTTGCCGGTCTTTGCAGCCGGAGGCTATTTAGGCTATCCGGTTGTGGTGTTTTTTACTATTGGCATTATAGCGGCAGCTTTCTCCAGTGCCGATTCGGCATTGGCAGCACTTACTACCAGTTGTTGTATCGACTTGCTTGAGGTGGGGAAAATGAATCCTGATAAGGCCGTTAGAGTCCGTAAGTGGGTACATCTGCTTATTTCCGTTTTATTTATAGGGTGCATTGTCCTGCTGGAAGAGCTCAACAGTCCGAGTATCATTGACACGCTTTACGTACTGACTTCCTATACCTACGGACCTTTGCTGGGATTGTTTTCGTTTTCTCTGCTGACCCGTTATCGGGTGCGCGACGGTTGGGTGCCTTGGATTGCCGTAGCATCACCGGTGTTGTGCTATGCCCTCAACCAGCTGGTGACGGCTTATACCGATTATCGTTTCGGCTACGAGATGCTGATGCTGAACGGTTTGCTGGTATTCATAGGATTGCGCTTGCTGGCCGTAGGCAAGGTCGGAAGGGAGGGCAATGGTGGTGCAGCCTTGCGAAGTATGAACGACTAAATAAACATGTATAACATATATTTTTAAATAACGATAGCGATGGAAATAACAAGTGCCGAATTTGTAGTGAGTAACTCAAGAGCCGATATGTGTCCGAAGACGCATCTGCCGGAATACGCTTTTATCGGACGGTCGAATGTGGGTAAGTCCAGCCTGATTAACATGCTGACCAAGAATCCCAAGTTGGCAATGACTTCTTCTACACCGGGAAAGACATTGCTGATTAATCATTTTCTGGTCAACAAAGAGTGGTATCTGGTCGACTTGCCGGGATATGGCTATGCGCAGCGCGGAAAGAAAATGATGGAGAAAATTCAGAAGCTCATCGAGTATTATGTGCTGGAACGTGAGGAAATGACCTGCCTTTTCGTGTTGCTGGACAGCCGGCTTGAACCGCAGAAAATAGATTTGGAATTTATGGAGTGGCTGGGCGAAAACGGAGTTCCGTTTGCAATGATTTTTACGAAAGCCGACAAGCAGAGTGCAGGTAAGACGCGTGCCAACGTAGAACATTACCTCGACGTGATGAGAAGGCAGTGGGAAGAGTTGCCGCCGTACTTTATCTCTTCTTCGGAGAAAAAGACCGGAAGAAAAGAAATTCTGGATTACATCGAAGAGGTCAACCGTTCGCTTAAGAATACGGACGGGGCAGGCATCGAGTAAAAACAGTCTTAATGCTACAGACAATAAAAAGAGCGAAGCGCAAAATTAAAATCCAGCGTTTCGCTCTTTTAGTTTATTAAAGGTCGATGGTTACTTCTACCGGACAGTGGTCCGAGCCGAATATCTGATTATGGATGGCGGCACCCTGCAACTTTTCGCGCAGGCGGTCCGACACCAGAAAATAGTCAATACGCCAGCCCGCATTTTTCTCTCTTGCCTTAAAGCGGTACGACCACCACGAGTAAACACCTTCGGCATCCGGATAAAAATAGCGGAACGTATCTGTAAATCCGGCTTGCAGCAATGTGCCGAACTGGTTGCGTTCCTGATCGGTAAAACCGGCATTCATACGGTTGGTCTTCGGGTTCTTCAAGTCTATTTCCTGATGAGCCACATTCAGGTCGCCACATACGATGACCGGTTTCTTGCTGTCCAGCTCTTGCAGGAAACGGCGGAAATCATCGTCCCACGTCATGCGGTAATCCAGTCGCTTGAGTCCGTCCTGCGAGTTGGGCGTGTAAACCGTTACGAGGTAAAAATCTTCCATTTCCAGCGTGATGACTCTTCCTTCGTGGTCGTGCTCGTCAATGCCCAGACCGTAGGTAACCGAAAGCGGCTGGTGACGTGTAAAGATAGCCGTGCCCGAGTATCCTTTCTTCTCGGCATAATTCCAGTAAGAGGTATAACCCTCAAAGCTCAGGTCAAGCTGTCCGGCCTGCATTTTGGTTTCCTGCAGGCAGAAAAAGTCGGCATTCAACTCGTTAAAAGCATCACGGAAACCTTTATCGCAACAGGCGCGGAGTCCGTTCACATTCCATGATATAAACTTCATATAATTATTCTTGTTTTGAGGTTATTTTTCGCTGCCTCTGGCAAAGTGTGCAATGAATTTCAGGTTTTCCTGTACCAGTTGCTTTCCTTTTTCTTCACCCGCAACGGATGAAATACCGATTCCCGGCAGCATTTTCTTTTCGATACAGTGATAAATCATCTTGTCGGATGCGGCCGGCGAGAGTACAGTTACGTCCAGTCCGCCTGTCAGGCTGGCATCGAAGTAAGGGTTCTTCTTGTCCTTGATGTATTGAGCGGCTCCCGGAACAACCGAAATGCCCTCTTCTTCGTCAGCAAAGATGGCAATGAATGTTTTGTCAGCCAGTTCAGTTTCGTTCACCTGTTCGTCCTCGATACCGATGTTTGTCTGCCACCATTCCAGACATTCCTTGCCGTCTTTAAAGTACAGCAGCGGATATTTCTTGTTGGCTTTCAGGATACGTTTATACAAGTCTTTATTGGCCTTGGCGGTAGCTTCACTCTCTTCCTTGAACTTCTCGAACGTAGTCGTATCAGGCATCCACGATGTTACTCCGTTGGTATACCACTGTCCGTTATATTTCACCAGTGCGCACTGCAGACCTTTATTGATGAAGCTGCTCTCGGTGATATTGATAAACGAAGAACGGTTTATCTTGTATTCCTTGCCGTCGATGCTGTTTACGAAGACATAATCCTGGTTGTATCCGGTAAGCTGATACAAGGCATACGGAAGGATTTCCACACCTTTCATGATTTTGCTCGGAATCACCAGTCCCCATTTGTCCATCATGCTGGCCAGCCAGTCTTTCGGCATCATAGGGATAGGACCTGTCGGTTCACTGAAAGCAACGACCGAGTTGATGGCAAACGACATCAAAGTCTCGTTCACATCCGTGTAAAGATGCGAAACAGCTTCATTAGCCATGCGTATCTGTTCGTTGGTGAACGGACTGAGCAGGTAAGACTTGGATGCCAGCTGGATGCAGATTTCGCGGATGCTCTGGTAGGTAGCATATTTCTTCAGGTCCAGCATGCGCGATGCAAGGTCTACGTTGATAGGAGCCTTTTCAAATTCCTCGTCCAGGATACTGTAAACATTGTCGGCAGTTTCCAGGATAGTCGGCAGATACGGGTCCACCAGTTTATTGTCTTCCAGTTTTTGGAAAACCATCCAGGTAAGGAAACGCACATCGCTGGCGTTAATTTCGTCCTGATAGTAGAATTTTTCATTTACATCATAAAACGGAAGATATTTGCCGTATAGTTCTTTATGCTTGCTGGTAAATGTCATCCACAGGCCGAATTCCGAAATAACATCTTCAAAATAATGAGTGTAAGTCAGAGCCAGGGTTTCACATAATTCGGGGGTATACTGGTCGGCTAAGGTTGTACGTACAATGCCGCTTAATCGTAAATATAATTTTTGATAATAGTAATTGGAAGCGCTGCGTTGGTTGTCCAAACGTTCTATGCTCCAATATGTTGTCGGTTTTTGTTCGTTTCTCATGATTTTTTCTTTGTTTCTTAAGGTAAAATTCGTTGCCAAAGATACAAAAAGAGTCTAAAAACGGATACATAAAACAAAAAAACATGAAGAGTTGTCAAGAAAAAGTTGGCAGCAAGCCCTAAACCTCCTTTCGTATTGGGCTAATTTTAACTGGTTTTAAGAGAACAGATGTACCAAGTCACTCCAATGGCCACTGCAAGTAAAAATATCTGGACAAGCAGCGGGAGTTGCAGGCACAGAAGGCTGTAGAGGATGGTTCCCCACAGCGTGAGCAGGGAAATGACCTTGGCATGAAGAGGCATGCACTTGTGTTCCCTGAAGTTTTTGATGTATTTTCCCAGCAGGGGATGTGCCAGCAGCCAGTTGTACATACGGGTAGAGCCCCGAAAGTAGAGCGCGGCTGTGAGCAGCAGGAACGGAGTAGTGGGCAGCAAGGGGACAAATATGCCGATGACTCCTGCCGCCAGTGTCAGTGTACCTAGGGTCAGATAGAGATATTTCATGCTGCAAAAATAAACTTTATTTGTACTGCTTCCAAATTTCAGAAAAAAAGCGGCATTGCACCATGTGAAGTGCAATACCGCCTGTATTCCTTTTATTATAAACTCTGGTCGGAAATAAGCCGTGCAATACGGGTTTTGCTCTGGGCACCCTTGGTGAGCAGATAGACGTGCTTGTACGTGTCTCTGTTCAGCTCCGTAGGCGAGCCGTTGATGAGGATGATGTTCCGGTCGTTGGCAAACTTCAGGATACCGGCAATGTTGCTGGGGTGCAGCTTGCCGATTTCGTCCATCATGCAGTGCAGCTTGAAATCCTTGAACTTGCGTGAGGCACTTTCCTTGAACACGTTCAGCAGCATGATGTTGATCATTGCTTTTACCAGAATGTCCGTACCTTCCGAACCCACGTTCGATATTTTCTCTACAAATCCCGTGTCGTTGTTGTTCTCTACGATACGGAAACGCAGCTCGAACGAGTCGTAAAGCCGGATGCTGTCGTACTTATACGTATGGATTTCTTTGATGAAATCACGCAGCAGTCCGATGGCCTCTTCTTTGATAAGCTGTTCCTTGTCGGACGAGAAAAGGTTGCTTTCGGGGGCCAGGTCGTAGCCGTACGTCTGATAGTACTTACGAATTTCGCGCAGGATGTTCATCACCCTGTTGCTGCTTTCCTCCACTTTCATTTCGATGCACTGGATGACACCCACGAAGTTGCAGGTAGCAAATCCCTTGTTGATTTGCTGGATGATGTCTTCGATATCACCTTCCGAAGAAGTGAGCGAAGAAACATCCATGCTGATGCGCTTGAACGTATCCCAGTGCTCGTTGTTGATTCGGCGGATGTACTCGTCTATGCGGTTTTCTTCTACAAAATCGTGCAGTTGGTCGGCAAAGCGGACATACTCCCAGTCTTCGTTGAACTTGGTCTGGAACTTGAACGTATTGTCTTCGTTGAAATGCCCCGTAAAGAGATTCACTTCCTTGCGGAGCTTGCTTTGCAACTGCATAAACTGGTTGGCCTTGCGGGTCAGCTCGTCAATCAGCTCGATACAGCTTTTCTGCGTAGAAACATCCGTCTTGTACTCCTTGCCGAAGATATCCTGATGCGGCTTGTACCAGTCGTACGACGAAATCTTGCTGTACGCTTCCAGGTTCTTGCTCAGCTCCCGGTTGTTCTCCTCAGCCAGCTGCAGCTCGCGGTTCAGGAAATCTATCTTGTCCTGCAGACTGCTGGCATTCGCCTTCAGATTCTCCTGCTCGGTCTGGAGTTTCTGTTTCAGCTCTTCCTGGTCGCGTTGCCATGCCGGTATACGGTCTATCAGGTCGCGTTTGTCCTTCTGGTACTCGATGAGCAGGGCCGCATGTTCGCCGATGAACGTCAGCTCCTTGCCGATGCTTTCCAGTTCCTTGCCGATGACATCCAGACGTTCCGTATCGGCCCCCTGCACGTGCAGCTCGGTCTGCATCCGCGCTTCGTACTCACGTTTTTCTGCGGCGATGCGCTGCTGTTCTTCTTTATCCTCCTTACGGATGACATCTGCCGCAGCCTGCTTCTCGGCATACAGTTGCTGTTCGGTCTGTTTCCACGCCTCTTTAAGCGCACCCAGCTGTTCGTCTTTGTCCTTTTTCAGACTGCCAATCCGGCCGGCCAGCTCTTCCAGTTCCATCCGCAACTGCTGTTTTTTCTCTTCCAGTGCCTTCAGCTTCTCTGCCCGCTGTGCTTCTCCCTTTTTCTTCCAGGTATCCAGGTCCAGCATATTCTGCTGATAAGCCCGTTCCAGCAAGTCCAGTTCATATTCCAGTCGGGCAATGTTGCCCTTTTGCTCCTTCACGAGCGGCTGGTATTTCCGCTTGAGCTGTTCCTCCGTCGCTTCCTTTTCCTTTTGCAGGCGCTGCATCTTCAGCCGGATGGCCTCGGCATGCTGTTCGTTTTCTTCTTTTTCACGGATGTAATCGTCTATCGACTTGATGTGCCGTTCCACCGCCCCCAGGTCAATCTCGATACCGTAGAACGAGTTCCCTCCGTCGGCAGCCAGCGCAGGCGAGAGATTCGTCTGCCACAGCAGGTTCTCGTCGCACAGTTTTCCGATGGTGTCCTCCCAGCCCTTCTTGTGCTGTTTCAGCCAACCCTGCAGGGAATTCGTACTGTTTTCCAGGAAAACGGCAAGTTTTTCGGTCCGCTCGTTCAGCTGCTCCAGCTCTTTCTGCAGTGTCCGCAGCTCGGTCTCCGTTTCGGTCTGTATGCGCGTATTTTCCTCGTTCCAGTTCAGCGTCAGCTCTTTGATGGTAAGCTGGGCCTGGTTAATTGCGTTTTTCTTTTCCAGATGGTTCGAAGCATAAGCTTGTATATTCTCCTTCAGTGCCGTCTGTTCCTCTTCGAAATAAGTTTCCTTTTTGCACAGCTTGATAAGATAGTCCAGGTTGTTCAGCTCGCTCTGTTTGTCGGCTTTCAGCGGATGCAGCTCGGCCTGCAGGGTCTCGAACTCCTGATACACGTGGTCCGTGCGTTTCTGGAATTCCTTTCGGGCTTCTTCCAGCCGGCCGTTGTACTGTGTGTTTATCTCGTCCTGCTGCCTGATTTTGGTTTCATGGATTCTGTTCCACTGCTCGTCCAGCGTCTGGATAAGCGATTTGTATTTGGTAGAAATCTCCATGTGCTGCGATGTCAGGATGCGCTGCTCTTCCAGCAGGGCATTCTGCTTGTTCTTCAGCTCTTCTTTTTTAACCGAGCGTTCGGCTATCTGTCCGATGTGCTGTTTCTGGTAGTCTTTTTCCTTGGCGATGGCCTTGTTCAGCTCACTGTTCAGGATAGCCAGTTCCTCCTGCAGCTTGCCGCATTTCAGCTTCGAGGCCTCCTGCAACTCTTGTTTCTTGCGGATAAGTCCCTGCCGTTCGGCCTCCTGCTGTTCGATTTGCAGTTTCCATTTCGGCTGCGACTGTTCGGCCTGACGGTAGGCAGCCACCAGCTCCTGGCAGCAGTGCACAATCTCGGCCCGGATGCGTGCCGTCTGTACCGACAGGTTGGTAATCTCCTTGGCCTGTTTGCGGGTTTCTTTCCGCTGGAACTCCTCGATGTCCTGCAGGCGCGTTTCGAAATTCTTCAGGTGCTCCTTGTAGCTGTTCAGGTCGATGCCGGTTTCGTTTTCGCTCAGCGACGAGATGATGGTCTTCTTGATGAACTCGGCATCCAGCTTGGCATTGAGGAAGACATTCTGTATGGTGCGCGGAATGTTCTGGTACTGCTTGCTTTCCATCAGGGCATACTTCTTGAACTCGTTGCCCAGACTTCCGTACAGGATGTTTCGGTACTCGTCGTACGTATAGATGATGCGCGAGTAGTCGATGTCATACTGGTCCAGTACGCTGCGGATACGCTCCGTGCTGCCGTATGCCGTGCGGTTCTCGTCGATGAAGAACTCCTTGCGGTAGGCCGCATCGATAAAGCGGTAGCACACACGGTTCATCGATTTGAAGCTGAGGATGCAGAAAGCCCCGTGCTCCGTCTTTACCTCGTATACGATGTAGGAATTGGCATACGGAAAATAATAGTCGGTATAGGTCTGTTTCTCTACAGGGATGCCCAGCTTCTGCGTATCGGCGTTGTAGAAGAAAAGGATGGCACGCAGGATGGTACTTTTTCCTACTCCCTGTGTACCGATGAAGTGTATGTTTCCGTCCAGATAGATATCGTCTGCATACGGAATGTTGGCACTGTTTATAAATATGATTCTATTCAGATTTCTCATCTTCGGTTTCGTCAAAAATGTTGATACTTTCGATTAACTTCTCCAGGTAATGCCAGGAGCTCATCACCTTGTAAGTATTGTTCTTTTCGTTCTCCAGTTCCAGGAAAGACTCTTTGGTGAGCTGGCGCACCATGTTTTCGAGCACTTCCTTGCGGATGTCCTTGTCGGAGAAGTGCTTGCGGATGCTGTCCAGCTTGTTTTGCAGCACGACGTTGATGTTGCTTTCCACCAGAATCTGTTCCGGTTGAAACCGGTATCCGGGACCGAAGGTCTCGTCGTAAGTCTTGAAGAAGTCCAGCACGTCTATCCAGTAGTAGGCGCGCATGATTTTCTGTTCGAGCGTAGCCTTGGGCTCGATGCGCGAAAAATAGAAATATTCGTATCCCCGCTCCAGAATGTAGTTTATCTTCGAAAAATAGCAATACAGCGATTCAAAGTTCTCGTCTATATCGTTGTACAGCATGCGGATTTCTTCGTTGGTGCTGTTGGAGCTGATGAACAGTCCCTTTTGCAGGTATTCAAAAATGGCAGAGGTGCTCTCTGGCAACTGTATCGTTATTTCCATAATTATTTCTTAGCGTATATTTTGGCATATTCGTATTCGTTGTATTTGTCATAAGTATCACTGATGCAGAATTGGTCTTCGTAGAGCGATACAAGCTGGCAGAACAGCGTGGTACGTTCTTTCTCGCTTACCGGCCGGTGGAAGGTGTAGCTCAGCAGGAAGTTGAACAGGTCGGTACCGGGTTCATTGTCCTGCTTGGGTGAGGTACTAGCCTGCTTGAATTGCTGTAGCAGCTCTTCCATGCTGATGACGGCCTCGTAAGTCTCTTGTACGGCCAGCTCGTCCTCGCTGAAAGCTCCGGCCTGATGCGTACGGATGCGCTCACGGTCGCGCTGGTTGCTCAGCACTTTCAGAATCACGGGGCGGGCATCATCGCTGGCCAGATAAACGGGCGACAGCTTGAACGAAGGCTGCACGGCGCCCTCCAGCAGGATGCTGTGCTCGTTGTCCATCACTTCGGCAATGTTACTCCTGGCACGCAGCTCGAACAAGTCTTGCAGGTGCTTTACCTTTCTTATTTTTTCTACCAGCACAATCTGGTTCTTAATCTGGTTCAGGTAGTTGATGATGTCCTGCTGGGCACGGATAAGGCTGTGGCCGGAAAGCCGCAGGGCCTGGCGCACCTCCAGCAGGATGGCAGCCAGCTCCTCGTCGGTAGCCTGACGGAAAAACTCCCTTTCTTCCTCCAATATCAGTTTCTCGGCCTTGTCAATCAGGTGCTGGATGTTGATCCGGCGTTTGTCCAGATTCTTCAGTTTGGCAATCTTGATTTGGTAAGTCGGCTCGTGCTTGAAGGCATTGTCTATGTTCTGCTGCAGGTTCATCATGTTCCGGATGGTGATGTGACTGATTTTCCGGAACGTAACCTTGATGTTCCGCAGGTAGCTGTCCTTGCGCGACACGATTTTTTCCTTCAGGTAATAGTCCATCAGCTCGTGCAGGTAGTCGATGTGCTCGTCGATGGTCGCCGTATTGATTTCCTCGTTCGCCTCGAGCAGGTCCTCGAAGAAATCCAGAAAACGGGTATCCATTTCCACGAAACTTCCATTCTGGCGGATTATTTCTTTTTCTATCAGCAGTTGCAGCTTGTTTTCATCGTCCTTGAGGAGGCTCAGCGCGTCCGAGTAGCGGAAACAGGTGAGGTTTCGTTTCTCGAAAAGCTCCGTGAGCAGCACCTTGGCTGTGGCGATGGTATTGACAATTTCGTTTATAGAACGGAATATATACATAGTTTCTTGAAAAAAAATCGACGCAAAATTACTATATGCACTTTGCTTTTCCTAATACTCGGGTCCTTTTCTTTTGCAGGAAACGGTCCGGCCGACGGTTCTTTTTCAGCGTGTCATTGCAATGACCAACGTGTGTTACAGCTTTGAGGAGCGTGCGGCATTTATGTGCCGAATGTTTTGCATGAAAATGATGAGGTGATTATTCAGGGGGGGGTGATAAGCTGTGAATGATTAAGCAAAAGATTAGAAGTAACTCTTTTCCTTTTTTTCAAATTTAGATATGTTTTAATCCGCTTAAATAGTAGGAGTCCATGAAAGGCAATTTAAAGCACCTCCCCCTCTTTTGACTATAGATTGCATCTGCACCTGATAAATTCTACCCTCATACTCTGGAAACAGTTTTTTTATGTGTCTCAAGGCTTCTTCATCTGTAGTTCGTCCTACACCAGGAATAATTATTACATTTTGAGTATGAATCATATTTATATAAGCCCAACTCATATTGTGATAATAACTTAGCTCTAGATCGATAACTTTAAAGTATGATTCTAATTGAATTCTCATCTTAGCAGCAATATCATCAGGGTAAACTTTCAGATTCACCAATACTTTATTACTGCCAACAGCATGTAAAATTCCATCTGTATGACCACAAGCGTCACTTCTATCCCAAGGCAAAAATAAGAACTTATGATTAGGAAACAACTTTTCTAATTGGGAAACAAGATATTTTCTATCCATATCAGGATTTTCGATAAATATTTTCTCTGTCATTACAACAATCGGTGTATATTCTCTACCTTTTTTTATAGAAGTTAAAGTAAAATTGCCACCATCAGCCACAATAGAAGAAACATAAATTGAAGAGTTTGGCAGTAACGTTTTAGCCAGTCCTATAGAACTTTCTGTTGAAGTTTCATAATCGCGAAGTCCCTCCAGATAGTCAGGATGATATTTAAACTGAACAAAAGAATTACTGTCGACTTGTACTGGCATATAATCTCTACACCAATAATCGGCTGTTCCTTTCAGTACACCATAATGCACATCATGTTTTGACAATATTTCAGTCAATTCATTGTATACTTTCGGATAATATCTTTTTAGATTCTCTGAAAAAAATACATAGTCCATAGTTGATTTTAAGATTTTCATTGCTGATTTGCATCAAGATTGGTAAAACGCCACATACGGTCGGTTTCTTCACCTTCTATTTTTTTGACATTTATTCTGGCAGAAGACATAATACGAACTTTATTAAAATCTTCATTATCCATCCAGACGATAGACAATCCTTTCCCAAAAGTTGAGGTATTCCCAAATAAATCTTCCCATAAGTATTGTGGCTTGAATTTATCTATTTCTCCCTCTTTCAGTTTTTTTGAAGCCTTATTCGTAAAAGTTTTTTCATCATCATTGACCAAGGATTTATAAGTGTACCCTCTAACAAGGAATGACGCACGGTATTTGCCTTCACGTTCAAAAGTCATATCAACACCAGACCTATTGGGACAAATTGCTCCTACCGGGAAATAGGGGACATCTCCTACATGGTACATTTGGGGTTCAATTATACTTTTATTCTCTTCATCATGAAAATAGAACTCAATATCAATTGGGTATATCTCGTATTCTCCATTTACGACATAACGTCCATTAAATACAATTTGGGCAATGTCCTCAAATTGCTTTGTAAGTCCACTAACTGTATTAGCTGGTGCAAACTGTTCAAGAGCATCTTGTAATCTTTTAAAGTGATTCATTTAATTATTCCTTAAGTGTTCAACGGCTTCTTTGTATAATCAGTTTTGCCCGTCAATTTTATTAAATGCTAGTGTATAAAAACTCGAAGACCTCCCCGGGTGCGCTGTTCTATGGGAAGCGTGGGAGGTCATATCATATGCAAAAGTAAAACTTTTATTTTAATCTGTAATGAATGCAGCAAAAATCTTTTCGATATCGTTTTATAGTCCGACACAATGAATGAAAGGTACTTAGATGATAATATCCTCATGTGTACTAGAAAGCACAATTTTATTGTCTGCATTTTCCAAAAGTTTGTACGAGTGTCAACGGCTATCAACAAACTTTTCTTTTTGGCAGTTAGTGGGGTACAATGGACTGTTTTTTGATTTTATTTTGAATTCACGTTAAATATTTATAGGATATTTTATTCGTCATTGTTTGATAAATGCGTTATATTAGGGCGTTTTATCTATAAAAATATAATAATATGAAGACAACTAACCGTTATTTGCTGTTTTTGATGGCGTCTTTCTGCCTGTTGTTCGGTGCATGTTCCGATAACAATGACCCGTTGAAACCAGGTCCGGACCCGAATCCGGGGCAAGAGACTTCCGACGAGATTTATTATGCCAATCATTTTGCTTATGATGTGCTGAGTGATATTTACCTCTGGAAGAATGAGATAGCAGACGGCTTGAAACAGCTGGTGCCCGGAACCAGCGAGGACCCCATAAAGACGGTGAGCGAAATTACTTACCGTGAAGGCGGCAAGCTGGTGGATAAGTGGACAGCCTTGACCAACAACCTGGAGGAGATGCAGGGCAGTGTGGACGGAGTGGCTACTACTTTCGGCTACGGACTGCAGTTTGGCAAGTTTTCCAATTCCGACAGCTATTTTGCAATCGTGACATACGTGGTGAAGGATAGTCCTGCCGAGGCTGCCGGTCTGAAACGTGGAGATATTATTTTGCAGATAAACAATGCGGATATAACCAATGCCAATTATACCGACTTGTATTATGCAGCGCAACTGTCACTGACTACGGGCAAGCTGAACGAAGAAAATACCGTCATTCCATCGGGACAGGTCAGCATGACGGCTGCCAAGATGTACGAGGACCCGGTGCTGCTGCGCAAAGTGTTCGACTTGGGTGCGAAGAAGGTAGGCTATATCGTTTATAACGGTTTCGACCTTCCTTCGGCAAAGACTTGGCTGGAAGCGTGCAAGGAATTCAAGCAGCAGGGCATCAGCGAGTTGATTATCGACCTTCGCTATAATGGTGGCGGTTATGTGTTTACCGAAAACACCATTGCTTCGATGCTGGCTCCTGCAGCCGAGGTGCAGGCCAAGAGTGTTTACAGCAAGGAAATCTGGAATGCCGACTATATGGATTACTATAAGCAGCAGAATAAGGACCTTAATACGTACTTCTCTACTACACATTCTATCGATTATAACGATGTGAAGATGGACTTGGATACCAAGGATGCCAATTTGGGTATCTCTAAAATCTATGCACTGGTGAGCAGCGGTACGGCTTCGGCTTCCGAATCGCTGATTGTCTGCCTGATGCCTTTCATGGACGTGGAGGTTATCGGTGAGCATACACACGGCAAATATTGTACAGGCGTGATGCTGGGCCCGGATGATGTTTACAAGAATCCTGCCGAAGCAATAAAGAAATGGGGTATCTATGTGATGATTAACAAGTATACCGACCGTGATGGCAATAATCCTTGTATCCCTGACGGTCTGACACCGGACGTGGAATGTGCAGACAATCCGATGGACGGTTACCTTTTGGGTGACGAGAACGAGACGATGCTGAAGGAAGCGTTGAAACGTGCCGGAAAAGTGTATACCGATGAAGCGGCTCCGTCGCGCTCGGCTGCAGCATTGCACTTCGAAGCGCTGCCCGTACACCTCAATCCGCTGTTTGGCAAACGCATTGATACGAAATTGTTGGATAAGTCAAAAACAAGTGCTACCTTTGTCCGTCTAAAAGATTTAAACTAAAGAATATATGTACAGAAGTCATACTTGCGGCGAGCTCAGACTTGCCGATGCAGGCAAAAACGTGACACTGGCCGGATGGGTACAGCGTGCTCGTAAGATGGGAGGGATGACCTTCGTCGACCTTCGTGACCGTTATGGTATTACTCAGTTGGTTTTCAATACCGATGTAAATGCAGAGTTGTGCGAACGTGCCAACCATTTGGGACGTGAGTACGTGGTTCAGGTTACAGGAACTGTGAACGAACGCTCTAGCAAAAACAACAATATTCCTACTGGCGATATCGAGATTATCGTGTCGGAACTGAATGTGCTGAATGCGGCACAGACTCCTCCTTTCACTATCGAAGACAATACTGATGGGGGAGACGACCTGCGTATGAAATACCGCTACCTGGATTTGCGCCGTAATGCTGTGCGCAAGAATCTGGAGCTGCGCCATCGCATGACAATGGAAGTTCGCCGTTACCTCGACAGCAAAGGCTTCCTCGAAGTAGAGACTCCGATGCTTATCGGTTCTACTCCGGAAGGTGCACGCGACTTTGTGGTGCCTTCACGTATGAATCCGGGACAGTTCTATGCGTTGCCTCAGTCTCCGCAGACACTGAAGCAGTTGCTCATGGTTTCTGGATTCGACCGTTATTTCCAGATTGTGAAATGTTTCCGTGACGAAGACCTCCGTGCCGACCGTCAGCCGGAATTTACACAGATTGACTGTGAAATGAGTTTCGTAGAGCAGGAAGACATTATCAATACGTTCGAAGGTATGGCTAAGCACCTGTTCAAGGAGTTGCGCGGCGTAGAGCTGACTGAGCCGTTCTTGCGTATGCCTTGGGCGGATGCCATGAAGTACTACGGAAGTGATAAACCGGACTTGCGTTTCGGCATGAAGTTTGTAGAGCTGATGGACATCCTGAAGGGTTATGGCTTCTCTGTATTCGATAATGCTGCTTACATCGGCGGTATCTGTGCCGAAGGGGCTGCTCACTACACCCGCAAGCAGTTGGACCAGCTGACAGAGTTTGTAAAACGTCCGCAGATTGGTGCCAAAGGTATGGTTTATGCACGTGTTGAGGCCGACGGTAACGTGAAATCAAGCGTAGACAAGTTCTACTCACAGGAAGTTCTCCAGCAGATGAAAGAAGCTTTCGGCGCAAAACCGGGCGACTTGATTCTGATTTTGAGCGGCGACGATGTGATGAAGACGCGCAAGCAGTTGTGCGAACTACGTCTTGAAATGGGTAACCAGTTGGGCCTGCGCGACAAGAACAAGTTTGCTTGTCTGTGGGTAGTAGACTTCCCGATGTTCGAGTGGAGCGAAGAAGAAGGCCGTCTGATGGCTATGCATCATCCGTTTACACATCCTAAGGAAGAAGATATTCCGTTGCTGGATACCGACCCTGCTGCTGTTCGTGCCGATGCATACGACATGGTGGTAAACGGTGTAGAAGTAGGTGGCGGTTCTATCCGTATCCACGACTCACAGTTGCAGGCTAAGATGTTCGAAATTTTGGGCTTTACTCCAGAGAAGGCACAGGAACAGTTTGGCTTCCTGATGAATGCCTTCAAGTTTGGTGCTCCTCCTCACGGTGGTTTGGCTTACGGTTTGGACCGTTGGGTATCGCTGTTTGCCGGACTCGACTCAATCCGCGACTGCATCGCATTCCCGAAGAACAACTCAGGCCGCGATGTTATGCTCGATGCTCCTGGTTTCTTGGATCAGAAACAGTTGGACGAGCTGAATCTGCAAATCAACTTGAAAGAAGACTAATTGACAGCTTGTTTCACGATATAAAAAATCCCGGATTTTGTTCAGAATCCGGGATTTTTTTTGTGCGTATGAAAAATGGAAGTGCATTTTATTGCAGAGCGCTGTCCGATTGTTTCTTGAGCTGGTCTTTGGCATACAGTGCGTCAATGATGCCGTCGGCAACGCCAATTTCAGGAACGTGGATGTATTCCGCATGAATCGTTTCGGCGATGGTCAGGAAGATTTCAGATGCGGGAACGATAACATCGGCACGGTCTGGCTTCAGTGAGAACTGCTCCATACGTTCTTCCGGTGTCAGCGGTTGCAGCTTGTTGTACATGGTTTGCAATGCAGACACGGTGATACGCTTTCTTTTCTTGTCTTTCTTCTCAATCAACCGGTAGAGCTTGTTGATGTTACCACCCGAACCAATGATGTTGATAGATTCGTATTTCGCGGTTTTTTCGGCAATTGTATTTTTCATCAGCTGCCATGCTGCTTCGGTAACGCCTCCGGTAAGGATACGCACTGTACCGATGTTGAACGATTGCGAGTAAACCAACTCTCCGTCTACCATCAGGTTGACTTCGGTACTACCACCACCTACGTCTACGTACATAAAGTTGCCTTTGCGGTCTTCCATACACTCCACATGGTTGTTGTATACCATCTGGGCTTCTTCCTGTCCGTCGATGATTTCGATGTTGATGCCTGTCTTTTCTTTTATATTCTTGATGATTTTAGGACCGTTCTTGGCATCACGCATGGCAGAAGTAGCACATGCTCTGTATTCTGTCACCTCGTAAATCTTCATCAGCTGGCGGTAGGCTTTCATCAGTCTGCGCATGCGTTCTTCCTTAATTTTCGAGATTTCGCCTTTTTCGAAAACATCGAATCCCAGACGAAGCGGAACGCGCAGCAGCAAGACTTTGGTGAGTTTCTCTTCACCCGATTCTTTTTGGTCTACTTTCTTAATCAGCAATCGGACGGCATTTGAACCGATATCGATTGCGCCGAAACATTTTTTTTCCATGGTATCAATCTTTTTGTGTGTTTTCTTTGACTAGATAATAGTTATAGAGAGCTTCCTGCGAACGGAATTTTTCACCGTCGGGTAATGTCTGCGGTTGGTTTTCGCCGCTGCCGTCAACGATTCTTCCTTGCAGGGTATCTTTCAGACCGAATTCTACTACCTGACGCAGGTCTTCGCGGATAAGCGGGTCGTAAACTGGTGTAATAACCTCTACGCGGTTGTTCAGGTTACGGGGCATCCAGTCGGCCGAGCCAAGGAATATTTTCTCTTCACCGCCCGAAGCGAAGATGAAGATGCGGGAATGCTCCAGGTACCGGTCGATGATACCGACAATGCGGATGTTGTTGTTCAGTTCAGGAAGCTGCGTCAGCAACGAGCAGTTGCCACGTACCAGAAGGTCAATCTTCACACCCCGTTCTGCCGCTTCGTACAGTTTGCTCACCATATCCGGATCGGTAATATGGTTAATTTTGACTTTGATATAGGCAGGCTTGCCCAATTCCTTGTTTTTAATTTCGGTATTGATGAGGTGGATGAATTTGTTCTTCATCTCGTTGGGCGATACCAGCAGCTCCTTGAAGCGGATAGGCGTGTACGGACGTTCGATGAACTCGAATACATTGTTCACATCCTTGGTGATTGGGCGTGAGGCCGTCATCAGGATATAGTCGGTATATACCCGGGCATTACCCTCGTGGAAGTTACCGGTACTGATGCAGGCAATGTCCGAGCCGTTCTTGAACGAGATATGCGTAATCTTGGAGTGCACCTTCAATCCCTCTACACCGAAAATAACGTGAATGCCGGCATCCTGCATCTTCTTCGACCAGTTGATGTTCGAAGCTTCGTCAAAACGCGCAAGCAACTCAATGACTACCGTGACTTTCTTTCCGTTCTTGGCTGCACCGATCAGGGCCTTTACTACTTTTGACTCCTTGGCCAGACGGTATAAAGTCGTTTTGATGCTTTTAACCTCCTTGCTTACGGCAGCTTCCTGCAGCACGCGGATGTACGAGTCGAAACTGTGATAGGGAACATGCACAAAGCGGTCCTGCTGACGGATGACATTGAAGATACTTTCCTTGCCGTTCAGTTCTTTTTTCAGGATAGGGTTCCACGATGGATATTTCAAGTCCTTTCTGCCACAGTCGGGGAATTTCATCAAATCTTTGTGATTCTGGTATCTGCCCCCTGCCAGCGTGATATCCTGCTTATCGAGGTTGATGGTTTTAAGCACCAGCTTGAGCAGCGATTTCGGCATGCATGCATCGTATACCACTCGCAGCGGTTCCCCTCTTTTACGGCTCTTTACACCTTTCGAAATCTTCTGAAGCATACCGTTGCGCAGGTCATTGTCTATCTCCATTTCAGCATCTTTGGTGAACTTGAAGGAGTAAGCTTCGAATTCACTGTAACCCTGACCGCTGAAAATCAGAGGAAGGCAGCATCTCACGGCATCGTCCAGATACATCAGGTAACTCTTGCCGTCTTTGTCGGGTAACTGCACGAAGCGTCCGCATATGCTTACGGGCAATTCCAGAAAGGCATAGTCGGCCCTGCTTTTCTTGCTTTCGGCCTTGTGCATGCGTATGGCCAGATAGATGTTTTCATCGTTTTCTATCTCGAAGTGCTTAACGGCAGAAAACCACACAGGAACTACCTGCCCGTTGAGGTGCTGGCGATAGAAAGACTCGATGAACTGTTGTTGCTCTTCATCCAGCTCCGTGTCTTTCAGCAGGTAGATATTTTCTTCTCTCAGTTTGTTTTCAATGTTGCGTATGCACTGTTCAAACTCTTTAGAATAAGCACTGTTCAGCTTGTTGATTTCTTTCAGAAGCATCATGGCTTCTTCTCTTTCTGCCTTGGCAGACTTGTCTTGGTATTCTATAATGCGGTTTTGTGTAGCTACACGTACCCTGAAGAACTCATCCAGATTATTCGAATAGATACCTAGGAAACTCAGTCTCTCCAGCAAAGGGATATTATCTTTGCAAGCTTCCTGCAAAATTCTTCGGTTAAAATACATCCAGCTGATGTCTCTAGACAGATACGTTTTCTTTTTGTTTAATTTCATATTCTGAGGGGTTTTATTATAATGAAATTATCTTAAGGCCATTTATAATTAGATTCCCCTAAGATAAGAAATAAAATTAATATGTATTAAATATTTTCAAAAAAAATATCTGCCGTGTGTGTACTTCAGTAAAAGCATTTTTTATGCAGCTTATTACGATGAAAAAACGTCCCGCACCGTTACCAGTGGAGACGTTTTCTATATAGGTATGCCGACAGGAATCAGTTGACATATACAGTCTTGAAGAACTGCTGGAACAACGCTTTGGTCCGTTCCAGTTCTTCCGGCGTATTTGTCCGTACATCCTTCAGTTTATATTCCATATTCATGGCTTCGTACTTATGTACGCCCAGCGTATGATAGGGGAGAATCTCTACACGTTCTATCATCTGATAGTCTTTAAGCCGTTCTCCCATGGCGGTAATATCTTCCTCGAAAGCACTGTATCCCGGTACCAGTACGTAGCGGAGCCAGAACGGTTTCTTGTTTTCTTCCAGCCATTGTGCCGTTTTCAGCGTCTGTTCGTTGCTGCGTGCTGTCAGCGTTTGGTGCCGTTCGTTGTTGAATTCCTTGATGTCCAGCAATACCAGGTCGGCCAGCGAAAGCAGTTCCTTAACGCTGTCGTTCCATATACCTCCGTTTGTGTCGACACAGATATGGATACCCGCTTCTTTCAGCATCCGGAAAAGCGGAATCAGCTCTTTGGCCTGGAACGTAGGCTCTCCACCGCTGAAAGTGATACCTCCTTTTTTCCCGAAGAAAGGCTTCTGGCTGACAGCCATGCGCAAAATCTCTTCGGCCGGAGTTTCTTTACTTTCACCCTTGGCATCTATTGTGTCTGGGTTGGCACAATACAGGCAGCGGAAATTGCACCCCTGCAGGAAAACTACCAAGCGGATACCAGGTCCGTCGTATGTACCCAGCGATTCGTATGAGTGTACTCTAATCATGTTCTGTAAAAATAAAAGCAATGTCATTCCAGTCAGCAGGATTGTTTCCTTTTTCAAGAAACGACCTCCTGCCATCCGGAATGACATTATGTTATAAAGTAATCAGGTTGATTTTAACCATTACATGCGTTCGTGGAAACTTCTTGAAATAACTTCCAACTGATGCTCGCGGCTCAGCTTGATGAAGTTCACCGCATAACCCGATACACGGATAGTCAGCTGCGGATATTTTTCTGGATGTTCCATAGCGTCTTCCAGCATTTCGCGGTTCAGTACGTTCACGTTCAGGTGGTGAGCGCCTTTCACGAAATATCCGTCCATCATGGTTACCAGGTTCTCGATACGGTTTTCCATATCTACACCCAGTGATTTCGGAACGATAGAGAATGTGTTACTGATACCATCCTGAGAGTCACGGTAGCGAAGTTTGGCTACAGAGCTCAATGATGCAACAGCACCGTTCTTGTCACGTCCGTGCATTGGGTTTGCACCCGGAGCAAAAGCTACACCTTTGGCACGTCCGTCAGGAGTAGCACCTGTTTTCTTACCGTACATTACGTTCGAAGTAATGGTCAGGATAGAAAGTGTCGGTTTAGCGTTCTTGTAGATAGGCAACTTCTTCAATTCTTCGTCGAAGTAGTAAATCAAGTCTACAGCCAAGTGGTCTACACGGTCGTCGTCGTTACCGAAGCATGGGAATTCACCTTCGATGTCGAAACCTTCAGTCAGACCGATTTCGTTACGCTTAGCAGTTACCTTTGCATATTTGATAGCCGACAGTGAGTCAACTGCGATAGACATACCAGCCACACCGTAAGCCAGGTTGATTACATGGTCAGTATCCACGAAAGCCATCTGCGCTTTTTCGTAATAGTACTTGTCGTGCATATAATGAATGATATTCATCGCTTCGTTATAAACACGAGCCATTTCCTTCAATACCTTCTTGTAGTTAGCCAGCACCTCTTCGAAGTTCAGTACGTCGCCGCTCAGTACCGGAATGTCTTTCACCATTACAGTACCCGTGTTTTCGCAGCGTCCACCGTTGATAGCCAGCAGCAGCGCCTTAGCCAAGTTACAGCGTGCACCGAAGAACTGGATGTGACGGCCGATATCCTGATAAGATACGCAGCAAGCGATACCGTAGTCGTCCGAGTTACGAACTTCACGCATCAGGTCATCGTTTTCGTACTGGATAGAAGATGTATCGATAGAAACTTGTGCACAGAAATTCTTGAAACCTTCCGGCAGTTCAGGACTCCACAGTACAGTCAAGTTTGGTTCTGGTGAAGGACCGAGGTTGTACAATGTCTGCAAGAAACGGAAAGAAGTCTTGGTAACCTTAGTACGTCCGTCGTTGAAACGTCCGCCGATAGCTTCGGTCACCCAAGTCGGGTCTCCTGCAAAGATGTCAGTATAAGCCTGCATACGCAAGTGGCGTACCATACGCAACTTGATAACGAACTGGTCAATCAGCTCCTGAGCCAAAGACTCGTCCAGAATGCCGTGAGCCAAATCGTATTCGATATAGATATCAAGGAACGAAGAAACGTTTCCTAATGACATGGCAGCTCCGTCCTGTTCCTTAACAGCAGCCAGATAAGCCATATATACCCACTGAACAGCTTCCTGTGCGTTTGTAGCCGGGCGGCTCAGGTCCAGACCATACTGCTGACCCATGATTTTGATTTCCTTCAAAGCCTTGATCTGTTCAGCAACCTCTTCGCGCTGGCGGATGCGTGCCTCAGTCATCGGGCCTGTCAAGTGACGCAAGTCGTCCTGCTTAGCTTCAATCAGGCGGTCGATACCGTAAAGAGCCAGACGGCGGTAGTCACCGATTACACGTCCGCGTGCATAGTTATCGGGCAGACCGGTAAGGAATCCCAATGAACGGAATGAGCGGATTTCTTCAGTATATGCATCGAAAACGCCGTCGTTGTGCGTCTTGCGATAGTGAGTAAAAATATCTTTTACTTTAGGGTCAACTTCTACACCGTTTTCGCGGCATGCTTTTTCAACAACCTTAATACCTCCAAAAGGTTTGATAGCGCGGCGCAGCACTTCGTCAGTCTGCAAACCTACGATAACTTCATTATCCTTATCGATGTAACCGGCAGCAAAAGAAGTAATGGTTGAAACTGTAGATGGATCAAGTGAGCGTACACCGTTGTTTGCGCGTTCTTCAGCCAAAGCTTCCAAACATTTGTTCCAAACTGCTTTTGTGCGTTCTGTTGGGCCCACCAAAAATGACGCGTCACCTTCGTAAGGGGTGATGTTTGTCTTGACGAAATCGGTTACGTTGATTTCGTGGTTCCAGCGACCTTCTTTAAAATTCATTGCCATAAAAATAAATTATTGGGTTAATGTTTCATTGAAAACTGTCGCAAAGATACGAATAATTAATTTAATGTACAATACCTAAAATTAGCTATATTCCCAATTTGTATTCTTTACAAATCTCATTTCAGGAATGGTGGTTAATACATATTCCTTTTTTGTACCATTCGTACAGTTTATGAATCCCTTCGTCTATCTCTATCTTGTGGTGCCATCCCAAGGCATGCAGCTTGCTCACGTCTGTCAGCTTGCGCAGTGTCCCGTCGGGTTTGGTTGCATCCCATTTCAGCAGTCCTTCGTAACCCAGCTCCAGCTTGATTTTTTCGGCTACTTCGCGGATGCTTATCTCAACGCCGGTACCTACATTGATGTGGCAGTTCCGCACTTCACGGCAAGTAGGGTCATAGGTATCCTTAAAGTCCACGTTCAGCAAGACATGCACGCTGGCATCGGCCATTTCCTCACTCCATAGAAATTCGCGCATCGGCTTGCCCGTTCCCCAGAGTGTAACCGCCTGTGGCGTGATGCCGAAGCGTTCCAGCTTGTTCAGGATTTCCTGTTCCGTACATTCCCCCGTAACGCCTTCTATCGGACGCAGGTTCAGGTCCTTTCTCACAGCTTCCCAGTCGTGCAGGTTCAGACATTTGGCAAGATGGATTTTCCGAATCATAGCCGGTAGCACATGACTGTTTTCCAAGTGGAAATTGTCATTCGGCCCGTACAGATTGGTTGGCATCACAGCAATATAATTGGTACCATACTGCAGATTGAAGCTTTCGCACAGCTTCAGTCCGGCTATTTTGGCGATGGCATACGGCTCGTTGGTATATTCCAGCGGTGAGGTGAGGAGCACATCCTCGCTCATGGGCTGAGGTGCTTCCTTCGGATAAATGCACGTGCTGCCCAGAAAAAGCAACTTCTTTACGCCGTGGCGAAAACTCTCGCCGATGACGTTCTGCTGGATTTGCAGATTTTCGTAAATAAAATCCGCCCGATAATTCAAGTTGGCCATGATGCCGCCCACATGTGCAGCCGCCAGAACGACAGCCTCAGGACGCTCTTCGTTGAAGAAACGCTTTACGGCAGCGCCGTCCAGCAAATCCAGCTCCCTGTGCGAGCGTCCTACCAGATTGGTATATCCCCGCTGGTACAAGTTGTTCCAGATGGCCGAACCCACCAGTCCGTTGTGTCCGGCCACATATATTTTTGCAGATTTATCTAGCATAAGTCGTCTGTGCTGTTAGTAAGGTTGCTCGTCTAAGTTGGCTTTCAGGTGCAGTTTCCGCACAAACTTCATGTCGTGTTCCACCATGATTCTCACCAGTTCGGCGAACGGCGTTTTTGTAGGATTCCAGCCCAGCAGCGTCTTGGCCTTGGTCGGGTCGCCCAGCAGCTGCTCAACTTCGCACGGACGGAAATACTTCGGGTCTACCTCCACCAGCACCTTTCCGGTAGCCGTGTCGATACCCTTTTCGTCTACGCCACTGCCTTCCCATTTCAGTTCGATACCCAGATAATGGAATGCCAGCGTACAGAATTCGCGGACCGTATGCATCTCGCCAGTGGCGATGACAAAATCCTCGGGCGTCTCGTGCTGGAGAATCAGCCACATACATTCTACATAATCCTTTGCATATCCCCAGTCTCTCAACGCGTCCAGATTACCCAGATAAAGCTTGTCCTGGAAACCCTGCTTGATGCGGGCTGCTGCCAGCGTAATCTTGCGGGTGACAAACGTTTCGCCGCGGCGTTCGCTTTCGTGGTTGAACAAGATGCCATTTACTGCAAACATGCCATAACTCTCGCGGTAATTCTTTGTAATCCAGAACCCATACTGCTTGGCCACACCATATGGCGAGCGCGGATAGAACGGGGTAGTTTCTTTCTGCGGCACCTCCTGTACCTTTCCGAACAGCTCCGATGTAGAAGCCTGATAGATACGGCAAGTCTTTTCGAGTCCGCAGATGCGTACAGCCTCGAGCAATCGCAGCGTACCGATAGCGTCGGCCTCGGCCGTATATTCAGGAACATCGAAAGAAACCTTTACGTGGCTTTGAGCTGCAAGGTTGTAGATTTCGGTAGGATGAACATCACCGATGATGCGAATCAGCGAACTGGAGTCTGTCATATCTCCCCAGTGCAGTTTCACCAGACGGTCGCGTTTCATGTCGCGTACCCATTCATCCAGATAAAGATGTTCGATACGTCCGGTGTTGAACGACGAAGAGCGGCGCATGATGCCGTGTACTTCGTAACCTTTTTCAATCAGAAACTCGGCCAGGTAAGAACCGTCTTGTCCGGTGATACCCGTAATAAGTGCAACTTTTCTCATAATCGTTGTTTTTTTTAAGGTGTTTTTGTATTTGTATGGATACTTTATATTCTATAACTCGTTGTTATAGAGAAGCAACAATGCAAAAATATTGTTTTTTGTATATGCTTATTCACTTTCTGTGTTTTTTTGTTTTAAAAAGAGTTTAATCGGCTCTTTAATCCCTTTTAAATAAGGGAAGTAAGCCCATTATCGTATAACGAATGAAAAATTAATGAAGAAAAAAGTCCTGAAAAATTTGCATAAATAAAAAATAAGCCATACCTTTGCATCGCTTTTGAAAAGGAAGTCTGGAAGTTTGGGTGAGTGGCTGAAACCACCAGTTTGCTAAACTGACGTACGGGCAACCGTACCGGGGGTTCGAATCCCCCAGCTTCCGCGGAAAAAGGCTCTGCGAAATCAAATTTGCAGAGCCTTTTTTGCGTTTTGTCACATTTGTCAGTGCGTTGCCGCTTTATCACAAAAATGACGAACGTTTACCATTTATATCATAAACGTTCGTTATTTTTATGATGAAGGCACATCATACATGAGATGCACTTGAAACACAAGCTCATTTTATTTCATCCAAAAATCCATTTTGAATAATGGGGAATCCACCGGTAGCAGTTTGAAACCAGCAGCCAGCTGACCGAAAATGCGAGAAGTGCGGTAACCGGTATTCTCAAAGCTACCGGGATGGCCCATGCGTCGGCTATGCCATAGCTGAAACCTACCATAAAATAATGCACCATGTAAATGCCTAAACCGCATTTGGTGATGTTTGCCGCCATTGCAATCAGCCTGTCTGATTTTATGCTGATTTTGCGTGCGACGAGGAAGACTGCCACAGTCATAAGCATCACGTTGGGAGAGCAGTACAGAAAGAACAGCTCCATATCCTGCTCCGAACAATCGGGGTTGGCCGTCATCGCCTTGAATCCCATATAAGTAATGATGTAGCCTGCGATGAACATGGGCAAGCTGGCAGCCAATGTCTTTTTCCAGCTCCAGGGCTTGATGTCATGGGCAAGAAAATGCCCTAGCAGCAGATAGCCGTTGAATCCGGCAAAATAATAGAATGTCCCGAAAGAATTCCATGCGCAGGTGCCGAAGAGTTCCGGTGAAAAGAAGGAATAGGCATACGGCAGGAAAAGCGTTATGCTCCAAAGCCCCAGGAAAAGCTTTTTCTGCTTTCTGGTAGCTCTCTCCACCCAGAGTGAGAAGAAAGGCATGTACAGATAGAGTCCAATCAGCATATACAGATACCACATCGGTACGGTATACACATTAAACTGCAACGGTATCATGGCTATGTTTTTCATAGCATCGGCCAGCGACTGTGAAGCGTCGGCCGGAGCGTATGCAAAAATGTCCGAAATGACGGTGGGCGACATGCCCAGCAGGCCGGTAACCCAGGGGAAAAGATTGTAGAGTACAGACCATACGACGAAAGGAACGGCTATCCGGAGCAGCCTTTTTCTGTAGAATTTTTCGAACGACATTTTTACGGGCAGCAGAAGCGTTCCCGTTATCATGACGAACAGGGGCACGCAGGGCCGGAGAAATGAACCGTAGATGCTGCCCCAGAGATTGAATTCCGGGTTCGACCTTGCCTCGGGAGACACATTGAACGGGTCTGAACAATGGATACAGACGACCATGAAAATGGCACATAATCTTAGGATATCCAGCCATACGATTCTGCTGGATGCCGTGTGGTTTTGTAAAGTTTGTTGCATACGACAGTTTACGGGTTTTTGCTGCAAAACTACAGTTTCTGTCTGACGCGGCAAAAGGCATCCGTTCCTTGCAGGGAATTTCTTTAACTACTTAATGTGTTTTTCGCAGTTTCCATAAAGTAACATTCGAGATACCGAGGTAGGACGCGATGTAACTGAGGTTTACGCGCTGGAATATTTCCGGCTTTTTGGCATAGAAGTCGTGGTACCTTTCTTCGGCCGACATATAGAGGCGGTATATCAGTCTGCGTTCCATTTCTACAAAGGCTTTCTGATGCAGCAGGCGCAGCCAGTTTGAAATCTCGATGTATCGGGAGCAGAGCATTTCGAGGTCGGATATGGGAATGTAGTAAAGCGTTGCGTCTTCAAGAATTTGCACTCTTTCGTTCTCGTATCCTTCTGTTTCTCCGTAAAAGCTGTTGGTGGAAAACAGGAGTTCGCCTTCTTTGCTGAACCATGATGTTACTTCTTTCCCATTGCTGACCAGGTATGCACGGGCAATTCCTTTTTCGATGATATAGACATTGTCGTCTTTTACGGCCGGTTTTATCAGTACCGTTTTCTTTTTGACCTGCATCGGGTGGAGGTGGCCGGTGAGGATGTCAAGGGTTTCTTTCTCGATGCTGATCAGGCTGGTTATTGATGCTATGATGTTTTTCATGAATAAAGTCTTGCAGAAATACAAAATTTGTTTTTGAATTGTATTTTAATTTTCAGGCAAAGATACTCGTACTTTTAATTATATTGTATCGGCTAGTCTGGTTTTATTATTTATATTTGCAGTATTGAGTACTGAAATGCAGATGTATCATGCAGGCAAGTGTAGTGTATTTCTTCAGAGTAGTAATGGTAGTGCTGTGCGGCGCAGTGTTTGCCGTTCCGGCAGCAGCGCAGGTCGTGCAGCGAGGTATCGTACTCGAAATGAGTAGCGGAGAAAAACCTGTGGCCGGTGTGGAAATCAGAGCTGTCGGTGCTGCACCGACCGATAGTGATGCCGGCGGACTGTTTGTACTGGACTTTCCGGATGCTTTGTCGGGCGACCCTTTTCTGCTGGATAATATCTACAAGAAAGGTTTTGAGATTGTAAACCGTGAAAAGGTAGACAAATGGAACCTTTCGGCGGATGCAATGCTGAAAATCGTGCTGGGACGCACGGAGATTATCGATTCTCTGCGGAAAAAATATTACCGGATTGGTACTTCTGCTGCCGAAAAAGAATATGAAAAATCGCTGGCCGAATTGCACGCCCGCAAAAAGCTATATGGCATTACGGACGAAGCGTATGTCCGTATACTGGATTCGTTGTCGATGGTTCGGGTAAAATTAAGAACTCGGATTGAAACCTATGCCCGCATGTTCTCGCGTATCAATCACGATGAACTGGATGCTGTGGAGCGGCAGGCACTGGCCTTGCTTGACAAGGGAGATATGAACGGAGCCATCCGGCTGTATGAGCGTATGCGTACAGACTCTGTCCTGATACAGCGTATGGCTGGCCGCAAGGTGGCTGAGGATGATCTGGCTGTTTTGTTGCCTTCGCTGATGCACGATTTTGAAATCATGAAGCAGGTGGGGGATGTGGCAGGTTGCGACTCGGTGGGACGGATAATCTTTGCTGCAGCCGGAACTGTCGGGCAGAAGCTCCCGGTGGCAGAGTGGATGCTTGTTTGCGGAGATGCGGATGCGGCGCTGGATTGCTACGGGATACTGGTTAGAGAGGCCCAGACGCTGGCAGACGTTGAGCAGATACAGACTAGTCTGTTTGCTTTGCTGACAAAAATCAAACTCTCCAAGGCGATGAAGAAAAAGACAAAGTTACTGGAAGAACGGATAAATGCCCGCAAAAATTGGGCACGCATAAAAGAAAACACATGGAAAAATGAATGATAATAGAGTAATAAAGGTATTTATTGCATCGTCGGCCGAGCTGGACGAGGACAAGATGATGTTTGACTTGTATTTCTCGGATAAGAACAAGTTGTACAGAAAGGATGGAATTGTTTTTGACCATCGTACGTGGAAAGACTTCAGCAGCTCTTTGAATGAGGGGAGGCTGCAGGACCGTTATAATGATTTTATCAGGGAGTGCGATTTGGTGATATTCCTGTTTCACACGCGTCTGGGGCAGTATACGCGAGAAGAGCTGGAAGTAGCATCGAAAGCTTTCAGGGAGAACAAGAAACACCCCCGCATCTTTATTTATTTTAAAGAGGAAGGTGTGGAAGATGATGCACTGAAGGGATTCAAGCAATATTGCGAGAAACAGCTGGGGCACTTCTGCGACCTTTATTCTACGTATGAGGACTGGCATATCAAGTTCGACCGCCAGTTGAAGATACTCGAGAAAGAAGGCTACATCAAAGCTCCGCGCAAGCGTGATAAAATGAATACGCGGCTCAAAATGGCCCTTTCGTATGTGCTGGCTCCGGCCATTGTTGTCTTTCTGGCTTTCAAGGCTTTTTATTATTTCGTACCAGTCAGTGTTACCGTATCTCTGAATGACAAGACCCCATCTGCCCTTCCGTTTCAGGGAGCAGCCGTTACACTGATATATTCCGATAAAAGTGAGGTACGGCAGTTGGAAAAAATTACGGATGAAGTAATTTTTAAAGAGATTCACTCTCGTTATCTGGATACTCCCGTACAACTGAAAGTGGAGGCCAAAGGGTATGAGCCGGTAGATACCCTGCTGAATCTGGAAAAGAAACTCACACTGGATATCCGTCGTGACAAAAGTCTGGCCGTAATTTACGGAACCGTAAAAGACGAGGACAACCGTCCGCTGGCAGGTGTAAGTTTGCAGGTGCTCGATGTGCAGACGGTTACAGATGAGGCCGGCAATTTCCGTTTGTGTATACCACCGGCCAAACAACAGATGCAACAGCGGGTACAGGCTTTCAAGAAAGGTTATGCTTTATGGGACTTTACCGGTCCCGTATCCGATAAAGTCCCCTGGAAAATTATTCTGCGCCGGCAGTAATTACTTGTTGTACAAGCCCTTCTGATGATATTCTTTAAGACTGTACAGCAGGAGGGCATCGTTGGGCAGGCTACCGGCTTTATAGTCCAATGCTTCTTTCAGCAATGCTTGCGCATCCGGCTGCGACAGTTTGTCCAGCAGGTCGCCTTTGGCCAGCTTGATAAGGAGGGGATAGGTACTGAACACAGTATGAAGCGCTTTCAGTTCATCCGCTATTGCTGCGGCTTCATCAAGGTATTGCAGTGCAAGCGCATTGTCCCCGTTCTGGTAATAGTTTACGCTGGTGTTCAATGTCATGAGCATATAATTGGTACCCAGTTGCAGTTTGTTGGTGGGATACAGTTCTTTCATCAGCAGATAGGCTTTCTTTTGCTCTTTCAGTGCCTGTCTGTATTTTTTCAGTTTGCTGTATCCCATCGACAAGTTATTGTAGGTGGTGCAGATGCTGATTTTCATCTCGGTATTATCGGGATACTTTTCGAGTTCCTTTTCGCGGGCATCTTTGACCTTTTCAAGGTATTCCAGTCCCGGTTCAATCAGGTCGGAACATACAAATACAGTGCCTATGCTGTTTTCCACAACCAGATTTCTGTATCCCCATACCGTTTGCATGACATACAAGGCATCCAGCTCGAGTGCAGCTTGCTGGGCCTGTTGCGTTCGCGAAGTTTCCAATAGCAGGTCAATGTACTTGGCTTGTGCATACAGAATGTCCTCTATATATCTGGGTGCATTAACTTCATTGAGTTGCTTGGCATACCGGTAAGCCTTTTCTATGCACTCACGCTCTTGCGGGCGGTTTCCGGTGTACGAATAGTAAGTAGCATACATTATCTCCAGATTCAGAAGTCCTTGAACCGTCAGATCGTGCGGCAAGGATGTAAATTCCTGTTCTATTTTTTTTCGGAGTAGTTCTGCTCTTTCGGGGAAATGGTCGCTTTCCGAGGCTATACTTGTTTGCAGGTAAATGGTGTAACGGTGTAAAAATGCGGCAGCATTGGTAAGCGGTTTTTGCCGGTATAGCTTTTCTGCTTTCTGATAAGCTTCTCTGGCAAACTGGAAAGCCTCGGTCAGATTGCCGGCATTCAGGGCCTGTTCAAGTTGCATGTCCAGATACTCCATTTCGACGGAACTTATGTCCTGTTCCGCCATATCCCTGTTGGCGGCAATAAAAGCTTTGAGTGCACTGTAGGTAGCAGAGGCTTTCTCCGTTTCCTCCGTTTTGGCATAAAGCTTCATCAGGGCCGTGTAGTTGTCCATCAGAAAACCTTTTTGTATGTCAATAAAAAGCGGATTGTCGCTGGCTGCAATTTCTTTCTGTATGGTTTCAATTTCATCCAGGTATATATCTTCGGCCTCTTTCCAGTTGTGCACGGCTTCCTGGATAGTGGCCGAAATGAAAAAGGTGTGATGCAGCACAGCCATATAGTCACCGGAAGGCATGGCATTCTGGGCATGCTGCAGGATTTCGAGTGCCTGAATGTTGTATTCCATAGCTTTGGAATAATCGCGCTGTATGGTTTGGGCCATTACCGTTTTAAGGCTCATGACTTGAACGAGAGACTTTTCGTCGAAGGCCAGCTTCTGGCAGCGTTCTAGCCAGGCCGAAGCATCTGTTTCTGCTCGGCTGATTTTCAGCATGGCAAAATTGAGGACATAATTGAAGTGGTCGGGTAAAATCTGGGCTATCCACTGGTACACATCGTATGACTTCTGCTCGTTTTCTTTCCCCCCGGCCAGTGTGCACAAATCGGCATACCGGTACATGCGTTCTACCAGTGATTCGATGTCTTCGTCGGCTTGCTGCCGCTGCTGCAGTTTTTCGCGGGCCTGACTGATGAGTCCCGAGCTGTTGTAAAGTTCCACAGCTTCTGTTAGCTTGCCATTGTTGACCAGCTCAAGTACCTGTTTCTCGATGGTATTAACATCGTCGGGGTTGATTCGGGCAAATTTTTCGGCATATTCATCCAGACGCTTCATAAATGCACTGTTCTCTTCTGCCAGTTTTTGCAGGCGCAGACTTCTTTCGGCAGCGGTAATCTTTTGCCGGTTGTACATGTCGTTAATCTCTTTTACAGTACGGTTTCGGAGTTTGGTGAAATGGTCTACGGCAATGGCATAGTATCGGTTTTTCTGTTCTTCGATAGTTCCCTTGACGGCCATTACAATATCCATCGGTCGTTTCTCTGAAAGAATCCATCCGTCGATTACATCCTTGTTTACCACCTCGTAACCTTTCTTGTATATATGCGGAGAACTGATGGCAGTGCCAGGCTGATTTTCGGTGAAATCCAGACTGAAATTTCCGTTCGAATCGGAGTCGGTTGCCGGTGCTCCGTTGGCTATAAGCTGCACTCCGGCTAATGGAGTGTTTTGTGAGTTGTAGATACGTACGTTACCTTTCTGAGACACTTGTGCGCATACCGTAGCCGTGAAAAGGCATGATGCGCAGACACCTATAATATATCGAGTATTCATGGTATAGAGATATGGTAAAACGATGGGTACTTTCTGGTTTGTTGGCAAAGGTTTGTCAGGATTAACGTCCGGGAAAGTTGAAGCCATCTTTATTTTGTTGTTATCAGTTCAAATATATAGACTGTCTCTTATACACATCTGACGCTGCCGACGATAAGGCTC
>USQO01000007.1 GCA_900556845.1 uncultured Bacteroides sp. | reverse complement strand
GAGATAGGCTCCGGTCTCGTGGGCTCGGAGATGTGTATAAGAGACAGCTATATAATAATGAACAAACTTTTATTGCCTCTATTTTTGTTTGAACAGTTCTGTTATACATCGTTTATTTTTATAAATAGGGTAAATCGTAAGTGTGTGTGGAGAAAAAATATGTTGCTATTTTTATTGGCAATATACACAGGTTTATTCAATTTATATGCTACTACAGGTTTGCAGAAGAACTTGGTATGGACGCAACCTGCAGACCATCCCAACGGACAGCAGCAGTATGCCGTATTTCGCAAAACTTTTTATCTGGATGATATTGCTACCAAAGGCCCGGAAGTGGAAATATTTGCTGATTCCAGATATCTGTTATGGATAAACGGAAAATACGTATCACGTGGCCCGGTACGTTTCAATCCGAAAAGCCCGGAATACGATGTGATTCCGGTAGGAAATTATTTACGGAAAGGACAAAATGTAATTTCGGTATTGGTGCATTCTTTTGGTGATAGGGTATGTGGCCGTATCATGTATCATGAACCAGGATTGGCAGTGCGGTTGCTTAATGACGACACTCCGTTCCTTACAACCGATTCAACCTGGAGATATTCGCTTCATACGCGATATTTGCCATCAGGCTGGGCTAGCAATTCTTTTCCAGATAGGATTGATGCAAGAATTGATAACGAAGAATGGCTGAAGGAAGGCTTTGATGACAGTCGTTGGAAAGCGGCCTGTGGTGTATCTGGAGAGAGGTGGGGTAAGTTTCGGAAATCAGAGATACCGTTGTGCTTGGAGGAAAGGATAGACCATCCGATAGATTTGGCAACGGGAAAGTGTATCCAGTTCCCTTATCGTCTGAAGCAGGGAGAGGAGCTCTCTTTGGATTTGGGCGCGATGTCGATGGCATATACGGATATGGAGCTGACTGCCTCTGCTGGGATAAAACTGAATATCCGTTATACACTGCGCTGCAAGGATGGACATCCGTATGAAACATTCGGAGGTGGGAATACTTATGTAACCCGCGACGGGCAGCAGCATTTTATAACGACCGACCAATGGTGTTGCCGATATGCTGTACTTAAAATAGACAGCGGTGAAGTCGAGATAAACCGCTTGGCGTTTGTGAATCGCCGTTATCCTTATCAGAGGCTGGGCAGTTTTACGTGCAGTGATTCGTTCTTCAATGATTTATGGGAAATGAGTGTACATACCATCGAAACGGTTTCGGATGACGCTTATGGGACTGATGCCCGCGAGCGGAACGAGTGGATACAGGATGGACATAAGGCTAGCTTTTCTGTTTCCAGTGTGGCACTGAGTGCTCCTGCTTTCGAAGGAAAGACAGATGTGGCTTTGCTGAAGAGTATGTTGCGCCATGCAGCTTTGACACAGTTGGAGGATGGTATCTTGCTGGCTACATTCCCAACCGACAGAGGACCGTCGGATTGTCATTATATTATCGAGGATTATGCCAGTCAGTGGATTGAAGCTTTATATCATTATTATAGCATCACGAAGGATTTGGACTTTGTGAAAGAGCACAAAGGGGTTATGGTGAGATTGTTGAATTGGTTCTCTGCCCGTATTTCGAAGAGGGGACTGGTGTATGCGCGTGAATATGCTTCTTTCGACAATCCGATGGCTTATGTAACTTGTGAGGGGGCTACTCTGAATGCTTTTTATTATGAAGCGTTGAAGTGTGCCGTAAAACTGGCGGATGCTTTGGATGATACTATGCTGGCCGAGAAATACAGTAAGGAGGCTGCAAACTTATCGAAGCACTATAACGCAGTGTTCTGGAATGAAACGGAGGGTGCTTATGGGGCAGCGGTTGTGGAAAATGAACTGCTTCTTCCTTCTGTACATGCCCAGTTGCTGGCTTTGTATACGGATTTGGTTCCCGATGATAGAAAAGACCGTGTCCGCAAGTGGTTACTGGAAAATTACAACAATCCTGGTACAAAGTCAATCTGCAAGAATACACAATACCGCACGATGCTTCAGAATAAGTCGGGTATTGATATGCCAATTATTTATTATTGGCTGTTCAAGGTGTTGTATGATATTGATACGCCAGAAATGGATAGTGAGATATTGGAGAATGTTCGTCGTAGATGGTTCTATATGGTAACTTTGCAGAAAGATGCTGGAACCTTGTCTGAATCGTTTATTCATCCGGATGGAACCGGCTCTGACGAGTCTTGTCATAATTATGGTACTGTTCCTGCATACTATCTGAGTTCGTACGTGTTGGGAGTGCGGGTAGAGGATGACAGACTACTGATTGAACCACGTCTGGGTAATCTGACTTATGCAAGAGGTAAGGTCGTTACACCTTACGGAACCGTATCGGCAGACTGGCAGAAGGGGAAGACTCCAGCCTCATTGTCTTTTAACATTGAACTACCAAAAGGTGTATTAGGGGAGTTGCGTCTTCCGATTCTTCAGCCGGGATTGATTGTAGAAGTTAACGGTCGTAAAGTTTTGGATAACGGCAAGCCCCGGAAGGGAGTAGAAGGCCGAATAGAAGGACGCTGGCTGCTGGTAAAAGGCGTAGAAGGAACAGTAAGGGGTAGAATTTACGAATGAATGGAGCATTGTGAATAGGATAAATTCGATTAAATTTATATATTATGAAACATTATCTTGCATTATTTTTCTTATTGACATCTTTTACAGCATCTGCCGTAAACAATGCTGTATTTAAGGTAGACAGCAACTACCTCCGGAAGTACGATATTGTGTATCTGGATCCGGATTATGAGGGGTATAATGGCTTCCCGCTGGGGAACGGGGATGTAGGTGGTATGCTTTGGACTACGGAGAATGGTATAGAAATACAGATAAACAAAATAAATCTGTACGACCGTCCGGGTCTGGGACAGGTAGCTTTGAAATCGGCTGGCCGACTTTCTGTCGATTTTGGTGTACCGTGTAATGATTATCTGTATTTGTCTGATTTTGAACATCGCCTTTCATTGCTTGAAGCTACAACTCAGCTTAAGAGTGAAACAGCATTTGCCTCTACTCGTGTGAAGTCGTGGGTAGATGCAAGCTCCAATGTATGGGTCGTGGAGTGTGAGGCCGATTATAAACCGAATTACACAGATGGTTCGGACATTGTGGTGGCGTTGGAACGTTGGGGAAGCCGTCACTTCGGAGATTGGTACAACTCGTGCGAGAAAGATGCTTCTTTGGGACTGGGCAAAACGCATACTACGATTCGTGGAAATGATATGCTGCTGACAGATACATTGGAGGGTGGTCTTCGTTTCAGTTTGGCTTGCAGGGTTGTGGGCGGAGATTTTCATCCGGTGGTGCGTAACCGTCATAAGGCTGAACTTCAGCAGCGTATTTCAGCACAGAATAAGTTTTATATTCTGTTGTCTGTCGTTACTTCCGATGAACATGCCCAACCTGCAGAGCAGGCTTTGGTACAACTTGACCAGTTTGTTGCTGCCGGTTTGGAAGCGCGTTACACTAAGCATACAGATTTCTGGCGTGCATTTTGGAATAAGTCGTTTGTAAAACTGGATAATGATTATGTGGAGAATATTTATTACTTGCGCAGATACCTTGCCGGTAGTTCTTCACGAGGTAATTATCCCGTACCTTTTAACGGGGGACTATGGGTGTGGAACCGTGACCATCGCCAATGGATTACGTCTGTACACTGGAATACGCAACAGTCTTACTGGGGACTTGCCGAGCAGAATGATGCGGACTTAATGAAGCCTTATCTGAAAACATACTTCAGACTGATGCCTAAGGCTGAGCAGTTTGTAAAAGAGCGTCATGGTATCGCAAATGCCATCCGTTGGACTGAAGTACACGATTTCGATGGCAATATGTTGCATCAGGACAGGGGAGATATGAAGTACAACTATACACCGGCCAGTCAGATGGCTGCTATCTTCTGGAATTACTATGAGTTCACGGAAGATAAGGTATGTCTGAAAGATACCATCTATCCCTTTATGAAAGAAGCAGCGGAGCTTTATCTGAATCTTCTGAAGTGGGATGAGGAGAAAAAGCAGTATTATCTGTATCCGGCTCAGCCTTACGAGCATCCATATACTTCGGACCTGAAAAATCCGATAACCGACCGCTATATGATTGAGTCGCTTTTCAGAAATTGCATCCAGGCATCCTGGATACTGAATGTAGATGCTAAGAAACGAAAGGAATGGGAAAAGGTTATCAGTCACTTGTGGGAGCCTCCGGTACTGGATGTCCCGGGCCGTGGAAAGGTATTTGTCATGGCCTATAAACCGGATGGAGAGGTTTATCCGAATATGGATACCTATTACAAGCGACAGTTCTATCACTGCGATGCACATACGACCATGGTTTTCCCGGCGAATTTGTTAGGACTTAACCAGCAGGGTACAGAGTATTATGAAATTGCCAAGAAGATAGCCTTGTATCATCCGGCAAACCGAAACGCAATTACACCGGGTGCCATCGTATCTGCCCGTTTAGGCTTGGGTGATAAAGTAATGGAACGACTGGAGAATACAATAAACTATCTCCAACACTTTAACCAGGGATTATTCTATAATATAGACCATTGGTATGTGTTGTCACGTTATGCCAAACGTGTGGAGAATGCAGATTTGGTAACACAGCGTGATTATGTATTCGACTCAAGAAGCTATTATGGAAGTTATGCCGGAAATTCAGGTCTGTGGGCAAAACCTTTTATTCAGTGTGGTATGGAACCGATGAATATTATCGGTACGGCGGTAAACGAGATGCTTCTGCAAAGTCATGAAGGTAAAATTCGTGTTTTCCCGGCTTGGCCGAAAGAACATGAGATGGCCTTTACATTGTGTGCCCGAGGTGGTTTTACGGTTTCTGCACGTATTAATAAGGAAGGAATGATACCTGCTATTGAAGTTCAGAGCTTGCATGGTAACGAATGTCGAATACAGAATCCTTGGGGAAATCGTGATGTGCAAGTGTATGATTCGAAAGGACGCTTAGTCCGTTGTAGTCTGACAGCAGATGGTGTTATCCGCTTCCGTACAGTAAAAGGAGAGACCTATCTCATCGGTACTGAAGATATAAAAGGTATGCAGCCTATTGTTTACTCGGCTGAAAGAAACGATAAACCCAAGTTCTTTAAAGAAGCTACATTGGGTAAGCCACGTACATTTTGGAGCAAATAAGCAATAATTAATAAGAGAGAATGAAAAGGACCGAAAGCACTTTTGTTAGCGCCGCCGGTCCTTTTTGTTATATTGAAATTGGATTTTATACCGATTATTTGTTGGTACGGGTAACATTATATCCCGAAACAGTGATAACTGGCGCATTACCTCGTGTATCTACATCTTTCCAGCGGATACTGATTTCTTTCTGTTCACCCGGCAGCAAGGCAAAATAGTTGTCGGAGTAAAGAATAGGCAGGAATTGGTCACCGTCCTTATCGCCGGTAACGTTGATACGTATCATCAGGGCAGGGACAGCTGACGGATTTTTCAGTGTAACCGTTGCTTTCCAGTTTCCTTGCTTGTTTTGTTGTGTAGCCGACTGGCAGTCGAGGGTTACTTGTGGCAGTTCTTTCAATGCCTGATAATTGTTCTCCTTTAAGCTTCGGTGGTAGAAGTTATCGGAAACAACTTTGCCGTTTTCTATCAGCCACAACTTGATGAAGTGCACTTGCGACAAATTCTGGGGATACTCCAGTGCAATACATTTTTCGGTCGTATCTTCCAGACTGTTTACTGTAGTCGATTTTTCCCATGCGATGCTGCCATCCATGTTCAGAATCTGCACTTTTGCTGTAAGGTTATTACGCTTACCGGCACTGTAGTTCACGACCTCCACTTCATCGGTTGCCGGATTCCATTGAATATGCAGTGGCTCGGAAGCTTTCTTGATGGCAAAATAGGCTGCTGTCGGTTCCAGATAATAGTCGTATGTCTGCCATACCATAGAAGGCCAGCAAGAGTGACTCATCCACATCAGCAGTCCCATGCGGTTCTTGCTTCTCGATTCGAACAGACTGCGGTGTCCGTCGTAGTTAACCCATTGTGCCAGTTCGGCAAATTCCTGTGCACTTTGAGGCTTACCGTAACCTTCTGCAATGATTTCGTTAAATGAGGTTGCTCCCTGCGCTCCCTCCAGCGTATAATCGTGCATTCCCCATTCGTGTGACTGAGGCCACATACCTTCGGGAGAATAGGTGCGCTTGAAACCTTCGAAAGTAAGTACATTAGGCATACCTCTTTCACTGTGGAACTTGTCGTTACCAGTCTCCAGCGTGAAGTACGTTTTGGCAGGAAGCATACGGTACGGTCCGTGTCCACTCACAACGTCATCTGCCGAGCTGGAAATATAGTGCATGCCAGGATGCTCATCCTTCACAATCTGTCGTAAAGCCTTGTCGATGCGTTCGGGTGGATAGCCTTCGTTACGGCCACAGTAAATTCCTACTGAAGCATGATTGCGGATACGGCGTACATAGTCTTCGGCATTGGCGATAAACATTTCCGGATAATAGGGGTCTGGTCCGTCCGAAGGATTGGCCAGCCAGAAGTCTTGCCAAATCATAATACCATGTCTGTCACAAGCTTCGTAAAGTTCTTCGTCACCAATCATTCCTACCCAGTTGCGCATAATATTGAAGTTCATGTCAGCATGGTAAGCAATGGCTGCATCGTACTCGCGACCACGGTAGTTCAGATTCGATTCGCTGAATCCCCAGTTACCACCCCGGCCGATGAAGCGACGTCCGTTGATGTACATGTTCAGGATATGATTGTCTTCGTTGTATGTCATCTGCCGGATACCCGCCTTGAAGTTTACACTGTCGGAAACCTGCTCGCCAATTTTGAAGACAAAGCCGGCATCGTACAGGTAAGGTTCGCCATAGCCTTTAGGCCACCACAAACGCGGATGTTGCATAGTCAGTTCTTTATAATCGGCCGGTGAGAATGCGATTTCCTTTTCTTCGCCGGCTTTCAGGGTAACCTTCTGTGCGATACGGATATCACCGATTCTTCCTTCCAGTACTCCTTCCACATCTTTCTCGGTATGATTTTTTACGAAAGTACGGGCAGTGAGTGCTGCCGATGTCGTATCCGGTAAGGGCAATACACTTTCAATCAAAGGGTCGCTGACTGTAACCGCTCCTGTACTGGTCAGCCGTACATCGTTCCATATACCAATGTTTCTACCGCGTACTGTAGGAATCCAGTCCCAGCCGATAGTGGCATGTAAGGTAGGATTGTCTGCTCCCAGGATACCGCCGTTGAAGTCAGTACTCTGTTTGTTCTTTTCCTTGATAGCACCGATATGACTGTTCTTTACAATCTCTACGGCCAATACATTCTTGCCGAGCACAATGCAATCTGTGACATCCATTTTACCACGGATAAATGCACCTTCAATATCACCAACCTTTTTACCGTTAAGATAGACATGAGCTTTCCAGTTGATGCCGTCGAAATTGAGGAAGACCCGTTCTTTGATGAACGATTCAGGTACTTCAAACTCATTTCTGTACCAGAAGTTGGAATTGAAAAATGCCTCGGAGATATTGAGCTGGTTATCCGAATAATTGGGGTCGGGGATTGCACCCACATTCCAGTAACTGGTCAATACAGTCCCTGGTACAGTAGCTGTAATCCAACCATCAGGCAGAAATGCTGCCGAAGCAATTTCATTGCCCGACTGTTTCACTTCGGAAGCTCTTTGCAGTTTCCAGTTACCACCGGAAAGTGTCAGCCTGTTGCCACTCACTTCGGGCTGTGCTACAGGCTGCGCTGTCAGTCCGCCTTTACCCATAACCTCTACTTCGCTGAGCAGATACTTACCATTTCCAGCAGTCTTTTCCATGGTGATACGTACGTAACGGGCCTTGCCTTTTACCGGAATGTCGTCAGTCAGTTCCTCACCACCAGGCAGCTGAGCGATATCTTTCCATGATTTGGCATCGTCCGAAACTTGAATCTTTCCGGCCACAGCCTTGTTAATCCAGTGCAGGACAATCCGGTCGAATGTAGAAACGCTTCCCAGATCTACATAAATCCATTCTTCTTTGTCCGTTGCGCTCATCCAGATACTGTTGAAATACTGCGAAGGTTTGAGCTCTACCAAATCATTGTTGTTGTAGAAATTCAAGTCTTTTACAGTCCAATAGGTAGCTCCCGGCATACGCAATACAATGCGGTAATAACTGTATGCACCGACTTTGGTGAGCGGAATGTATTGGTCGAGAATACGTACTGGCAGGTCTCCTTTTTCACTTTGCTTATTCGGGTCAGAGTGCATGGTGTAGCGGCTGGCTTTTCCTGGCAATCCCTTTCCGGACAGGCGGCCCAGTTCTTCCCAATTCTCTCCATCGTTCGAACCCATGCACAACATTTCGTATCCCTTTCCTGCCTTGTCAGCATGATAAGTAACAGATCCTCTCAGGTAAACTTTATCGGCTTGCTTTTGGTAGTTGTGCAGGCTGAACTGAAAATACGTATCTTCGCCTACCGTCGTATTTCTGGAATAAGGACCTTCGTCAATCATCCATTCCCGTTCCCGTTTTGGCGATGCCCCGTCCGGAGTCGATAGCGTGAGGTATTGCGGCTGGGCAGTACTTACAATACCGTCCGTAACCAGCTGAGCCGTCAGGTTATAGTCATAACTGGACGACTGGTAAGCCGTGCGCAGTAACGCAATGTTGCGGTACGTGTCGTCAGGTTTCAATTCCGGAGAAAAATCTTCCTGTGGGCATCCCGGATATTTCCCGATTCCCCGGGTATAATAATCCGAGCGGGAGAAGTCTTGAGTAGCGGCCTTTTGGCATCCTGCATTCAGCAGGCACGAGGCTGTAGCTACACTTCCAAGTAATAGATAAAAAGAATGCTTTTTGTTCATTTTATGTTGTTTCAATTTAGAATGTTATTTGTTTGCGGCTGTTTTTACCGACGATTCACGTACGTTTACCTTGCCATTTAGTATAATCGTTTCGGGTGCTGGCCGCTTCTCTGCTTCAATTTCTTTCAGCAATTGCCGGGCTGTTGTTTCACCTATCTCAATAGCCGGTTGTTCGACACTGGTCAGCGAAGGGGTGGTATGTGCAGCAATTCTTGATTCCGTAAAGCCTGTCAAAGCCACTTCGTCTGGAACTGCGATGTGATTCTTGCGCAATGTTTCCATTGCCCCAATGGCTATCGGGTCATTGAAACAGAAGATAGCCTCGGGTACCAATTGTCTGTCAATCAAATCTTGCATGGCTTTGGCACCATCTTCTATAAAAATTCCAGCTTCAAAGCAATGTTCCTGATAGGGAAGCCCATATTTTTTCAATGTATCTGTAAATCCTTTTTTCCGGCTATGACTTACAATTAGGTTACAAGGGCCAGATAAATGATAAATACGCTTATAGCCTTGTGCTATCAGATGTTCTGTAGCCTTGCATGCCCAGGTATAATCATCAAAAATCACTTTAGAAGTATTGAGCTTTTGATTCACACGGTTGAACTGGACAATGGGAATCCGTGCATTCAGTTCCTGATAATAGGAAATATCGTGTGCTTCGTGTGCAAACGAAATCATGATACCGTCCACCAGGTTCTGTTCCAGTGTCTTTACGTTTTCCAGCTCCTCTTTGGCCTGCTCGTCCGAACTCATAATCAACAGTTGGTATCCGGCTTCCTTCAAAACCTTTTGCATGCCTTTTATGACCAGCGGAAAGAATGCATTGATAAATTCGGGGACGACAACTCCTACCTGATACGATTTCTTCTGGCTCAGATGTCTGGCTATCGGATTGGGGATGTATCCCATTTCCTTCGCTGTCTTAAGTATCAGATTTTTGGTGTCTGGATGAATGTCGAACTTGTCGTTGAAAGCTCTTGAAACAGTAGATGACGAGCAATTCAGTTTTTTAGCAACATCTTTGATGGTTATTTTTTTCATGTCAGCAAAGGTTTGTCCGGAGTTAAGTCGGTTTTGTTTCTATTTTCAAGCAAAGATAATTCTTTTGCTTTATTCAGCCTATTTCTTTTTCTAACTTTTTCGGTAACGTTTCCGTCAATTTTAAAGCCATCTGATGCAGGAACCGAAAGAGTTGTTTTGAAACTCTCATAGAACTTCTGTATTATTGCATCATAAAGATTTCAGATCTAATAATGATAGGTTAATTTAAACATATAAATATGGTAAGAGAAATACATAGTTTTGCAGCAGGAATATTTCTGCTATCCTTGTTTACTTCCTGCAGACAGACCGTATTCGAGCCTGGAAAAGATTTTGCCATGGCCGATTCGATACAGGCGATTCCCACTACCAGTGTCTTTAAAGATTCAGCATGGAATATTTGGTGTAGCAGTGTAACAAAAGGAGCCGACAACCGCTATCATTTGTTCTATTCCCGATGGCCTCGCAAGACCGGGCATGAGTCATGGGTCAGTCATTCCGAGGTGGCATACGCCGTATCCGATACCCCTGAAGGCCCTTATAAACCAGTAAATGTAGCACTCACTGCCTACAGTGCAACAGCTTGGGATGGAGCAATGACCCATAATCCCTATGTGTTGTATCACGATGGAAAATATTACCTATATTATATTGCCACAGCCGGACAACCGCTTTCTGCCGATAGCGTTTTGTCGGCCTACGGCAAAGAATGGTGGACACGCCGTAACACCCAACGCATAGGTCTGGCGATAGCTACACAGCCTGCCGGTCCATGGAAACGCATGCCCGAGCCTGTTCTTACCAACAGCGAAGACTCCACAGCTTTCGATGCCATGTGTGTAACCAATCCGGCTGTTTGTATCGGACGTAACGGGAAGGTGGTTATGCTGTATAAAGCTGTTTGTAAAAACGGGACTCTGCAAGGAGGGCGTGTACGTTTCAGTGTCGCTTTTGCCGACCGTCCTGAAGGGCCATTTGTGAAATCCAACCATTTGATATTCCAGCCCGAAGACCCGGAAGCACGTATGGTGGCCGAAGACCCTTATATCTGGTACGATGCACGAGGCGATAAATACTATGCGATTGTTCGGGATGTTGTGCGTCAGTACACCGGAAAGGAGAGTGGTGGTCTTGCCTTGATGCAATCGGACGATGCCCTTGAATGGACACCAGTGGCGCATCCCAAAGTCTTGCCTCCCGTATTGAAGTTTATCGACGGGACAGTTTACGACACCCGTGAATCCGGAGGTGTTGAGCGCCCGTTCTTATATTGTAATGAAGATGGAGTCCCACAATTGCTTTTTGGAGCCTTTGGCATACACACGCGGGGTATTCACCGTGAGCATTCATACAATGCTGCAATTCCTTTTCATTTACCATAAATTAATAAATAATGTTACACTAAAAATACAAATGCCATGATTAATAGAAAAAATATCCTTGGGGGACTGTTGCTGTTCTGTTTCGGCATTTCTCCCACGTTGGCACACGAGTTCGACTGGCTCCGGCAGTATAATCCCGTCTGGACTGAGCAGAGCAAAGATGCTTCACAGTCTATGCCCTGTGGCGGTGGTGATGTCGGGATGAATGTCTGGGTAGAAAATAATGAAGTCTTGTTTTATGTATCCCGCTCGGGGGTATTCGACGAGAATAACGTTTTCCCAAAACTGGGACGTGTGCGATTGTCCTTTACACCCAATCCGTTCGAAGGAGCCACTTTCCGTCAGGAGCTGAAACTGGAAGACGGTTACGTACAGTTAGAAGCCGTAAAGGATGGCAAGCGTGCTGAAATTCAGATATGGTCGAATGTCTTTACACCGGTTGTAGAAGTCAAAGTTTCTTCGGAAGAGCAGATACGCTTCCACGCAACTTACGAAACCTGGCGCTATGAACCTTTGGTGTGGAACATTCCCGGCCAGGAGCGTGCCAGCATAGCTTTCCGCAATGCCCCCATCAAAGCTGTTATCCAGCCCGATTCGGTAGCCTTTGCCGATAAAGGTGTGATGTGGTATCATCAGAACTCCGAGCGCACACTATTTGATGTTACTGTTCTGCAGGAATCGTTGGGTGGTGTGATGCAGCATTTATGGAATCCGCTGAAGCACCTTACTTTTGGCGGCTATATGGAAGGTAGCGATATGGTGCAAGATGGCATTGTATCCGGTAAATATGTCGATACCCCCTTTAAAGGTTATCGCTTGAAGTCGCGTCAGGCTGCCCGCCAACATACACTTCGTTTGTACTTGCATACGCAGCAGACTCCCGACCGCAACGAATGGAAACAAGCCGTCCGGGATTTGAAAACAACTTTTCAGTCGAAAGCCGAAACCGAGTACAAACGTACCCGCCGCTGGTGGAACGATTTCTGGCGCAGAAGTCATGTAGTTATCAATGCAGATTCTGCAAAAACTGTCTCATCCTCTTGGCAAGTAGGCCGCAATTACCAGCTTTTCCGTTATCAGTTGGGTTGCAATGCATATGGCAAACTGCCGACCAAATTCAATGGTGGACTTTTTACCTTTGACCCTTCGCTGGTTAATCCCAACGCCCCCTTTACTCCCGACCACCGCGACTGGGGAGGCGGCACGCATACAGCTCAAAACCAGCGATTGGTATACTGGCCGATGCTGAAGAGCGGCGATACCGACATGATGGATGCACAGCTTGACTTTTACCTGAATGCTTTACCCAATGCCGAAGCACGTGTGCACCATTATTGGGGACACGAAGGAGCCTGCTTCACCGAACAGATAGAATGGTTCGGACTGCCGATGGTCGCATCTTACGGATGGAACCGTCCTGCTTTGCTGCATCCGGGCATTCAGGACAATGCCTGGATTGATTATGAGTGGGATACCGTCTTCGAATTCTGTAAGATGGCACTCGATATCCATGCCTATACCGGTCGTGACATCCGGAAATACCTGCCCCTCATTGAAAAATGTCTGTTGTTTTACGATGTACATTATCAGTACCTGGCCGCACAGCGCAGCAAATCTGTACTCGACGGTAACGGCAAGCTCATCCTTTACCCGTCTACCGGATGCGAGACCTACAAGATGGCCTACAATGCAGCCAATACCATTGCCGCACTGAAGAAAGTAACCACACAGTTGCTCGAGTTGCCCGAAGACTATCTTACAGCCGAAAAGCAGGCTTACTGGGAAGGCTTCCTCAAACGTATTCCCGAATTGCCTTTCCGAGAACGAAACGGCCATAAGACCATTGCTCCGGCAGTGACCTGGCAGCGCATTAACAACATCGAAATTCCGCAACTTTATCCGGTATTCCCTTGGGGACTTTACGGTATCGGTTTGCCGGATTTGGAAGTAGCTGTCAATACTTGGAAATATGGTGTAGATAATGCCGACCAGAAAGGCTATATCAGCTGGCATCAGGATGCCATCTTCTGTGCGCGTCTGGGACTTACGGATGAAGCGAAAACCGTGACGCTGAAAAAAATGACCGACTCACCACGCCGTTATCCCACTTTCTGGGGACCGGGACACGACTGGACACCCGACCATAACTGGGGCGGTTCGGGAATGATTGGTGTTCAGGAAATGCTGATGCAGGCAGTGGACGAAAAAATCTATTTGTTTCCGGCATGGCCACAGGATTGGGATGTCGATTTTAAATTGCATGCACCGGACAATACGACTGTAGAATGCAGTCTGAAGGATGGAAAGATAAAGCGTCTGGTAGTAACTCCGGAATCTCGAAAGAAAGATATCTGTCTGTTACATTTTGACCAATAGGGTTAGTTTATAGATAGTTGTTTTTTATTAAGTAGTTTTCTCAGAAAAATAGGCTGCCTCTCTTCTTGGTGAAAGAAAGGCAGCCTGACTTTTTTTATGCCATAATCGTTTATTCCAAACACGCGTCCAGGTCGGCAATCAGCTGTTCTTTGTCCATGTGCTGACCGATGAATACAATCTTCTGCATACGGTCGCCATAGCGCTCGTCCCAGTCGCGCAGCAAACCCGGTTCACGCTGGAACATCTGCATCAGCTCTTCCTCGGGCATGGCAGCATACCATTGTCCCACTTCGCTCAACTGCTTTTGTTTTCCGGCCTGTTCGAACAGACAAGTCATGTCCGGGTTATCGTTGAAGTAGCACACTCCCTTGGCGCGGATAACATTGCGGGGCCATTTGGCATTGATGAAGTAGTCGAACTTGTTCATGTCGAAAGCCGGACGGCGGTAATATACAAATGTTTCGATGCCGTATTCTGCCGCTTCACCCTCTTCGTGGTGATGATGGTGGCAGCAGCAACCCTCGTGATGATGGTGTCCCTCGTGGCAATGTTCCTCGTGATGATGCTCTTCATGGTGATGCCCCCCGGCATCATGTTCTGTGTGATGCTCCGGTTCTTCACAAGGTTTACCCAGTTCCTGAATCCATCTGGCAGATGCAGCCACCTTCGAGTAACGGAAACTGTTCGTATTTAAGATTTTATCCAACTCCACATCTGCAAAATTGCAGGCTATGATTTCAGCTTCCGGCTGTAGGGTACGGATAATCTGCATAATGCGTTTCTGCTCCTCTTCGCTTACCTCATCAATTTTATTCAGCAACACAATATTGCAGAATTCAATCTGCTGGATAAGCAGATTAGCTATATCGTCTTCACCGGCAGGATGCTCGGTCAGTGCTTCGCCACAGCCAAATTCACTCTGCATGCGCAAGGCATCCACAACTGTCACTACACAGTCCAGCTTGCACACCCCATAGCGTGAGTATGCCTCTCCCAATCGGGGAATGGTACAGATGGTCTGTGCAATCGGTTCCGGGTCACATATTCCGCTGGCCTCAATCACGATATAGTCAAACTGCTGCGATTTCATCAGTTCGAAGACCTGCTCAATCAGGTTCGTCTGTAACGTACAGCAGATACAGCCGTTCTGCAGTGCCACCAGACTGTTGTTGTCCGTGTTTACCACACCGCCCCGCTGAATCAGTTCGGCGTCAATGTTTACTTCCCCTATATCGTTTACAATTACGGCAAACTTAATACCTTGTCGGTTGGTCAGAATCCGGTTCACCAGCGTTGTCTTTCCGCTGCCCAGATAGCCGGTAAGTACCAGCACCGGAATCTCTTTTTTTGCAATGCTTTCCATATCGTTTTTTAATTAATATATCTTCAATTATTGTTTGGATTCATACGTAATAAATACCAGATAATCCCCCTTGCACCAGATGGTAAAGACATCGGCTGCCGCTTCGTTCAGTGTCCCTTGCCACCAGCTGGTAAAATCGCGTAGCGGATAGCACAATCCTTCGGAAGTCATGCCTTCTGTTCCAAACCCGAAGACAGACACCTGCCTGCCTTTCGGACAGTGAAACCGGCCGTCGCCCGATACCGGCACAAACACACCGTGGTCCGTATACATCCGCACATCCATTCCCATCCGCAGGTATTCCATCAGCAGACTGATGTTTCCCAGCGTGTGGTCCTCACGCTTTCCGGTAGCTCCCAGCAGCGCCACTTTGCGGTATCCTTTGTTGTACAGATAAGTAACCGCCTTGGTCTGGTCGTTTGTTTCCTGGTCCGGGTTGATGCGGATAATCGGCGCGAACCGCTCTTTTATGGCATCACTCATCGAGTCCCCGTCCCCCACAATTCGGTCCATTTTCCTTCCGGAGGCCGCAAAAGCATGAGCAGCCCCGTCGCAGCATACAGTGAATGTCCCCGCATCCAGTACACTCAAAGGCGTAGGGTGTACCGGAAAATCTCCGTTCCCGATAACCACCGCTTCCGGAGTAAAATCGGCTATAACTATCTCTTTCATTGTTCTCGAATCATTTTAATCCAATTCCTGTATCCCAACACCGCTATAATGGTATAAAGCAAATATAGTGCGGCCGTGAAATAAAGCGCTTTGTATACATACAGTCCGCTGCTCACAATGTCCACCGCTATCCATACAAGCCATTGTTCGGCATACTTCTTTGCGAGCATCCACATGGCTATGATACTGGCCGATGTCGTGAAACTGTCCAGCCAGGGCACAGTGCTGTCTGTAAAGCGAATCAGTATCCATGCAATGAGCAACAGGCATGCGGCAAATACAGTCAGTACTGTAAAGAATTTTGATTTGTCAAAATGCCTGATACCACTTCCAGCAGCCGCTTCCGATTGGTTTTTTCGCTTGAATTTCCATGCTGTCCAACCATAAACAGAAGCCAGCAGAAAATAAACATTGATACCAAAATCGGCATACAGTCCGGCCTGGTAATACACCACCAGATAGATGGCCGGCATGACAATGCTGACCAGCCACAGGTAAATACTGGCCTTATACTCCAGCCACAAATAAAGAAGACCGACCAAGCTTCCGGTTATTTCCAGATAATTCATACAGAATGGTTTGTTGTTTTTACGCTTGCGAAGTTACAACATTTTATTTTCACTGCATCATTGCAATGATGAACTTATCGCATAAAAAAGACGAATTTTAGTCACAGCAATGCCTAAGGTTTGTCTTCATTGAGCAACGTCCGTTACAGCCTGATGCATATTATAAAAAATATAAATAATTTTTTGCCGTTTTAGAATAAAATACTAATTTTCGAGTCAGCAAATCCAAACACCGTGTATAAATATGACAACTAAAATAAGAATAGCCGCTTTGCTTGTATTGCTTTCCGTGAGTGTCACTGCCGCCTGGGCCAATCGTGCCGTCATTGACAGCCTGAAGCAAGAACTCCATTCTGCAATGGCCGGAAATGCTTCGCGCGACTGCCTGTCGGGAATCTATCAGCAACTCAGCGCCTGGTATGAAGAAACAGATGCAGATTCCTCTCTGTATTATCTGGAAAAAGGACTTCAACTTTTTAAGACCCCGGACTATACAAAACCCGTATATCTGCATTTGCTCAATACGAAAGCCACCAATTATTTTTACAACGGAGAATTGCGGCAGGCTTGTGATTTATATAATCAGGTCATTCAGCATGCCGTGGCATTGAAAGAGCGCGACTATGAGCTTGAAACCAATGTGCTGACCTCCACAGGAATTTGCTATCGGCGGTTGGGTATGCGCGATTCGGCATTTATTTGTTACGAAAGGGCAGTAGAAGCCAGTAAACAGTTGAATGACGCAGCCACTACAGCCTCAATCTATTTTAATATCGGAGTCATGTTCCTCTCCGAAAACCGCTTGCAGGATGCTCTCGATAACGGCAGCCGTTCGCTGCAATATGCCAGTAAGAGCAATGACGCCATGCTGCTCTCCAGCGCCTGCTCGTTGCAAGGAGCGGCTTATATGCGTCTGAAAAAGTATCCCGAAGCAATAGCGGTATTGAAAAAAGGAGTTTCAGCCGGGCAGACAGAACAGTCTCCATCCATTATCATGAAATGTCTGCCTACACTTATCAATGCCTATATGACCTGGAACCGGATTGACTCAATCTATCCGTATCTGGAGATGGGAGAGCAGTGCATCCGTGAATTGCCCGAAGGCAGTCCGATGACACTGGGCTTTTACGAAACAGAAGCCAGCGTATACAATCAGCTGGGAAAATATCAGCTCAGCATAGACCGCATAACGGCCAGTCCGTTGCAGACCAGCCATACCTCTTTCGACCAATACCACATGCTGCTGGCCAGCAACTATAAAGGTTTGAACAATTATAAAGCTGCCTACGACCATCTTAGTGAAGCCTATCTGTATCGCGATTCGCTGTTTCAAACCCAGATGACCCAGCAGATGTCGGAATTGCAGGCAAGGCTCAACCTGAACGAGAAAGAGCTTGAAATAGCCCGTCTTGAAACAGCACAGGCCCGCCAGACACGTATCCGTCTGCAACTCATAGGCTGCATTCTTTTACTGCTGGCGGTCATCGTCGTTTTGCAGTATAAGCGTCGCATCCAGAAAAAAGAAACTGAGTTGCTGACCGTACGGAAGTACATCGACGGGTTGGAGAGTGAGCGCCGGCGTTTGGCTAAGGAACTGCACGACGGCGTGTGCAATGACCTGCTGGGAGTCCTGCTGAAGATTCATCACGCTCCGGCCACAGAGGCAGGAAAACAAGAGGCCGAGCGAATGATAGAACGTGTCCGTGAAGATGTCCGTTCTATTTCGCACGAGTTGATGCCTCCAAGCTTTCAGTTTGCAGACTTGCACGAAGTGCTTGCCGATTACTTTCATACGTTGGAAACTTCCATACCGGTGCAGGTGAAATTCCGTGCCGAAAACACATTACCGTGGAAAGAGATTCCCGAAAGCCATGCTTACGAAATTTACCGGATAATACAGGAGGTGATTAATAATATTCTCAAACATGCCCATGCTACGTGGATTGATGCTGCGCTCGACTGGGGCGAAGAAGGACTTCGTTTGGAAATATGTAATGACAGTTCTTCTGCTGCACCACCGGCCGGTATAGGCGACCGCACACTTTCGGATCGCCTGAAAACGATTCGGGGAACTTGTGAAAAAACGTGCGTAGACAATATTTACACCATTGTGATTGTAGTCCCACGTACCTGATTCGAGATTATTGAACCCTAAAAAACAATTCAAATGCAAGATGTTATAAAACTGGATACCATAGCCGACTATGGAAACTTTTACGGATTAGAGATGATTCATCCGCAAGTGGCTGTCATCGATTTGACGCGTGCCACCCGTTTCCCTACCCATTTTACCATGAACTACGGCGTTTATGCCTTATACCTCAAGCAGACACGATGCGGTGACCTTCGTTATGGCAAGCAGCCTTACGACTATCAGGAGGGAACCATCACCAGTTTTGCACCCGGACAGGTCGTAGAGGTACACATGGAAGAGGGCAGCCGTCCTATGGCAAAAGGCCTGCTGTTTCATCCGGATTTTATTCGCGGCACGGAACTCGGACGCGACATCCGCCATTATTCTTTCTTTTCGTATGCCTCCAACGAAGCCTTGCATTTGTCGGACGAAGAGAGAACCCTTTTTGAACACTGCCTTGAGCAACTGGATACAGAACTGAGGCGGCCAGCCGACCGTCACAGCCGCCGCCTGATTTGCCGGAATATTGAGTTGCTGCTCGATTACTGCCTGCGCTTTTACGACCGGCAGTTTACGACACGCACACCGGTAAACAAAGATATACTTATGAAGTTCGAAGAAATGCTGGATGGCTATTTCCAGAGCGACAAGCCGCAGGAGTTGGGACTTCCTACAGTGAAATACTTTGCCGATGCCGTGAATCTTTCGCCCAATTACTTTGGGGATTTGGTGAAAAAGGAAACCGGCCGTACGGCACAGGAGTATATACAGAACAAACTGGTAAATGTGGCTAAACAGGAGATGCTGGCATCCGATAAAAGTATCAGCGAGATAGCCTATTGTCTGGGATTTCAGTATCCTCAGCATTTTGCCCGTATTTTTAAAAGGGCTGTCGGTACTACGCCTACTGCTTATCGGTGCAGGCAGATATGATAGGGACGGACAGATGGTTTTGTGTAAAAAATCTACAGTGCCAGCCTGTGAGTGTGCAATAATTCCACAGTGAAAAATACTGAACCTGATAATCGCTTCTTTTACAATGTTCTGAGAATTAATAAGATATTAAAAACTTCCCTTTATAATGTTTACTGGTACGTTTTTTGGATGCAACTTTAGAAAACATGCATAATATGAAAAAAAACGTACTATTCAGAACTTTGCAATTGTCGGCATTGCTTACCGTATGCCCGTCACTGTATGCGCAGACCCGCACGATTACCGGTGTGGTGACCTCATCGGAGGATGGTGAGCCGCTTATTGGAGCTACAGTAACACTAGCCGGCAAAGAGTCGCAAGGAGTTATCACAGATACCGATGGTAAATTTACACTTCAGATAGACCCCGACGCTAAAATGCTTAGCATTGCTTTCGTTGGGATGAAAACACGTGAAGTGCGTATTCCCGGAAAAGGAAGTGTTTTGCAGATTGTGCTCGAACCCGAAGCCATCTCGATGGACGAAGTCGTAGTAACCGGTTACGGTAACTTTACCAAATCTTCTTTTACCGGTTCGGCCAATACCCTGAAGGGAGATATGATGAAAGATATCCCCGTAATGAGTGTAGAACAGAAGCTGCAAGGCTTCACTACGGGTGTCAATATCACCAGCAGCTCCGGTCAGCCGGGAGCCAACCAGAGTATCCGTATCCGTGGTATGGGCTCCTTCAATGCCTCGCAGGAACCGCTTTTCGTGATTGACGGGGTGCCCGTCAGTTCGGGAAGCCTGAGCTCGGGAGGTGCTGATGCAGCCTACATGAACAACTCCAAGACCAATATCATGAGTACGCTCAACCCTTCGGATATTGAGAATATTACCGTGATAAAGGATGCGGCAGCCGCTTCACTGTATGGTTCGCGTGCAGCTAATGGTGTAATTTTGATTACCACCAAGAAAGGGCAGGCCGGCAAGACTCAGGTCAACCTGAATGTCTCGGGAGGATTCTCGAATGCCGCAGTCGATTTCCGTCCTACATTGAATGGCGACCAGCGTTACGAATTGCTTTACGAAGGATTGCTGAATTATGCGACCGATAAACGCATGACCGATCCTGCTGCCTATGCCGACGCTGAAATTGGCCAATACGCATTCCGTCCTGAAATGGGGTATACCGACTGGCGCAAGGAGCTGCTCCGTACAGCCGTGCAGCAAAACTACGAAGCATCGGTTTCGGGAGGAAATGCCCGTACCAGCTTTTATGCCTCTTTGGGCTACGACAGTCAGGAGGGGTTGGCCCGTAACTCCAGCCTCGACCGTTATTCGGCTCGCCTCAATGTGTCGCAGAAAGTGGGCAAGTATGGCGAAGTGGGTGGAAATATGATGTTCTCACAGATGAATCAGGAAATGAACGAAGAACGCGGTTCGGCTATTAACCCCTTCCTGTGTGTGGCTATGACGATGAACCCGTCGATGCTGGTGCGCGATGAGAACGGCAACTATACGGGGGCTTACAGCGGAACATCGCTCAACCCTTTGCGCGATATACTGACCGACTATAACCGGACCCGGATGACCCGTATGTTCTCCACCGGCTATGCGGCCATTGAGCCTATTAAAGGACTTAAGTTGAAAGAAACGCTGAGCTACGACTATGCCATCCAGAAAGACTCGCGCTATTACAATCCGCTTAGCTCGGCAGGACCGAAGAGCGGAAGCGATGCCCAGTCCGCCAAAGGATTCATCGAGTATGGCAAGCTCATTTCGTCTACATCTGTCAATTATGTGCGGACTTTTGGCCAAAAGCATCATCTGGATGTGCTGGCTGCTTATGAAATAGAAAACTACCAGACCGACAAGGCATCGGGTGAACGCTCGAAAATGCCGTCGAATCCCGGACTGACTGCTCCTGATAATGCAGCCGTGCTGAACAGCTTTATCTCTTCTACACAAGATTATCGTTTGCTTTCCTACCTGTCGCGTGTCAATTACGATTACGATGACCGCTATTACGTAGCCGGCAGTTTCCGTCGTGACGGAAGTTCACGTCTTTCGCCCGAAAAGCGCTGGGGGAACTTTTGGTCTGTATCGGGTATGTGGCATGTCAGCAATGAAAATTTCATGCAGCCTGTCAAGCATGTGCTCAGCGACCTCAAGCTGCGTGCATCTTATGGTGTGAACGGTAACCAGCCCGGCTCCCTGTATGGTTACATGGGACTGTACAGTTACGGACAGAGTTATATCGGTAATTCCGGCTCGTACGAGTCTTCGATGCCGAATCCCAAACTGGGTTGGGAAAAGAACTATAACCTGAATGTCGGTATCGACTTAGGCTTTTTCAACCGTCTTTTCGTCAGTCTGGAATACTACAACCGCGATACCAAAGACTTGCTGTACAGCCTGCCTATCAGCGGAACGACCGGATTTACCAGCTATCTGAGTAATGTAGGTCAGCTCAACAACAAGGGTGTGGAACTGGAAGTGCGCAGCATCAACTTTGCGACGAATGATTTTGACTGGACCACAGTCTTTAACCTGAGCCATAACCGAAATAAGATTGTATCGCTGAACGGACAGCTTGAGCAGTCCATCGAAGGTTCTTGGTTTATACATAAGGTAGGCTTGCCTTACTATACTTATTATGTAAAGGAATATGCCGGAGTAGACCGCAGAACCGGACAGGCACAGTATTACCTGAACACGTTAAGGTCGGACGGCACCTTGGACCGTTCGCTGACAACCGATGCTTCGGAAGCACAGACAATACCTTACAAGTCTGTCAATCCGAAAATTTCCGGCGGCTTGACAAACCTGTTGCGCTATAAGAATCTGGACTTGAGTTTTACGCTGACTTACTCACTGGGCGGTTACTCGTTCGACAAGACCGGAACCTACATCGAAAACGGAACGACCAATATCTACTCGTCCAAGTACAACCTGCCTATTTACGCAATGGACCGTTGGCAGGAATCGGGCGACAAGACAGATGTTCCGCGCTTTGTCTACGGCGAGGCTGCCGGTCCGACCAACTCTTCGCGCTACATTCACAGTACCGACCATCTGCGTCTGAAAAACCTTACGATAGGCTATACGCTACCCGTACAGTGGACTTCACGCGCTTTGATAGAGAAAGCTCGTATCTACTTCTCGGGCAGTAACTTGCTTACCTGGGCGAAATGGAATCAGTACGACCCCGAAACCCCTGTAAATGGTGAAGTGTTCTGCGAAGCTCCCGCCATGCGTACCTTCAATTTTGGTGTACAACTTACCTTTTAAATAAAGAAACAGTTATGAAGAATATTTATATACTACTGATGGCCGCTTCACTGACCTGCGCCTCTTGCTCTGAAGACTGGCTTGACCTGAATCCGTCAACCTCGGTACCGACCGACCAGGCATTCAATACGCTGGAGGATGCGCAGAGCGCTCTGAACGGTATCTACCGTCTGGCTTCGGCCCACAGCTATTATGGCGACAATTACTTTTATTACGGTGACTGCCGTGCCGCCGATGTACAGGCTCGCGAGAGCAAGGGCGACGGCCGCCGTGTATCGCCTTACTACGAATACAATGTAAAAGCCAGCGACAGTTTTAACAGTACGCTGCCCTGGAACCAGGTTTATAAGGTTATCCGCCAGTGCAATAACCTGATTACACATGTGGAAGCCGGTGACGTGCAGACGACCGACGAAACATCATTGAAACGTATCAAGGCTGAGGCTTTGGCTATGCGCGGTCTGGCACTGTACGACCTTACCCGTGTGTTCGCCATGCCTTATTCTTCCGGAAACGGAAGTGCTCCGGGAGTACCTATTGTAACGACCGCATTGGACGAGACAGCCCAACCGGTACGGAGTACCGTTGCCCAGTGCTATGAACAGGTCTTGAAAGACTTGAATGCGGCACTCGAGGGGTTGAGCCGTGAGAAAACCGACGGTTATCTTAATTATTGGGCGGTGCAGGGCATTCTGTCGCGCGTATACCTGAATATGCTCGATTATCAGCGTGCCTACGAAGCGGCCGCCGAAGTTATCGAAAACAGTAAGTCGCTTTATCACATCTATACGCGTGATGAATATCCTACCGTGTGGGGAACGGAATATTCCAGCGAGTCGCTGTTCGAATTCTATTTCTCACTGACCGAGCCTTCTGGAGGTTCAGGAGGTGAGGGAGCACCGATGGTTTATGCCAACGAAGCCAAGGTAGACTGGAATAACCTGATTTTGAGTGAAGACTATCTCAATCTGCTGGCCGAAGACCCCAATGACATCCGTCACAGTGTAACCCGTGCCTCGGCTATAGCCAATAATGAGGGATTGCCACAAGCTGCCCGTAACCGGAATGTTTATCTCATGAAGTTCCCGGGCAAAACAGGCGACCCACGCGACAACAATCTCTGTATTGTCCGTTTGTCAGAGATTTATCTTAATGCGGCAGAAGCCGGACTGCAGTTGGGTGGCAACTATCGCAGCAAGGCGCTGGAATACCTCAATGAGATTGTAATCAACCGTACAGACCCGTCGAAAGCTGTAACGGATGCCGACTTTACGTTGAACCGTGTACTGAAGGAGCGCCGTAAAGAGTTGGTAGGAGAGGGACTGGTATTTTATGATTATACCCGTAATCGTCTTCCTATTGAGCGAAAAGGAAGCTGGCACCTCAATACACTTGGCCCATCAAATGCACGCATTATCAATCCTGACGACAGTCGTCTGGCAGTGCCTATTCCGCAGTCGGAGATAGATGCCAATCCTAATTTGGGATAATAATATACGTTGAAAACTAGTTCTGAATGACCGGTCTTGTGGTAGGGACCGGTCATTTTTTTTGTAGTATGCTCGATTGTGCAGGTTCTTCAAGTTGGATATGTCGGGCAAAAGGACTACCTTTATCCGTCAAAATAAGAAATATGGAAAAAGATAATGCATACTTGGACCGCTTCGAGCGGAAACTGGAAGAAGATTTGTTGCGCCTGTGTACATCGTATAAACAGCTTGACGGTACTTTACTGGCGGCAGAAGATATAGATAACCATTGGAATGTGCTGGCTTCCGAGTATCTGGCAGATGCTGTGGAGCAGGTGCGTGACTATCCGGTGGTGTCGGTAGCATGGGCAGCATATTTGGGCATGGCGGTTGCCTGGGGATGGGATGCCGACTGGGCTACTGTAGCGAAAGCACCTTACCGGCTGTATTATGGCGAACAGGGTTTCGACGATATGGACGAGCACATCGTGAAGGATTTCCTGGGACTGGCACTGGATAGTGAGGAAGCACGGGTGTTGGAAGAGAGCATCCGCCGTTGTGCGCAGAATACGGTTTCATTCATCCGCCATGAGCAGATAGAACCCCAGAGTCCGATGGCTTATCATGTTTTTGCCCGTGCCTGTCGGGTGATGTACCGTATCGGTGCTGCGCTGGAATTGAAGCGGATGGGGTACAAGTTGGAAAAAATTCAGTTGGATTAATCATTGTATAACTCATATTTGTTTATTGAGCCGGGGGAATATTTTAAGTATTCCTCCGACTTTTTTATACCTTCTATGCTCTGAATCCGATGCGTGGGGCCGGAACTTCTTTCCGTACTCTTGGTTTCAGGTATTTCTGTTCTGCCCGCAGGATGTCTTCTACTTGGATAAGTGACAGCAATTGGGGGTTGTCGGTCCGATGGGGAGCTGACATCACTCGTATTGCCATGCTCTTTATCACTCCTTGTTCGATGAAGTTATGAACCCAGCGGCCATTTCCGAAATCTTCATTACGGTGCCGGGAAGCCTCTTCGATGACCTTTTGCAGTTCGGTTGAAGCTGCTTCTGTAAGCGTAAAGTTCCGTTTCTCTAAAATTTGGAGCGCTATTTCCAGCAGTTCGGCAGCCGAGAAATCATCGAAATGAAAATGCAAGGGGAAACGGTCTTTCAGTCCGGAGTTTGTACGGAGCAGCTCTGTCATCTTATCTTCATAGCCGGCAAAAATGACAATCAGATCCGGATTAGGGTCGGACAGAACGGGGAGTAAGGCATTAATGACCTCTTTCCCGTAATCTCTTGAGTCAGTATCGTGTCCGGCTACCAGGGTGTAAGCCTCATCAATGAAGAGTACACCGCCACGGGCTTTTTCAATTTCTTCTTTTATCTTCTTTTCTGTCTGACCGATGAATTCACCCATCAGTTGGGCACGGTTTGTCTCTATCGTATGTCCTTTGGACAATAGTCCTATGGAATGGTAAATCTGTCCAACCAGTCGGGCTACCGTAGTCTTTCCAGTACCGGGATTCCCGAGAAAGAGCATATGGTGGCGGTTTTCGCCCGCTTCCTCTATGCAGAGTTCCTGACGCTCTTTACTGAACAAAGCCAGTAGGCGCGCCTCTTGCATTTCTTCTTTCAGACGTTTAAGTCCAATCATCTCCTGCAATTCCTGTTCGGCTGTGAGGCCGGCTGAGCTTTGGTTTTCAAACGCAGGGCCGTAATAAAACGGTTCCGGAGCAAGAGATTCCAGTAATAGGTCAAAGTCATCATCTGATTTTGCATCTGATTCCGTCTGGGAGATTTCAGGTTCTTCCGGTTTGAGTTCGTTTGCCGGTTTGAGTTCGTTTGCCGGAGTAGAGAAGTCGCCGGGGTTGGTATGCACCTGAATCGGAGCAACATCGGTAAGTAATTCCTTGAACTCGGAGCAATGTTTCCGCAAGGCGAGGATATGCTCTTGCAATCCGTACAGTATAATTGCCGCTTCTTCTTTTTTCCGGTTGCGGAAAGCGTTGGCCATCAGGTTCATCAGTGTGCAGGTGCGGCTGTCGTATTTCAGTTCGGGGATTTCGACGGTGATGGCCTTGCAGGATGCCAGTTTCTGTTTTAGTTCGTCCCATTTCTGAACACCGTTTCTCAGTTCTTCCAAAGAAAAATTGAAACGGAATGAGGCGTCGTCATTGGTGAAATAGCTGCCCAGAATAACCGATGCAATGCCTTTTATCTTTGTGAGATTGGAACCGGTGACCAGCAGTGTGGGACTTAGATTAGGCTGCTGGTGCAGTCCGTCGGCATCACAACGATACAGACGATTGATTACCTGCTCGATAACCGGGGCCTGATAGCGGCCGCAGTAAAACTTCTTCCACCAAGTGCTGAAGCAGAGCTTTTGGGCAAAAAAGTACAACTCGGGGTATTGAGTCAGGGGTTGCAGTGGGGCTTTATCCCATTTCTCGTAATTGGCGTGGAAATGGATGGGGGCGTACCAGCAAGGCTTTCCGTTCGCATATACATATATAAGGTAATTGTCGAAAGTGACATATTGGTCGGTCGACAGATACAGGCGTTGTTTGCGAGTCGGCTTTTGAGGATTGACTTGTAGGCTGCAGCTTCCTATAAAGCGGTAGTCGGCTGTATAAAGGCGAATGGAATAGTCGGAAACATTACTGGGCGTTTTAGCCAGGATAAGTTCGAAAGCCAGCTGTTCGTCGGCATATTCGGGAGTAAATTCAGTAGTTTCTAATAATTTGGTAATGCGGATAAAATTTTTCATAAACAACAAATTTTAGGTGTGATTTTAATTGATTGATTAAAGTAAGTAGATAGAAAAAAAACTCTGCTTCCCAGTCGAAGAAGAGGTAATGTACCAGTACGTCAAAGAGCATAACAATCCCCTGCTGCCTCACGGCAGTACACGATTCATTTTGTCGGATACACGTATCTACAGCTCACCTTTATGGGGTAAGCAAGACAGAATGAATGGCTTGTTTTGCGTCTTTAACGATCATTTGTTGTTTATAATTTTAGCTAACTGCCTCTGTGGCAGTTGTATGATTCAAGGGCAAATGTATAATTATTTTTTTAATATTCAGTGATTCAGAGCTGATTTTTTTGTTTTTACGGTGTGAAGTGGACTTATTTTCTTATTTTTGAGGAGAAACATGTTTAATCTTAAAAGAGAAAGATGTGGTAAGACATCTGCACAGTATTATGAAAAAGATAGTATTATTGCTGTGTGTGCTGTTCGGAATGAGCAGCTGCAGCAGTAAAGAGAATGAGCGACCGATTGACAACCGGACTGTATCTGAACTGAATATTTCCCGTTTTATGGGGAAATGGTACGAGATAGCCCGTTATGAGCATCGGTTTGAAAAGGATATGACCCATGTATCAGCTACCTATACGCTGCGGGACGACGGTAAAATAGAGGTGCTGAACGAAGGTTATAAGAATGGAGAACTCCAGCAGATAAAAGGCCGTGCCAAGCAGTCCGATGCGGCAGACCCCGGCAAACTGAAGGTTTCGTTCTTTCTTTGGTTTTATTCCGATTATTATATTTTAGAAGTTGGAGCCGACTATGATTATGTGCTGGTGGGAAGCAGTACGGACAAATATCTGTGGATAATGTACCGTGAAAAACAGATGCCCCAGCAGTTGCTGGACAAACTGCTGGAGAAACTGCGTGTACGTGGATACGATACCGGGCACTTGCTTTTCGTTAACCAGAAGTAAGCGGGCTTTAAACCATATCCTCGCCGGTATGAATGACCGGAACACGTACGGTTTTGTGGAATGGGATGAATCGTGACACGATGGCAATGACCAGTGTGATGAGGAATAACCATCCCAGTATATGTTTCAGGGCCAGAAGAGTAGACTGCTGCTGCAGGATGCTGTAGAGTGTCTGTGTAGCTATCTGACTGGCTTCATCGATGCCGTGTCCCTGCGCCAGACCGCTGTTCAAGGCAGATGCATAACGGGAGGCACTCAACGGGTCGGTAGCTGTAATATTTTCGGAAAGCTGTACCATGTATTTTTGTTGCAACCAGTACAGCATGTTGTTGTAGAAGGCCGATGCGATAACGGGGGTCAGCACCGAGCGGAACGTGATGAGAAAGAAGGCGTTCGATAATAAATACTTGGGGGGAAGGTCTTCTACTGCAAACAGGGCAAAGGCTATGATAAGTGTAAGCATTCCCAGTCCGCGCAGGAAAAGTGGCAGGTAGAGCATTTCATAGGTACTGTCGGGCGAGATGCCAAAGTACAATGCTCCGAAGAAAAAGGCAAAGCAGGCCATACCTCCGGCTATTAGGAAACGGAAACGCCAGCGTTGCCAGCGGAACCACCAGAAACAGATGAATGCACCTGCCAGATACCCCGGCAGCAACCATATATAGAGGGTGTAGCTGTGGGTACTGTCTACCTTCAGGATCGTCGTAAGGTAACTGGTGAGCAGACTGGTAGAGGTACTGAAGAACATCACCAGCATCATATAGAAGTAGCCCAGTATGGCTTTCCATTGAAACAGAGGTTTCAGACTGACGTAGGGCTTGCCTGCATGAAACTGTTCCCAAATGAAGAGCGCAAGCAGGAGCGGGGCTATGGCAATGTATATGCAGATACGGGGAGAAGCCATCCAGTCGAGGGTCTTCCCGTAAGTGATGACATAAATGAGCATGAGCAGACTGGTAGAGACGATAAGCATCTCGCGCAGGTGCAGTTCTTTCAGGACAATCTTACGTGAAGGGCGGTCGTGACGGAAGAAAATGATTACGGCAAGAATCGCTACGAGCAGCAATATCATCATGAAATAATACATGTACTTCCAGTCGTAATGGTAGGCCAGCAGGGCAGTAACTACCATCGAAAGCTGTCCGCCTCCGAAAACCAGCGGATAGAAATAGGCATAGAATTCACTTCGGACATCGTCCGGACTGAAGATGAACTTGATACGTCTGATAATCCAGAGCATGATGAATCCTTTCAGAAATCCGATGATGAAACTGAAAGTAATGAGCAGGTCAATGTTTCCTTGACGGGCACATATCCAGCTCAGAAACAACTGGAGAGTCAAGTCGGCCAGTAGGAGTGATTTGCTGGAAAAGGCATTCAGAATCTTGGGGACGATGGGATAGGACACCGCCATACCTGCCGAAGTTGCATAATAGCCGATGGTGATGTCTTCGGTATAAACGCCTAGCGTGTTCGAAACTTCTACCATGCTGCCCGTGTATGTACCATTCAGCATGGCAATGGGCATCATGATGAGAAATATGGTTATAATGGCTACGCTGTCGGGTACCCAGTTGCGTACGGGGATTTCCAGTTCTTTGGCTGTTTTCATCATCTTTTAAGGGCTTCTGTTTCTACCATCATACCGGCACGGAGCTGGTCCATATATCCAGCGCTTATGCTGTCTAGGTCTATGCGTACGGGAATGCGTTGCTGCACTTTTACGAAATTTCCGGCAGAGTTGTCGGTGGGTACAAGCGAATACTTGGAGCCTGTAGCCTCGGATATGGCTGTGACGTGTCCGTGCAGTATCTTTCCGGGAAGGCCGTCTACTTTGATACGTACCGGCTGACCGATGTAGATATTGGCAATCTGAGTCTCGCGGTAATTGGCCGTAATCCATTTGCCCGATTGACGGACAATGTACGACAATGTCTGACCGGCACTTACGTATTGTCCCGGTTCGAGTGTCCGTCTGCCCATGTAACCGCTGTAGGGAGCTGTGACAACTGTATATGATAGATTCAGATTGGCCAGGTCCAGTGCAGCTTCTGCCCGTAGGATTCCAGCTTCCACACCGGTCTGCTTCTTATTGGTTTCGTCGTACTGTGAGTGTGCAGCTTCTTTCTGGCGAAGTAGGGCATCGTATCGTGCTTTTGCAGCGTCGAAGTTGGCTTTGGCTACATCGTATTGCTGCTGCGGAACCGATTCTTCCCGAAGCAGACGTTTGTAGCGGTGGAAATCCTGCTCGGTTTGCCAGAGTTTGGCTTTTGCTTCTGCCAAATTGGCCTCCTGTTCGGCAATGCGGGTATGCGAGGTCTGAATACCCGAAGACAGAACTTCGCGCGAACCTTGTGCATCGAGCAGGGCTGCCTGAGCTTCTTTCTGGCGAATCAAGTACTCGTGATTGTCGAGTACTACTAACGTATCTCCCTGTTTTACGTACTGGTGCTCCTTAAAGCGTACATCTTGAATATAGCCGGCTACCCGGATATTTACCGGTGCAATGTACTGGTCTATAAAGGCATCGTTCGTGATTTCGTAGTTGATGTAACGCCAGAAATAGTTGCCTGTCCATATCAGTCCGGAAGCAGCTATCAGCAGGCAGACGCTGTTGAGAATAATATTGCGGCGTTTTTGTTTTTTCAGCCGCTGGTATTTTAGACGAAGTGCTGACATGTTACAATTTAAATTTAGTTAGAGGATATGTATGAAAAAATAATCGTAATGCACTTACAGTTCACCAATGGCACGCTGTAATTGATAATATGTATAAACCACACGTGTACGTGCTGTAGTGAGCTGTAACTCGACATTCAGACGGAGGTTATCTGCATCCAGTAAATCGGTAAGTATGGCCAGTTGGTTAAGATAGCGGTTGTTCATGATGCGGAAGTTCTCTTCTGCCTGACGGACGGAAAGCTGCAAGGCTTCCACCCGGCTTACGGCCTCTTGATGCTTGAGTAGCGCCTCTTGAACGGTAGTCTGGATATGTTGCTTTTGCTGCTCCTGAGCATTCTGGCTCAGCAAGATACCCAGACGGGCCTCGTTCATCCGGCGTTTGTTCCGGTAGAGTGAAGACAAGGGATAGCTCAGTGAGAGCCCGATGTTCCAGTTGTTGTTATACATATCTGCCAGCGTACGCGATACGGGGCGGGCTAGGGTGTTGGATGCTGTAAGCGATAGCTTGGGTCGTTGCTCGGCACGGATAAGGCGGACATTGTTTTCGGCCAGTTCGGTCTGCTTCTGGAGCAACAGCATCGAAGGGTCTGCACTGAATGCTTGTTGGAGATACGTATCGTATCCGCTTGTGGTATACACTTGTTCCAGCAATGTGGTATCCGGGAATATTATCAGATTTTCATTCAGCCCCAACAGGATATCTAGGCGTTGGGATACCAGACGAATGTTGTTCTGCGTTTCGGTCAGTGAAAGGCGGTTGTTGGTAAGCTTCATTTCGCTGCGCAACACGTCATTATTGGTAATCAGTCCTTCTTCCTTCATTTGCCGGATATCCTTCAATCGGCGTTCCGATTCCTCGATGTTCCGGTTAAGTACCTTGCACTGCTTGTACAGACTGAATAAATTAAGGTATTGCTCCAGCAAAACCAGTTTCAGGTCGGCTTTACTGACATGAGTCTGAAGGCTGGCAATTTCTTTTTCTAAATCTGCCTGTCGGATGGCATATTTGATACGTCCTCCCTGATAAAGCGGTTGCGAGAAATCGATGGCATAATTTTGCTGCCAGTCGGGGGTGTCCGGACGTGTAGGGTTGCTCAGTCCGTTTTGGAATACTACCGGCTGTCCCAGTACGCCTCCTTTCAATCCCACTTCAATATCCGGATACAGTGCCATACGGGCTGTGCTTAAACGCTCGGCAGCCATTTGCTCTTTCAGACGGGAAGCAGCTAGCGGAAGGTTATTTTCTACCCCCAAATCAAAGAGAGCCTGCACACTGAGGTGTAGCGAGTCGGATTGTGCTTTGCTGCTGCAGACAGCCAGCAAACTTATGCCGAAACATGCAATGAAGTGATTAATACGATTCGATGGCATCTTGTAATTCTTTTAACAGCTTTTCGGTGAGTTGCAGTTTTTCCTTTCCCAATTTTTCTTCCAGCCCCTGATAATACTCTTCGAGCATGGGGGCAATCCACTGGTGAAACTTTTCGCCTTCTTCGGTAAGGTATACCAGTTTGTTACGGCGGTCGTTGGGGCATTCCTTGCGGCATACATAGCCTTTGCGTTCCAGATTCAACATCAGGTTGGTAAGACAGGCTTTATCTTTGGCAGTACGCTCGGCCAGTGTCTGTTGACTGATTCCCTGCTCAGACCACAGGCAGCTCATTATCTGGAGCATTTCGAAGGTAATGCCGGCATTGTTGTTCTTCAAAAGCCGTTGCATGGCCTGTCGGGACGCCATACGTGTCCGAATCAGTTGCAGGATGCAGCTCCTGGGCGATAGATTCTCGTTTGTATTCATGGGCGTATTTGTTCTATATTGTTTCGTCTGCAAAGGTAAGAGGTTTTGTTGAATTAGTAAAATGTTTGACTAATTTTACGTACTGAATTTGTAATGCTAAGTTTGTCGGATAGGAAAAAATCTTGTTCAGGTAATGTGGGTACACAGGTTATTTTATTTATTTTGCACCCGGTTTTTAAGGAGGAAAGCGAGATGAAAAATCAGTTGAAAGGAGATTTGGTGACAGGCAGCATAACGGGAAGCATGTTGCGCTTTGCATTTCCACTGATGCTGGGTAATTTGCTTCAGCAGTGTTACAACATAGCAGATACACTGATTGTAGGAAGGGTATTGGGGGCCGATGCATTGGCGGCTGTGGGTTCATCGTATGCCCTCATCGTATTTATAACTTCTATATTTATAGGCTTGAGTATGGGGAGTAGCGCGGTCTTTTCCATGCAGTATGGGGCACGAGACTGGAGTGGTTTTCGCCGGAGTATCTTTTCCGCAATGCTGATTGTAGGTGGTGTTACGTTACTGCTGAATATTGGTGCAATTCTATTTCTGTCACCGGTCATTCGACTTTTGCAGACACCTTTCGAAATAGAACAGATGGTATATACTTATTTGTTTATTGTTTTTCTGGGGATGATTCCGGTCGGTATGTATAATTTTTATGCAAATTTGCTTCGTTCCATAGGCAACTCAGTTGTCCCGTTGGTTTTTCTAGTCGTTTCGGTTGTACTCAATATCGTACTGGACCTTCTGTTGATACTGGTATTTCACATGGGAGTGGAAGGTGCTGCTTTGGCAACTGTTATTTCCCAAGCCGTAGGAGCCGCCGGACTCTATGTGTATGTCCGTATCCATTTTCCGGAGTTGCGGCTGAAAGGTCCGGACTGCGTATTTGACAGGCGGTCGATGCAACGGATTTCTTCTTATTCATTTCTTACCTGTTTACAGCAGTCGGTCATGAACTTCGGTATTTTGATGGTACAGGGACTGGTCAACAGTTTCGGAACAGCCGTAATGGCTGCATTTGCAGCAGCCGTGAAAGTGGATTCGTTTGCCTATATGCCTGTTCAGGACTTTGGAAATGCATTTTCTACTTTTGTGGCTCAGAACTTCGGTGCCGGGCGTTACGATCGTATCCGGTGTGGCATCCGAAGCTCAGTATGGCTCACTACAGGGTTTGCTTTGCTTGTTTCTGCTTTAGTATACATTTTCTCACCTCAATTGATGACTTTATTTGTTTCGTCCTCCGAAACGGAAATTATAAAGATTGGAGTGGAATATCTCCGCATTGAAGGAAGTTTCTATGTCGGTATAGGCTATCTTTTTCTGCTTTACGGATTTTATCGTGCTGTGGCATTGCCTTCTATGTCCGTTGTATTGACCATTGTCTCATTGGGTACCCGTGTTATATTAGCTTATGCATTAGCAACTTTACCGGTTGTTGGCTATACTGGTATTTGGTGGTCTGTTCCTATTGGATGGGTGTTGGCGGACGGATTAGGAGTGTGGTATTACCGGAGGATACGTAAACGGTTATTACCAATTAAAAATTAAGAAAAGAAACGTTTTTTTTAAGATTCAAAAGATTATCTGTAACTTTGAATCGGAAAATGTATGTAGAGTGATATACATTGAGATATAGCGAAGGTATAATGAAAAGAATCAGGATTACTGTAATGCGTAAGGCATGTTACAGAGATTTAATGGAAAAGTATGAAAATCCGATAGAACATGCATGCGGCATGGAGGAAGGACAAGTTTTTATAGCTAATGGCTGGGAAAAGCCGGATGGCTTGTGCGAAAGTGCATGGCAGAGCATGTCACCTTTTGTGATGGCACTGGCTCACGGTGCAAGTAATTTTTATGACGGCTGGATGAAAAATAAGCATTCGGCCATGATTTCGTGTAATGACGGTTTTCGTCCTGTAAGTTTTCTGATAGAAGTGATAGAATAATGATGAAAGAGAATATGTTAGCATATACCTATATGGAACCCGGAGTTTTCTCATTGGTAGAAAAACCGTTGCCCCGATTGAAAGATCCTCGTTCTGCTTTGGTTCGTGTTACGTTAGGAAGTATTTGTACCAGTGATTTGCATATTAAAAATGGAAGCATACCGCGTGCTGTTCCCGGGGTAACTGTAGGTCATGAGATGGTAGGAGTGGTAGAAGAGGTGGGTGCTGTGGTTACTGCCGTAAAACCTGGTGACAGGGTGACTGTAAATGTAGAAACATTTTGTGGTGATTGTTTTTTTTGCCGTCATGGCTATGTAAATAACTGTAAATTACCGATTGGAGGATGGTCGTTAGGGTGTACTATAGATGGAGGCCAGGCAGAGTATGTGTTGGTTCCGTTTGCAGAACAGGGATTAAACCGTATTCCAGACAATGTAACGGATGAGGAGGCTCTTTTTGTAGGCGATGTGCTTTCTACTGGTTTTTGGGCTGCCCGTATTTCGGAAATTACTCCGGATGATACTGTGCTTATCATTGGCGCAGGGCCCACAGGAATTTGTACACTGCTTTGTGCGAAATTAAAAAATCCGCGCAATATCATAGTCTGTGAAAAGTCGGAAGAAAGAATCCGCTTTATTGAAAAACATTATCCTGATGTTTTAGTTGTAACGCCAGAGTATTTAAAGGATTTTGTGTTGGCGCACAGTGCTCATGGAGGTGCTGATGTCGTAATAGAGGCTGCCGGAACTGAGGATAGTTTCCGTTTGGCTTGGGAGTGCGCACGCGCCAATGCAATTGTAACTATTGTGGCTCTTTACGAGCAACCGCAGATTCTTCCGTTGCCGGCAATGTATGGAAAGAACTTGACATTCAAAACAGGAGGAGTGGATGGATGTAATTGTGCAGAAATCCTTCGTTTGATATCAGAGGGTAAAATTGATACCACACCACTCATTACGCATCGTTTCACACTTGAACAGATAGAAGAAGCCTATCGTGTTTTTGAAAATCACGAAGATGGAGTGATTAAGGTAGCTATTACTACCGGAAAAGAAGTTGCGAAACCTAAAAAAACGAGAAAAAGAAAAGTAAACCCATAAAAATAATGCTATGCGAAAAAATTTTGGAGTAAAGACCTGGCTGTATCCGATGCCAGTTTTTATTGTAGCTGCTTATGATGAAGTAGGCAACCCCAATGCCATGAATGCGGCATGGGGTGGTATTCACACCGATAATATGGTGGGTATCTGTCTGGCTGAAGGACATAAAACAACGCAGAACATTCTGGCTACAAAGGCTTTTACGGTAAGTATGGCTACTGCTGATACGGTGGAAGCGTGTGATTATGTAGGCATCGTATCGGGTAATAAAGAACCCGACAAGTTTGCCAAGGCTGGCTTCCATGCGGTGAAGTCGGAATTTGTCAATGCACCGCTTATCGAAGAATTGCCTATGACGCTGGAGTGTGAACTGGTTTCATACGATATGGAAAGCAATTATATGGTAGGCCGTATCGTAAATGTGTCCGCAGCAGAAGAAATTCTGGATGCCGATGGAAAGATTGATCCTTCACGTCTGAGTCCAATTACGTATGACCCAATTCATCACAATTATCTTGTGTTAGGCGAGAAGGTTGGTAATGCGTTTGCCGATGGAAAGAAACTGAAAGAAGCATAGTGCTTGATGACTATATATAATATAGTATGGGTGCAAAGAGTTGCACCCATTTTTTGCCTGTAAGATTAGAATAGTTTTCGTTTGCTTTTAAGCAATACCCAGTAACTCTATCTCAAAAATAAGTGTTGAACCACCAGGAATTCCAGGTTGAGAGAACTTTCCATACCCCATTTCTGCCGGTATGTAAACTTCCCACTTGTCGCCCACACACATTTGTTGCATGGCAACGATCCAGCCATCTATCAGGTCGCTCAGCCGGAATGCGATAGGGGTACCGCTTCGGCTGCTGTCGAATTTCTTTCCGTTGATAGTCCAACCTGTATAGTGGGCAGTTACGATGCTTCGCGGATTCGGATGAACACCATCGTTCTTGCCGGTAGCCAATACTTTGTAGTAGATACCTTTAGGCAGTGGTTTTACGCCCTCTTCTGTTGCTTTAGCTGCCAGCCAGTCCTTATTGGCTTGCATGTATTCTTTCTTTCCCATTCGTCTTTATGATTTTGGTGTTAATAATATTCATTGATTTACTGTCGGCTATTACTTTTTGAGCTGCCGTTCTATCCACTCCATCAGTACACTCACTGCATATTGCTGCTCTGCCTCAGTGAGTTGTCTTCCGGCAGGTATATGATGCCATTTACTGAAACATCCCCTGCAGCAACATCCGGTGGCATGCTGTGCAAGAAAGACCGGATGCCCTCTCATGGGAGTCTGTTTTCCGTCGCTGGGAATAACGGCCGGTGCCAGGCGCCTGGCTATAAAATCTGTCGCATGCTGGCGGATAACCGGAAGTCCTTTTTCATGAATATAAGCAATGTCGCTGCTCGTAAGCCGAAATTTACTTCTGAATTTGGATTGTGCCAGCCGATGGAATAATTCACGATGGTCGTATTCCGTTATAATGGGCTGCGGAATATACGTTTGCGCAGGCTGTTCCCAGTCTGTTTCTGCAAAAAGATTCATTTGCCGGCTGTCTGTATGGTCTTTCTTTTTCATGGTGAAGGCAAAAATACGATTTTTTTTCTGTTTCCCAATCGGCCGCGTCACCTATGTTACGCCTTTTCAATATTCTGCTTGTTACTTTTGTCCGCAAATCAAAATATAATCATCAATCGAAATAAACATGGAAGGAAAAATGTTCTGTTACCAATGCCAGGAAACTGCGGCAGGAACTGGCTGTAAGCTGGCAGGTGTATGTGGTAAGAAACCGGAAGTAGCCAATGCACAAGACTTATTGATTTATTTATTAAAAGGTATTGGTCTGTTGGCTACTCTGAACAATTCATGCAGCGCTGGATGTACGGAGCGTCCCAAAGTACATCACTTTGTAAACGATGCACTTTTCAGTACCATAACCAATGCCAATTTTGACGTGGAAAGCATTTATGCGCGTATCGATACGGCTTTGGCATTGCGCGACCGCATGCTTGCCAAAACTCATGAGCGGGGTATCGATGTACCCGATTTGGACGTATTGTCATGGCAAGGCACCCGTGCTGTTTATGCCGAGAAGGCGACTCAAATCGGTATTCTTAGTGAACCGGATGAGGATATCCGTTCGCTCAAAGAACTCATTACATACGGACTTAAAGGTATGGCTGCCTATCTGGAACATGCTGCACGTTTAAACCACATCAATCCGGATATCAATGAGTACATCTTGCAGACACTGGCTGAGCTGTTGTTGTGCAGGGATGCGGCCAAGCTTACGGCACTGGCTCTTGAAACTGGAACATGGGGAGTGAAAGCCATGGCATTACTGGATAGTGCAAACACGTCTGCTTATGGCAATCCGGAAATTTCGGAAGTAAATATTGGTGTAGGTCAGCGTCCGGGAATCCTTGTCAGTGGGCACGACCTGCACGATTTGGAACAACTGCTGGAACAGAGTGCAGACAGCGGTGTTGACATTTATACCCACAGCGAGATGCTCCCGGCCCATTATTATCCGCAGCTGAAAAAATATCCCCATCTGAAAGGTAATTACGGCAATGCCTGGTGGAAGCAGCGTGAAGAATTTGAGTCCTTCAATGGCCCGATTCTATTTACAACCAACTGTATTGTACCTCCTACGGGTAAAGCCGCTTATGCCGGTCGGGTGTTTACAACGAACAGTACAGGCTATCCCGGCTGGAAGCATATACCTGCCGATGCTGACGGACGGAAGGATTTCAGTGAAATCATTGCATTGGCGCATACCTGTCAGGCACCAGTAGCCATTGAAAACGGAACACTGGTAGGCGGTTTCGCGCATGCTCAGGTTTTTGCTTTGGCCGATAAGGTGGTAGATGCCGTAAAGACTGGAGCCATCCGCAAGTTTATAGTAATGGCCGGTTGCGACGGACGTATGAAAGGACGTTCTTATTATGCCGATTTCGCGCAGGCATTGCCAAAGGATTGCGTTATACTTACTGCCGGATGTGCCAAATATCGCTACAACAAACTTCCTTTGGGCGATATAAACGGCATTCCCCGCGTACTGGATGCCGGACAATGTAACGACAGTTATTCACTGGCACTGATTGCCCTGAAACTGAAAGAAGTTTTCCAGTTGAATGATATCAACGAACTGCCCATTGCCTATAATATTGCATGGTACGAGCAGAAAGCTGTCATTGTACTGCTGGCCCTTCTCAGCCTTGGTGTAAAGAATATCCATCTGGGGCCTACGCTGCCGGCTTTCCTTTCGCCTAACGTCGTGAAACTGTTGATCGAAAACTTTGGAATATCAGGTATTCAGACAGTCGATGAAGACCTGAAACGCTTCGGAATAGTCTGATTCTTTATAATAAAATGATGTATTAATCCCCGAAATGGTCTTTTAAGGGCGTTTCGGGGATTGTTGCAATGCGACCGATTGGATTTACGTTTATCCAGAAGTCAACTTCTATTTTGTATATCCAGAGGCTGCAGTCGGAATAAAGTGCGATGCACAGAGCAGTGGTCCTTTTGTTGTTCAATAGTAAAAAAATGTTATCTGAGCCGTTTCTTTAAAAAGAATACCGATATGTCACCCAAAGCCTACCGTTATAAATTTTCATTGATGTGATAAACATGCGGCACAGCCAAAACGAATTTTTGTCAAAATTGAGTCAAATGTTTATCTTAGCTTTGATGAGCTGACTTTTTACCGTCAAACTGGTTGCATTGTGCTAATTTGAGCAGTACAGTATGATTAATTGCTGGTTTTCCGGTAACTGAAAATAGCCCATCCCCAAACCACAAGCATATACGTGATTAAAGCCTGAAAATGAAAAATCAAATCGGAGAATGAGCTTCCTTTGAGGTATAGCATACGCATGGCCTCAATGAAATATCGCAACGGATTGATACGGGTTATAGCCTGAGCCCATTCCGGCATACCTGCTATTGGGGTGAGCAGACCACTCATCAAAATGAAAATAACCAGAAAGAAAAACATAATCAGGGATGCCTGCTGGGTAGTTTCCGAGTAATTCGATACGATGAGTCCCAGACTGGAAACCACCAGAATAAACAATGTGGCAAACAGATAGATGAGTCCTAAATTCCCGACAGGTACCAGTCCGTAGATTTTCCAACCCAGAAACATGGAATAGGTGAGAATCAGTAAACCCACACACCAGTAAGGAATCAGTTTGGAGAAAATAAAGTCGAAACGGCCGACAGGGGTTACGTTGATTTGTTCGATTGTTCCTTTCTCCTTTTCGCTTACAATGTTGAGTGCCGGAAGAAAACCTACGGTCAGTATCAGCAACATGGCAATCAGTCCCGGAACCATAAACGCCTGATAGTCCAGCTCCGGATTGAATAAATAGCGCGGCGAAATGCGCAGTCCGGAGCCAGTGCTCCCCGCAGGAAGCACACCGTTTTCTGCTTTCAGCCCATCCGTATAGTCGGCTACAATCTGGGCAAGGTAAGAACTGCCCAACCCGGCTTTTACGCCATTCACGGCATTGGCCGAAATCATCACCTGGGTTTTTCCTCCGGTGATAAGCTCCCGCTCAAAATCCGGCTTAATCTCCAGAATAAAATCGGCATCTCCAGCCTCCATGTGGCCGATGGCCTCGTCGAATGTAGCAGGAATATGTGTCAGCGTGAAATACGTTGAGGCCGACAATTTCTGTATCAGGCGTGACGACAAAGTACTCCTGTCATTGTTAATAATACTTATCTCCAGGTTTTTTACTTCCTGTGTTGCAGCTCTGGGAATCACATTGATCATACCCAGCGGGAGCATTACAAAAACAACTGGCAGAATCACATTACGCATCATCTGCTTGAATTCCTTTTCAATTAAAAAACGTATAACCATAGTTACTCTAATCTTGTTTTAAACAACCTCCAAGAGACACCAAGAATCACAATGGCCATTAGCATCAGGGTGAGTGCTTCCTTGAGGACGTATTTCATTTCAACACCTTGTATCAGCAGTTTGCGGGCCGCTTCGATATACCATCGGGCAGGTACAATGGCCGAAACCCTTTGTAGGGGTACCGGCATGCTTTCAATGGGGAATGCCATGCCCGACAGATAAACGGCCGGGACAATCAGCAGTAAAGAAAGCAGCATGGCCGCAAGCTGACTGTTTGCGATGGTCGATATCAGCAATCCTAAAAACAGGGCCACCAATATATAAAGCAGCGAAATGCTCACAAATCCAATCCAGCTTCCAGCCATGGGAATGTGCAGCAGCAGTGTTGCAAACAGCAGGATGGTAGTAAGATTAATGCAGGAAATGATGAAGTAGGGGACCAGCTTGGCCAATACAATGCAAAGGGGTGGAAGCGGAGATGCCAGCAAAACCTCGAGTGTTCCCATCTCTTTTTCTCTTACAATGGCAATGCTGGTCATCATGGCGCAAATCAGTAACAGAATCAGACCGATGACACCCGGAACAAAATTGTATTCGCTTTTGCCCTGCGGATTATAAAGCATTCGTGTAACTACATCTATCTGAAAATTAGGTGACAGATGACTCTCAGTAAACTTGGACTGTAAATATTTATTTAATAGTTGCTGAATGTATCCCGTGCGGATGGATGCCTGGTTAGGTTCGGTGCCGTCTATGAGAATTTGAATGCCAGCACCATCCGGGCGCTGCATGCGTGCAGTAAAATCCTTACAGAAAATAACTGCCATATCAATGTCGTTCTTCAGGAACAGCGCGTCAATCGCGTTTCTGTCATTCAAATCAGCCACAATGGTAAAGTACCGGTTTCTGGCAATATGCTCACTGATATCCAACGTTATCTCGTCTTTCGATTCATCCAACAGGGCCACGCGGGAATTCTTTACTTCCGTAGTAATGGCAAAACCAAACAAGGTAATCAGGACCACAGGCATGACCAGCAGGATGAGCATGGAACGCCTATCCCGGAAAATATGGTAAAACTCTTTTTGTACAAACGATAGAAACTGTTTCATCCGATAGCCTCCTTTCAGTCGCTGCTGCGTTTCGCTTTTCGGGCAAGCGCCAGAAAAACGTCATACATTGTAGATACATTAAAATCCCGTTTTAAATTTTCGGGCGTATCCAGTGCTTCTATCTTGCCGTCCACCATGATGCTGACCCGGTCGCAATACTCGGCCTCGTCCATGTAATGTGTCGTTACAAAGACCGTGATGCCGCGGTCGGCTGCCCGATAAATAAGTTCCCAGAACTGCCGCCGCGTTATAGGGTCCACACCGCCGGTCGGTTCATCGAGAAAAACAATCTTGGGTTCGTGAAAAATGCTGAGCGAAAAAGCCAGCTTCTGTTTCCAGCCCAAAGGCAAGGCTCCCACACGCGTGTTCCGTTCCGATAGAAGACCCAATTCAGAAAGCAGTGAGTCACTTTTCTGGCGAATGGCCTTGACCGACATGCCATAAATGCCGCCAAAAAGCCGCAGGTTCTCGTATACCGTGAGGTCATCATACAGAGAAAACTTCTGACTCATGTAGCCGATGCATTTTTTCACCTCTTCGGCCTGTCGGTACACATCAAATCCGGCAACGGTCGCCTGTCCTTCCGTCGGGCGGCTTAATCCGCAAAGCATACGCATGGCGGTAGTCTTGCCGGCACCATTGGCCCCCAGGAAACCGAATATCTCACCTTCTTTAACCCGAAAGCTGATGCGATCGGTAGCTGTGAACGTACCGAACTTCTTGGTCAGTCCGGCAGCTATGATTACATAATTATCTTTCATCAGTCTTGTGCATTAATGACATGAAACAATCTTCTATTGTTGCACTGGCCGGACATACGGCGATGCGATTATGTCCACGCGTATGCAGATATTCTTTCAAGCTCTCCGGTGACCCCCCGTCAGTTACCGTCACATGATAAGTTTCGCCAAAAGAGAAAGCCGTCTTCACCTCGGGGTAACTGCGCAAGTCTTCTAGCAGCCGGTGCATGTTGTCACTTTTTACGGTCCATAACCTGTCCGAATAAGCAGCTATAATTCCGCTTGGCGTGTCAATACGGAGAAACCTTCCTTCCTGCATCAGGGCAATACGGTCGCAAAGCATTGCCTCGTCCATGTAGGGAGTAGACACTACGATGGTAATCCCGTATCTTTCTTTGAACCTTTTCAGCATCTCCCAGAACTCCTTGCGCGATACAGGGTCGACACCGGTAGTCGGTTCATCCAGAAACAGAATCCGAGGTGCATGAATCAAAGCACAGCACAATGCCAGTTTCTGTTTCATGCCACCGGAAAGCTTTCCGGCCTTGCGTGTTTTGAACGGTTCTATCTGGCAGTAAATGTCGCGCACCAACTCGTAATTCTCTTCGATGGTCGTGTGGAAAATTGTGGCGAAGAAACGCAGATTTTCTTCTACTGAAAGGTCCTGATAAAGTGAGAAACGGCCGGGCATATAACCAATGCGGCGACGGATTTCCTTGTAATCCTTTTTTACATCCAGTCCGTCTACACTGGCAGTTCCCACATCCGCAAGCAGTAGGGTAGTCAGGATACGGAAAAGCGTTGTTTTACCAGCACCGTCCGGACCGATGATGCCATAAATCTCTCCTTCCCGAACTTCGAAATCCAGTCCGTGCAGCGCAACGACTTTGCCCCTGTTATAACGCTTCTGCAAATTATTTACGGATAGAATACCCATTATTCTGCTGTTTGAAATTGAACATCACCATACATGCCACGCTTGATAAAGCCATCATTGTTGACATCGATTTTTATCGCATAAACCAAATTGGCCCGTTCGTCTCTGGTCTGTATGGTTTTAGGCGTAAATTCCGCTTCATCAGCAATCCACGAGATGATGCCTTCGTATTCACTGCGTTCAGTCTTACCCTTATCGGCGTACACTTTTACCTTCTGCCCCAGTTTTAGCGACGTCAGCTGCTCGGCCGTGATATAGGCACGCAGCTTCATGCGCGATATATCGGCCACTTTGAAAAGCGGTTTCCCGGGCATCACGTATTCCCGCTGTTCAACATATTGGGAGAGGACAGTACCACTGATGGGACTTGCAATAACCGACTTTCTAATCTGGTCCTCTACCAGTGCCAGTTGGGCTGCTATACTGGCACTTTGTCCATCTAGGCTGCTGTTGTTCCCTTCAAGCTGTTCCTCGGTAGCCGAAAGCTGACGCTTGAGGACCGCTATCTGGTAATCCAGCTCATCTACATGCTTTTCGGGTGCAGCATCCGCTTTCAGTAAATCAGCGTAACGTTTCCGCTCACGTTCCAGATTTGCCAACTGCTGCTGGAGTGACGCCAGCTGTCGGCTCTCGTCCAGCCGTTTGCTGCCGGTAGCCATCAAGGTAGCCATGAGCTGCTTCTTTTTTAAGGACAATTGCAGCGTATCTATATATCCCAACTGCTCGTCTGCTTTTACCGGTCTTCCTTCTTGGACAGTAAAAGACAACAGTTCTCCTGTTGACTGTGCCGAAACAATTATTTCGGTGGCCTCAAAAATGCCCGATGCGTCGTAATCCGTATCACGATTGCCGCAAGCGGATAAAAGAAGAGATACACCTAATAAGTAACCGTATACTTTCATACTCTTGAAGATTTTATTGATTGATGGTATTCCGTAATTCATAAATGGATTTCAGCATTTCGATTTCGTGCGCCGAGTGGCTGATGCGCGCCTGATTTTCTTTGGTGATTTCCCGAAGCAAATCGTTTACGTCAATCACACCGTGCTCCAGTTGAGCTTCTGCAGCTTGCCGTACAGTCGTCAGCAACTGGATAATCTCCACATCCGCTTTCATCATCTCACGGTATTGGTGCACAGCCTCGGTTTCTTGAGCAGCCTGCAAACTGTTGTTGAACAGAAAAACCTCCTGCGATGTCTCAATTTGTTTCTGTGCCAACTGTAGTTGGCGTTTTTCATTTTTAAAAGTATACAACTTGCCGATGTTCCATGAAAGTTTCATCCCTACGATGCCGCCCAGTTTCAGATTGTGGTTAAACATACTGTCGAACATATCGTAATACGGATAACCGTAAAAACCTTGTGCGAAAAAACTAAGCTTCGGGTAGAGAGCCGCTTTCAGTAAATCGTTTTGCGCCTGAGTCTGCTGCATTTGCGTAGCATAGAGCAGGAGCTCCGGCCGTTGGTTCTTCGGGACAGAAGGCATGGCAGCTACCGGCTTTTGCAGACTATCAATGGATTCCGCCTCTTTCCCAATAAAAATAGCGAGCATCTGCAGATAGCTTTTCCGCATAGACTGTAAAGCAATCCTATCCTGTTTGGCACGCAGCAATTCAGCCTTTATTACGTTCACATCCGATTTCATAGCCGTACCATGCGCATTTTGAGTCTCCAGTTTTCGGAAACTGTTCTGCAGTAAGGTTTGCAGTTCGGCATTCAACTGAATCTTTTCATCCAATAGTAGAATACCGAAGAATAGTTCGTTTATGCGATTGCGCACATCGTACATTGCCACATCCGTTTGTGCCGCTTGCATCTTTTCGTTAGCAGATGCGACCTTTTTTTGTGCCTTGATATTGCCACCATCCCAGAGAACCTGATTTAGTTCCAGGGCAATTCTATACTGGTCTTTTTCCATTCCTTTATAGCCGCTGTTTGCCAGCATACTCTTCAGTGCATCCGGCAATCCGGTGGTTTCCGACTGATAGGATGCCTGTCCGCTCAGCGAAAGTTGGGGCAGATAGCCCTTGTTGATATTCTTAATGGAGTAGGATGCCGTTTGTTTTATCAAATCGTATTTTTGCAAAAGCGGGTAATTCTCTCTGGCCAATTGTTGACACTCGTCCAGCGTAAGCTGTGCTACTGCAGGGAGTGCCAGCATTGACATGATTGCTGTTATCCAGATT
>USQO01000006.1 GCA_900556845.1 uncultured Bacteroides sp. | reverse complement strand
TTACATTATTATTTATTATTATGTCTTTACCTCAAAAAAACACAGGAAAGATGCTTGCGGGAGTTGCTGCATTATGTGGATTCTTGTTTTCTGCCTGTTCGTCAGACAAGCCCGTTGCATCCGTAAATTTGATTCCAAAACCTGCTCAGATGGAAGTAGTTGCAGGTTACTATGCTGCTGACAGTGCTTTGGTTATGAATCCGCAAGGTAAAAGCGGAATACAATATCTGGCAGATGCTTCTTTAGCATCGCTGGGTGAAGAGGGATATACATTGCAAGTTGATGGCAAGGGTATTGTGGTTAAGGCTGCTACGGAAGCAGGTTTGTTTTACGGGCAGCAGACTTTGTTGCAGTTATTGACGCCCGACGGTATTCCTTATGTTAAGATAGAAGACGCTCCTCGCTTTCCTTACCGTGGCTTACACTTGGATGTTTCGCGTCATATTTTCTCGGACGCAGAGTTGCTGAAGTTGATTGATGTGATGTCATCTTACAAGATGAATCGTTTGCATTTGCATTTGACTGATGCCGGAGGATGGCGTTTGCAAATTGACAAATACCCTAAACTGACTTCGCAGGCAGCATATCGTACTGAGTCTGACTGGAGAAAATGGTGGGATGGTAAAGAACGTAAGTATGTGCCCGAAGGTACAGAAGGTGCTTATGGTGGATACTACACCAAAGAGCAGATGAAAAAGGTTGTGGCTTATGCAGCCGAGAAGCACATTGTGGTTATTCCTGAAATAGAGTTCCCCGGACACTCGGAAGAAGTTTTTGCTGCTTATCCGGAGCTCTGTTGTGCAGGCAAACCTTATTCCGGCGGAGATTTTTGTGTAGGTAATCCAGCTGTATATACTTTTATGGAGGATGTACTTACAGAGGTAATGGAAATATTCCCTTCAGAATATATTCATATCGGTGGTGATGAGGCTGGAAAGCAAAACTGGAAAACTTGTCCGAAGTGTAAGGCTTTGATGCGCAAGGAAGGCATGAAGCATGTTGATGAATTGCAGAGTTATATAATTCACCGTGCTGAAGAATTCTTGAATTCCAAGGGCAGAAGACTGATTGGCTGGGATGAGATTTTGGAAGGTGGACTTGCCCCCGATGCTACTGTAATGTCATGGCGAGGCGAAGCTGCTGGATTTAAGTCGGCTCGTATGGGACATGATGTCATTATGACTCCGGGTAATTACATGTATTTTGACTTTTATCAGGCGGATCCTAAAACACAGCCGTATGCTATCGGTGGTTATACTCCTATTAAGAAGGTATATAGCTATAACCCGATACCTAAGGATTCTCTGACTGCAGAACAGGAGAAGCATTTCCTGGGAGTTCAGGCAAATACCTGGACAGAATATATTCCTAATGAAGAGCATCTGGAGTACATGATGTTCCCTCGTGCACTGGCTGTAGCAGAGATCGGATGGACTCCACAGGAACTTCGTGAATGGAATGACTTCAAGCCTCGTATGAATGCGCACGTTGCCTTGTTGCATAAACGTGGTATCAATGCATTCCCACTTTCTGATGAACTTGAAGTAACTATGCAGGTTGATACTTTGAAGAAGCAGATAAGTGTAAATCTGGATGCAGAGAAATATCCGGTAGAAATTCGTTATACAACTGACGGTACAGACCCAGTTGCAACTTCTGCTGTTTATGATGCCGCGGTAGGTATTGTGGTTGCTGATTCAGCACACATTAAAGCTGCTATATTTAAAGATGGAAAGATACAGGGTACTGCTACTGAAAAGAAAGTAGATTATCATCGTGCAATCAATAAACCGGTTACTTATAACAGTAAACTGTATAGCGGTTATATGGCCGGTGGTATGAAAGCTTTGGTTGACGGATATCGTGGTGGACTTACTTATCTGGATGGTCGTTGGCAAGGTTATCTGGACAACTTGGACTGTGTAATCGATATGGGTGAGGTTACAGATATCCATAAGGTATCTTCTCGCTGGATGCAATTGATTGGTCCAGGTGTTTACCAGCCGGAATATGTGGAAGTTCTGGTTTCAGAAGATGGAAAGAACTTCACTTCTTGCGGTAAAAAGTCTACAACAATTAAGCAGGATAATCCGGATCTTTTGTTCGAAGAGTATACTTTTACCGGAAACTGGAAAGGCCGTTATGTTCAGTTGAAGGCAAAGAATCCTAAAGGATTTATCTTTGTTGATGAGATTGTAGTGTGGTAAATTTGATGCACATTGTGGTTTGTGCATAATCAGTATAGTAAAAAAAGAACTGCATTTACTTGGTATGAAGTAGATGCAGTTCTTTTTTATATTGTGTGACCGATATTATTTCGTAAAGTATTTCTTTCGCGTATATTCAATGACAAACTGAGTATATTTTTCAATCATTTTCCCTTCTTCCATTGCACGTGGAGATAATTGGGATTCATTACGCTGTACCTCAAGCCATTTTAAAGCTGGCAAAATTTTGTTGGCTTTTATCATGGTGAAAGTTGGCAGCATTTTGTGAGCTACATTACATAATGTATGCATGTCGTTTTCTTCGAGTGCCAATTCTATCTTCTTCAGACTGTTCTCTGTTTCAGCAATAAACGTCTGAATAATATCTTTTGCTGCATCTTCGTCATCTGCAGAAAAAGCCAATAAGTCATCGAAGCAAAGTGTTTCTGATGAAGTGTTACTTTCTTTTACTTGGGTAAATGTAGAAGCATTACTTTTGGGCAGTTGGCAATTGCTGTTTTTCAGGACTTCATGAATAGCTTCGTATAGTTCGTACAAACTGAATGGTTTGTGCAAACATCCGGCAAATCCTTGTTTCTTAAAATCATTTTCATCAATATCTCCTCTTGCTGTTATAGCAATGACAGGGATAGCATTTGTCTGTCCTTCTAATTTGACCTCTTTCCGAATTTTCTGTAAAAGTTCAAAACCATTTATTTCAGGCATTTGAATATCTGTCAGAATCAGATGGTATGTATGTGCTTTCAGTTCACTGAATAATTCGGCTGATGTAGTACAGCATTTTATTATTGGTTTTTCCTTTGAATTATGGTATAAGTTCTCCAACATTGATTTTGTAAGGTTCAACTGTATACTATCATCGTCTATTAGTAACAGTCTCAGGGCATTGGGCAAGTCTATCATTCTTTCCTCGTTCGGTGCATTCGTTTGAACAGGATCACCAAGTGGTATAAAAACATGAAAGCAGCTTCCTTCATTGATGCGGCTTTCTACTCTGATGTCACCACTTAATAGTGTAACCAGTTTCTTAGTGATAGCAAGTCCAAGTCCGAAACCTTCTTGTTCCTGAGCATTGCGCAGGCGTGTGAATTCCTGAAATATTTTCTTTTGTTCATCAGGAGTAATACCACATCCTGTATCCTTTACATAGAAATGTAATTGTGCATTTTCGTATGCAGCAAACAGTTCTATTTTTCCTTCTTTGGTGAATTTAAGTGCATTGCTCAATAGGTTTTCTGTTATCTGACGTATTCTAAACGGGTCTCCCATGAATGAGGTATTTAAGGGAGATGCAAGCTTTTTTGTCAGAAGGAGTTGCTTTTTCTCGGCAATGGGAAGAAAACAGTTGTATATACTTTCCATTAGCTCGTATGGATTGAAGGATACCTTATGAATATCCATTTTCTGAACATCCAGTCGATGAAAATCCAGCAGGGAAGTTACCAGGCTGAGCAAATGCTGTGCAGAGTTTTTCATGTTGCTCAGGTAAAAGCAAGCTCTTTTCTCGGTAAGCAGTCTTTCCAATAAATCCAGGTATCCGATGATTGAACCTACCGGAGCTTTGATGTCATGCGTGATGGTTAGCATCAGCTTTTCTCGGGCAACCAATAAATCTTCGGCCTTCTGTTTAGCTTTTTCTAGTTCTTTCCGGTAATGATTACTTTTACTGATATCTCGCCAGATGAGGGCAAAAAAGAAAAGCGCTAAAACAACCGATAGGACAGCAATCCCGGCAATGATAGTAGCCGAGTGCTTGCGGACTCTTTGTTCCTTTTGTATTTTGAGCTGTGTAGCTTGTTGTTCTTCCGCTTCTATATCTTCCAGTAACTGGTTTACTTTAACACTGAGTTGGGTACCAGCCAATTGAATCAGATATATTCGTTTATTGATTTGTTCTGTATGCTGTTGGCGAGTTTCATAAACTTTGGTCTGTATGCCGTGCAATAAATGAGCAACGGTATCTACCAGATTGTAAGCTTCTGTCAAGGTATCTACATACTCTTCCTGAATGACGTTCCTTACCTCGGTCGAGTCTCCCTTTCCTGGAGAAAATACGGCTGCAAGACGTTTAAAAAAGCCTTTCTTTTTTTCTACTGTATACGAAGTATGCTTTTTGGTAACAACTTTTTTGTGGATATGCTGTTGTCCCAAAATAGAATCCTGTTGCTGGATAAGTTCTTCTACTTGCTGACGGTAAAGTTTGTCAGGTTCATTATCCTGCAATGCGGTTAATAGCTGCCGAGTATTTCTTTCCTTTTTGGTGAGAAGAATCTGCACAGTATCCAGCCTTAGGAGCTGTATGCTGTCGTTTAACAGGCTACGAAGGGAGTCTATGGAGTTTTTGGTTTCCTTCATAGCCTTACGGTACGACCAGTAATTATCCAGTTGTCCTGCGCTCAATGTCTGTGCAACAACCTCTGCTGCATAAAGTTGACTGACAATGGTATGTGTCAGGTGCCGTCGTTCGTTTTGTAGCTCTTCAATGTTATTTCTTTGTGTGAGCTGTTTCATTTGTCGGTAGATATAGTTTACCGAAACGATTAACAACACGGTTAACAGCAAATAACCAAAAGCAACTTTTACAGGGGTTGATAGACGCATGATGGATTTAGAATAGTTTATGAGTTTTGTATCTGAACCTTAAGTAATACATGATTCCTGCACTGGTCAAGCCAAACGGGAAAGCCATCCATACACCAATTACTCCCCAATTGAATACAAATCCAAACAAATAGCCTGCAGGCAAAGAAATCAAGAAGTAAGCAATGAATGAGATAATCATCATAGGATGCACATCTGCAATTCCTCTAAGTGAGTTGGCATAGTTAATCTGCAGTCCATCGCCAAACTGATAGATGAGCAATGGAATTATCAGTTGGGCTACCAGCAGGCTGACTTCTTCGCTGTTAGTAAACCAACCTCCAATTTCATTCCGGAGTAAGAAAATGGGCAGTGCAGATAAAACAATCATAATAAGTATGATATGGAATCCGGCTAGAGCTGTTTTCCGGATATTGAAAGTGTCTTGTTGCCCGTAGAAGTTACTGATTCGTATGGCAACTGCTGCTCCCATTCCATAATACATCATAAAACAAACTTGTGAAACAGCTATCATAATCTGATGTGCGGCCAGTCCGGTTGCTCCCAGCCAGCCAACCATGATAGCACTCAAGCTAAATGATGCAGTTTCCATACCCATTTGTCCTGCAATGGGCCATCCCAGTTTATTAAGTAGACAGAAGTCGTTACGATTGATATAACCTTTCAGAAAACCTGTTTTGAACTCCTGATATTTTTTTGTCCCGAAAAACAAGACAATATAAATGACGACCATTATAATACGCGAAGCCAGCGTAGATATTCCGGCTCCCGTAAGTCCCATTTCTGGAAGTCCCAGTTTACCATAAATTAAAATATAGTTGCCGATAATATTCAGGATATTACCCGTAAGAAGTATCCACATCGAAATCCGGGTTTCTGTAATACCGTCAGTAAACTGTTTAAAGCCATTGAACCATAGTACAAACGGAATAGAGGTCAGTAATACCAGATAGTATGGACGAATAAGGGGAAGCAACTCTTCAGGTTGTCCCAACTTATCCAGGTTTATATACAATGCAGTCATGGCCGCCATTACAATAATTGTTACCACAGTATTGGCAACCTGGCTGTTTTTAAATGTTTCACCAACTTTGAATTTCTCCCCTTTACCAAAGAGATTTCCAACAACAGGAGTAAGCCCATACGAAAATCCTGTACTGAAGATAATGGCTAGGGCAAACATGTTGTTAACAAAACTGGCAGCTGCCAGTTCTTGTGTACTATGGTGACCAATCATCAGGGTATCTGCAAATCCCAGTATAATTACTCCTATTTGACCTATTACAATGGGAATGCCTAATTTGAGCAAAATGCTATAGTGCGATGAAATCTTATTTGAGATCATTTAATTGCTTTATAATATAGTATAGAACAGTTTTCGGGTATAAATGTTTTTTGTGCTACTTTCTGTAATTGGCTGGCAGTAACCGAACGATATTTTCTGACTTCATCGTTGATGTCTTCTGCTTTTTCCAAGAGTTCGAAGTATGCCAAATTAGTTGCTACATTCAGATAGTTTATATTATTGAAAATCTGTTCACTTTCATATCTGTTTTTAACTTTCTCCAATTCTAATTCGTCCACAGATACTCTTTTCAGTTCCTCAAGTTCTGCCCATATTGCTTTCTCTGCTTCCTCCAAACTGATTCCTTCTGCAGGCTTTCCTGCAATATGTAACAAGCCTTCGTCAATACTGCCGGTGATATATGCATCTATACCTGTAAAGATTTTGTTTTCTTGTACCAGATGTTGGATGAAGCGTGAAGAACGGCCGTTAGAAAGAATATCTGTTATGATGTCGTATACCGGATAGTCGGCATGATGACGGTCGCACATGTGAAAAGCCATATACAGAGCGTCAACTGGTACTTTTCTTTCGACTGTTTTTCTACGGATTTCAGTTTGCTGAACTTCCTTGGGCAGGTTTCGTTTCGGAACATTCCGCGCCGGAATAGGGCCAAACCATTTTTCGGCCAAGCGAATCGTTTCCTCCAGGCTGATATGTCCTGTCACAGCTAAAATTGCATTGTTGGGTGCATAAAAGCGATAGAAGAATTCTTTTACTTCGTCTAGTGTTGCATTTGCAATATGACTGATTTCTTTACCAATCGTAGGCCATTGATAAGGATGTGTCTGATAAGCCATTTCCCGAATCAGATGTGAGGCATCTCCGTAGGGCTGATTAAGATTCCGTTGCTTGAATTCTTCGATAACTACTTGTCGCTGTACATCCAGACTTTTAGGGTTAAAGTCCAGACTGAGCATTCGGTCGCTTTCCAACCAGAATCCGGTTTCTACGTTCTGATAGGGAAGTGTGATGTAATAGTTGGTCATATCGTTACTGGTCCACGCATTGTTCTCTCCTCCTGCATTCTGAACGGGAGTATCATAGTCTGCAATATTGACAGACCCTCCGAACATCAGATGCTCGAAAAGATGCGCAAACCCTGTATGTTCAGGATGCTCGTCGCGTGCCCCCACATCATAGAGCAGGTTGAGTGCAACCATTTGGGTTGACTCATCCTGACTATGTATGATGCGTAGACCATTTGCTAGCGTATGTCTGTTTACTTTAATCATGCAATCTTTATTCTTTGATGCTAGCTTTAAGAATACGGATGTTGGTCAATGGCCGGTCGGCGCGGTTTGTTTTCGCTTTTTCAATGTTTTCAACTACATCCATACCTTCAACCACTTCTCCAAAAACTGTATAAGCACCATCCAAGTGAGGAGCACCTCCCACGGTAGTATATGCCTGAATCTGTTCTTTTGTGAATTTAAAGGCAGGTTCCTTTTCAACTTGTGCTCTGGCCTGTGCTTCCAGCGTATCCTGTAAAGCCAATAATCCTTCCTGATCGCCAGCCTTGCGCATTTTGTAGATTTCTTTCATGTGCTGGCGGGCCAATGTATCAAAAACTGTCTGTAGACGCATTTCATTAATCTGGTTTTCCATGCTTAAAATCTGGAATTCAGAAAATTTTCTACCTGTTACGATGTAGAATTGGCATCCGGAAGATGCACGTTCAGGATTTACTTCATCACCTTGGCGTGCTGCAGCAAGAACACCTTTTTTATGGAAGAAAAGCGGATTGATTTCAGCCGGTATGGTATAACCTACGTCACCTGCTCCCAAGCTGGCAGTGTCATCAGCTGTTTTACTATCTGGGTCACCAGCCTGAATCATGAAATCCTTGATTACACGATGGAAAAGGGTGCTGTCGTATACACCTTCTTTTACTAGCTTGATAAAGTTGTCACGATGTTTTGGAGTTTCATCATACAGCTTTACAACAATATTTCCTTGTGTTGTTTCTAAAAGAATTTTAGTCTCGTTTCCCATATTTTCTGCTTTTTTTTGATTACTGCAAGCCGAAAAGAAGACTGCAGTGAGAGTTATTAAAAAAAATAGTCGTTTCATAATTCGTTTTGATTTGTCATGCAAAAGTAGTAAAAAAGATTAGAATGGGTATCCAATTGCAAAGTGAAAACCCAGTCCATCCTTAAATTTAGGGATGTTATAATATCCTTTTTTATCTGTTTCGTAGGGAACATGCAATGCAATACCCATATCAAACCGGATAACTAAAAAAGATAAATCATATCTTAATCCTATTCCAGTGCCAAGTGCGATGCTGTCAAAGAAATGTCTTAAGGTGAATTCTGCACCTGGTCGTGTTTCATCCTTACGCATCAGCCATACGTTGCCGGCATCCAGAAACGTCGCTCCGTATAAATCCGATATGATAGGAAATCTGTATTCCAAGTTTGCTTCCAGTTTGATATCACCGGTTTGGTCGACGTATGAATACTGATTGTTTTCTGCGGGATGATACCTTCCCGGTCCAATAGAACGCACGGTAAAAGCACGTATACTGTTGGCACCCCCTACATAAAACTGCTCACTGTAAGGAGCAATTGTCTTGTTTCCGTATGCATAAATTACACCTGCCATAAAACGGGAAGCCAGGTGTTGCCGTTGAGTAATCTTGTACAAGTGCCTGATTTCAGTGGTATATTTAAGGAACTGTGCAAAAGGCGTACCGAACAATTTTTTATTCTTTTCCTTGAACCCTTGTCCAAAGGCTGCATATATCATAGATGTTATATTGCCGGCAGATGTAATGGAGTTTTCCCACCAGACACTGTTTCGTTTTCTCTTTTTATAAGTATTGTCATACGTAAATGTGTATGTAAATGCAGGTATGAACTGGTCATTCAAACTGTAAAACAACATAGGATTTGCGTTTGCAATGGAGTCAAACCGGGCCGTTCTATGCTGTAGGGTGTTGAATTCCAGACGTAAAGGTGTTACCGTGTGCTTCATGCTTCGTGATGGCTGAAAACTATAAGAGATATTTCCACCAAAAGATAGCATCTTGAAGTATTGAGCCCGGTTCAGCTGATCTATATAGATTTTGAAACTGGTTTTTGACGGATGCAAGAAAGGGTTTACACGGTTTTTTACCCAAGGTAACACAATGCGTGGGAAATCAAGCGATAAAGAAGTTCCTAATTCGTATGAATTCATCACCGAGCTTTCTCCATCAACGGTAGAATTAGTCTGCCATTCGTATGAACCTTTTATTTGCCAGTTTAATGAAGCCCCCATACGCATGAAATTCTTCTTGCTTAAATTGAAGATTGCTCCCGGACCGGTTTGTTTTGTACTTTTCGTCGTAACATTAAATTCCAGCTCAGCATCATAAGGCTTGTCAAACATAGTATTGACATATACGTCAAGCGTATCGTTGTTATGAATACTGTCCCGGGGTATGTACCTAAACTCTGTAAACTGAAAAACACCTAGTCTGGCAAGTGCTTCTTGTGAGTAGCTTTGTTTGGATTGCGAGTAGAGCTGTCCTTTCCGAAACATAAATCGCTTTCTCAGTACATTCGGTTTCAGACCAGGTTTGTCTCCGGTATATGCAATATTGAAGTTTTTGAGTTTTAAGGTATCTGTGGGTCTGTTGCCATTATAGTCGGCCATAAAGACAGTTGTGGTACCTATTTTGTATGTTTTTCTGGCTTCGGCAGGCATATCCGGCCGTGGAATAATTTTCAAGTTTACGTGTCCGGGATTCATAATTGTATCGGCCAGAAATGTAATATATTCCGGGCGATAATAATAGTATCCGTTATTTCGGAAAAGTGTATACAGGCGCTGACGTTCTTCTTCCAGTTTGTTTACGCTGAAATAATCACCTCTTAAAATAACTCGCTGCTTGTATTTAGCTTTAATCAGACTGTCTCCCCGTTTGCTAAATCCCTCATACATCACAGAATCTATGATGTATGGTTTTCCCATGTTGATTTGGTAGCTTAGCTTGATGGCCCGGGGATTTTTGGTACTATCTACCTGATAAGTCACATTGCCGTTGAAAAAGCCATAGTCTTTCAGCAAGTTGGTTGCAACTTTTACACGGGTTTCCGGATTAACGGTAGATAAGTATACGGGCTTTGCGGCCAGTTTTTTGAAAATCCATTTGCCTAATCCTTTTTCATAGCGTTCAAAACGGTTGTATACCCATAGTCCGAAGGGGAAAGGTATTCTTACAGTAGAACTTCCGAATAATGCATTGTTGGGCGGATAAGATACCGCACCGATTACCTCTTCAAGAGTTGCGGCCCCTGCATCCGTAGTGTCCTTCTGGATGACATCAAATCGGTTTACTCCTGTATAAAGCACTTCTTCAGCCGGCAAGTGCTTTGTTGTTGAGCAGGCAGTAAAGCACCCTGTCAGTAAGATACCCAACAGGATTATGGTGATATGATTAATTTTCATTTTTATTGTTCTCATCTTTTTCTAAAGTTTTCTTTTTATCTTCGATAATGGCTTCCTGATTATTTCTTCTCTTTTTCCTGAAGATAAAGAGTTCTCCCAGTCGGCTTACTTTTTTTCTCAATAAGATACCTGCACCCGTTTCTATGATTTCTCCTTCCAATACACTTTCGTAGTTCTTGTTATGGAACAACTTGATATATCGGGTTCCACTGTCATCCAGACGATATTCCAAAGAAACATTATCGATAAAGGTTTCGTCTTGCTTTACGTTATTGCCTGTAGATATGCTTCCACCGATAACCACCCTGAACCGGTTGTTCCAGAATCGTTTGGCAAACTGGAAATTATAGTCAGTACGGTTCGTCCCGTCTTCCTGGTTTGTACTTTCCATTCCCACATTCAAGTCAAAACTGCTTGTTATGTTGTTAATCTGTCCTTGCAGGAAGCTGTTGAGTGCATTATTGGTATTAAAATTCCCCGTTGAGTTTCCTTCAGCCATATACATACCAGTTACCAGCATCGTTACAGCCAGTTTGTTTTTTTCTTCAGTAGACATTGCTGCTAATTGGTTTTGGACTTCACCATCATCTGGGGCTTCCAGTGTAAAGACAAATCCTAGATTCTCCAGACGGTTTGTAATGTTTACGCCTACGTCGAAATTAACGTTACGCGAACTTTGTCCACTTTGACCGACTGCCGCTCTGACACGTTCTGTTGCTTTTAAGTTTAAATTAGGGTTCATAATATCCCCTGTCCATTCCATATAGCTGCCTTCTTTGATGTGGAATGTTTTTAAAGGAATGATAGGCATTTCATACTTCATTTCCCCACTTATAAGCGTATATCTTCCGTTAAGCAGCATTTTTCCTTGCTGGTTATATTGGAATGACAAATCGCCTCCACCCTCGAACAAGATATAGTTGGACTGTGATTCATTCAAATCTACCCGGCACTGAACAGCTTGATCTATATGCATAACCATCAGCATATCCAGTGTGCCCAGCTCTACTTTAGGTACTGCATTAGTACTCGAGAGTGTTGTGTCGGCAAAGTTTACAAAAGTCACCGTTTCTCCCAGACGGTCGTTTACCGTAAGCGGTGAGTCTTTCAAGACATATGTAAAATTACTTTTTCCTAATACGTTCATACTTCCACGCATAACCAATGCATTGACCGGTCCCCTCAAATTGGAATTAAAGTCAACGTAGAGTTTTCCGTACACTAAAGCTTCTTTGCTGCGTGGCGCATTAAATAGTTCAAAGTTGTGTGCAGCCATGTTCAAATTCATGGTCATTTGTTCAAAGTCGGAAAAATTGATGTTGCCATCAATTGTGAATGGAGTTTTTCCTTTTGTGAATATATTGAACTTGTTGAACTTCAACTGACTGTCGACAACCTTTACAGGCTTGTTGTCGAACCTGAGATTCATAGAAGCCATGGGTAAAGCCAAACCGACACTATCCAAAATGATTTCACCATTCAGAATAGGTTTTGAGGCTGTACCTTTTACAGACATATTTCCATCAATATCGCCGCTTAGCGTTACCATATTATCCGGAACAAAAGCATTTGCCAACTTTAATGGGAAATGATGTAAATCCATATTGGCTTGCAGTAGTCCCTCTGCATCTTTTTCATTGCTTGTTACGTAGCTTCCGCTTAACGTTGCAATTTCATCTCCGTTCCGTATCAGGAAACCATCGATATGGTGCTCGTCACTTCCTTTGGGCAGGTATACACCACTGAACTCCCAGTCGCCCATTGGGAAACCGTCATATTCCAATTCACCGACACTCAGTTCGGTAGAAATTTGTGTGTTTTCTTCATCGGCTTGCACATAGTGCGCTTCAGCGTTGATTTCTCCTCGTATGTTTGGCATATAGGGGATAATACGTCTGAACTCGGCCATTCTTATCCGGTGCAATTCTACTGTCAAGTCTTGTTGTACGGTAGAGTCTGCCACCGAATAGAAACGTATGCCTGTATAATTCTTGTCGTGTAAAGTTAGATTGGCATGAATACGCCCTTCATCACTCAAGTATATATAATTGTCCGGATTAACCTGGAAAGGCCGGTAAACCAGTATCGGGTCATCAGGATGGATATGCAGGCTGATACCTTTTTCCTGTAATGCTCCGATAAGTCCGATATATGCGCCCCGTTCTTTTTTATCGTTGAGATATTCAATGTTTATCTGAGACTTTTTATTTCCGATATTTCCGTCTACAATGATGTTAAATCCTTCTTGATTCTTTTGGGTTGAACTTTGTATTCCACTTTTCCAGACAATGCTGTCTGTAGCTTGGCTGGAATTAAAGAAAATAGTATCTATTGCCAAACTGTCTGTTGCAAATCCGGTCATACAGGCATTGCTGCTCAATCCGTCAATCGGTGACGTCTTTATTTGTGCATAAAGTTTGTTTATTCGTATTCCCTGTGTCGACAAGGTATTGCTGATAGGGTTGTCTGTCCCAACCGTTAACTGCAAATCCATATTAGGGAGCTTGCTTTTTACAAGTTCCAAATCCATTTGCTTTTGTCTCCACTGACTCATGAGCATATCTGATACTTTGGTCAGTTGTTCTCCCAACAGATCAATCCCTTTTTCTCCCATAAGGGTTAGATGCATGTCGCCTGCGTTAAGCGAGCAAAAGGTAGAGTCTGTATCCGTAGAAAAGTTTATGAACAAATCTTTTGTCGCACGCGTTTTTTGTGGGGTAACCAATTGTGTATTTGTCAAAGCCAAATCCAGTTTATGACTTCTTTTAAGATTACTTTGTGCATGCAGCTTCAGCTTGTGTGAAGAACTCAATGGAACATTTGTCCATTTTAAATCTTGCCAGTTCAAATAGTTGACATCTAAATTCAAATCTGCGGTTACCAGCTTCGGAGTTAATGTTCCGTCAAGCTTGGCGGCAACCGACAAGGCATTGTCTTTCAGCCTAAAATCAGCAGTCGCATTCGATTTTGCCAGACTACTGCTTACTTCAACTCCCGAAAGAATTTTATTGCCATATTGCAGGTGTGACAACCCACCTTCCATTTCGAATCGTGTGGAAGGAGAAAAAATATCCAAACCAGTTCCTTCAGCCTGCAGATATGCAGTCAGATTAAATAATGAATCGTTAGGCATGAAATTGTGCAGTTGGATATTATCTGCATGTATAGCTGCTGCATACGATTCCTTTACCCAGTCGTATTGTCCGTTTAGCTTTAATGTACCTTGTTTTTCTGTCAGCGTCAATTCTGTATTTACTGTATTGCCATTAATTCTGCCGAAACCGTCCAAAGTAGTTCCGTACGGTATTGCAAAACTTCCCTGTGTCAGTGCTTTGACGAAATTCATGTTTTCGGTCAAAGTTCTGATTTTGATTTCTCCATGACGATTTATACTGTCTGCCAGCAGGTTCAGTTCTCCGTCCATCTCTACACGGAATGTTTCCGGCAGGGTCAGGGTACATGTCGTCAGTTGTAATTTATTCATGTTTCCGTCAATGCCTGCCTTTATTCTCAATGGCTGGTCCGGATAATTCTTTATAAAATCCTCCGGAAGATTTCCGGCTAATTTCAGGATATCTCCTTTGCCAAAGTCTGCAATGAGTTGAGCTGTTAATAACCCTTCAGAGTTGGCTGATGCAGCATTCCAGTCCATAGCCGCTTCCATGTCTATAAAAGATTCTGCGGTTTGCAGATGCAGCTCAGGTATACGCAGTGTTTTATCATTAGATACTATGTTCCCCTTTCCTGAAATGAGTTCTACTCCAGACCCCATTTCTTTGAATGTGAACTCTTTAATAACTGCATGAATATTGTTTCCGCAATAATACAGCGAATCCATTCGTGTACGGAAATTGTTTAACCGGATATGCGAAGGATTAAGTCCGCTTGTAGTACTACTGTCGGCAGGCATTCCGTAGTCATAGCTGATGCTTCCGTTTTTTAGTCTGACCTGCTCTGCCTGATAAGACATTTTATGTAAATCAACGGCACCGTTTTGAAGCAAAAAATGCTCCATGCTTGCCGAAAGGGATAAAGAATCCAGCGGCATTAGCATCTGTACGGATACATTGCTAAAGTCGATTTTTTTTAATAAAACTTTCCAGTAAAGTGGAGTACTGTCTGTTGTATCTGTCGCAGTCGAATCTGCCAGCAGGATAGAAAGATGAGTGTCTTTCAATAGTGCCTGATTGATAACAGCTGTTTCCGGATCGAATGCTACTCCGTGCGATTCGATATGAAATTCGCCGAGTTCTCCATTTAACTCCATCCCTTCTATCAGTTTGCCCGTATTGACCGATGCTTTTTTCAGGGTAAGGCCATCCAGCTCCACTTCTTTTCTGAAGAGGGGAAGCATTTGTATTTCAGCCTTTATTTCCTTGACAGACAGAATAGGGTTATCTGTTGAGTCGGCAACCTGAACATTGTGTACAATTAAATCTAAGGGGAATGAAAGCGAGATTCTTTCTATTGCAATTTTCATTCCAGTAGCCTTCGATGAATAAACGGTAGCTTGGCTTACCAGAAAATTTTGAATCGGAGGAATATAAATAAGAATACAAAGTATAATAAATAGAAAAAACGGGAATAGAATTACTATTCCAGTCCACTTAATGTATTTCTTCATATAAAGCTAGCCTTTCTTGTTCTTTAAATTAATCAATGTCTTATTATATCCGAACATCTGATTGATGCGAAATTAAGAAAAATAACCCAATTATCATATTTTTGTTCACCGAAGTATTTACTATGCTGATATTTATTTTTAATTTTGTGGCATATAAACATTAATTAAAAATACTTATGAAACCTACATTATTTGTATTGGCAGCCGGTATGGGTAGCCGTTATGGTGGATTGAAGCAGTTGGATGGCCTGGGTCCTAACGGTGAAACTATTATGGATTACTCTATTTTCGATGCTATTCGTGGCGGCTTTGGTAAAATAGTCTTTGTTATCCGTAAAGATTTTGAAAAGGATTTTCGCGAAAAGATTGTATCAAAATACGAAAACCATATTCCTGTAGAAGTTGTATTCCAGTCTATAGACAATCTTCCAGCAGGATTCACTTGTCCGGAAGGTCGTGTGAAACCATGGGGTACCAACCATGCTGTATTGATGGGAAAAGAGGTAATCAAAGAACCGTTTGCAGTTATCAATGCAGACGACTTCTATGGCCGTGACAGCTTTGCTGTGATTGGTAAATACCTTTCAGAACTTCCGGAAGGCGCAACAAACGATTACTGTATGGTAGGTTTCCGTGTAGGCAATACATTGTCTGAAAGTGGTACGGTGGCTCGTGGCGTATGTTCGGCCAACGAACAGGGACACCTGACTACCGTTGTAGAACGTACTGAGATTATGCGTGTAGACGGTGCTGTTTCTTACAAGGATGAAGAAGGAAAATGGGTTGCCATTGCCGACAATACACCGGTATCTATGAATATGTGGGGCTTTACTCCGGATTATTTCAAATACTCGGAAGATTACTTCGTAGAATTCCTGAATGCTAATATTGGTAACCTGAAAGCTGAATACTTCATTCCTTTGATGGTTAACAAACTTATCAACGAAGGTACAGCTACCGTGAAAGTTCTGGATACTACTTCAAAATGGTTTGGTGTGACTTATGCTGCTGACCGTCAGGGAGTAGTTGACAAAATACAGGCGTTGGTAGACGCTGGTGAATATCCTGCAAAATTGTTCTAAAAAGCAAATTTTATATGATTTTAAGCTGCGCTGAGGTACTTCTTCAGCGCAGCTTTTTTTGTTTCCGGCATTGCTGAAATGCTTAATCTTTTAAAAATCAGTGCAAAACACTTAATAAACTTAAAAACAGACTGACATATTGGGGCTTTATCCTCATTTCCATATCTTTGGCAAGCATTTTGCTTGTAATTTGTCATAACTTAAAACAATAAAAAGAATTATGTATTGGATTTTATTTATCGGTATTGCCATTATCAGTTATATTGTGCAATCCAGTTTGCAGAACAAATTTGAAAAGTATTCTAAGATGGGCTTACCCAATGGAATGACCGGTCGTGAAGTAGCCGAAAAAATGTTGCGGGACAATGGAATATATGATGTACGCGTGACCAGTACTTCGGGTATGCTGACAGACCACTACAATCCGGCTAATAAAACAGTAAACTTGAGCGAGGGAGTATATAATAGTTGCAGTGTGGCTGCAGCTGCTGTTGCCGCTCACGAGTGCGGACATGCCGTACAGCACGCCAGAGCTTATGCACCGTTGCGCATGCGCTCGGCTTTGGTTCCGGTAGTTCAGTTCTCATCCAGCATCATGTCATGGGTTTTGCTGGGAGGTATTCTGTTGGTGAACTCTTTTCCTCAACTGCTTTTGTTTGGAATCTGCCTGTTTGCCATGACTACTTTGTTCAGCTTTATCACACTTCCCGTAGAGATTGATGCCAGCCGCAGAGCATTGGTATGGTTGAGCAGTGCTGGTATCACCAATGCCTATAACCATAATCAGGCAAAGGATGCTTTGAAGTCGGCTGCCTATACTTATGTGGTAGCGGCATTGAGTTCTTTAGCCACATTGGTATATTATATCAGTATTTATGTAAACCGTCGCGAGTAAAAAAAATAACTTTGTGGGTTTCAAATAAAGAGTCTGATGCGTATGGCAAAAATAGCAGTTCAAAATACTGAAGTCAGTGTTATAAAAGTAGATGGAGAGGATTATATCTGCCTCACCGATATGCTGCAAGCCAAAGACGGAGATTTTTTCATAACCGACTGGTTGCGTAATCGTAATACGCTGGAATATATCGGTATTTGGGAAAAGGTGTATAATCCCAATTTTAATTATGGCGAATTCGCCACAATTAGAAATAAGTCCGGGCTAAACAGTTTCAAAATAAGTGTCAAGGAGTTTGTGGCCCGTACAAATGCGATAAGTCTTCAGGCAAAAGCCGGACGATATGGAGGTACATACGCTCACAAGGATATAGCTTTTGAGTTTGCCATGTGGATAAGTCCTGAATTCAAAATCTATATAGTCAAGGAGTTTCAGCGGCTTAAAACAGAGGAGCAACACTTGTTGGGGTGGTCTGCCAAACGGGAACTGTCGAAAATAAATTACCGTATACACACCGATGCAATCAAACAGAATCTTATCCCGGTAGAAGTAACGCCCAAGCAGGCGAGCATCATTTATGCCAATGAGGCTGATGTATTGAATGTAGCAATGTTTGGGATGACGGCAAAACAGTGGCGGGAAGCCAATCCTGACTTAAAAGGCAATATTCGGGATTATGCTACTATCAACGAGCTAATCTGTCTATCAAATATGGAAAACATAAATGCCGTATTTATAGAACAGGGCATATCACAAGGAGAACGGCTTGTAAAGTTGAATCAGATAGCAATTCATCAGATGCGTGTATTGGAAAGTGGTGATAACGACCGTCAACTCTTGAAATGAAATTATATTTCGCGAATTGCAGTAAGTGATTTCAAATCCTCGAAAGCCTTTGCGGGAGTTCATTGAAACATAACAACCAATACCATGGAATTTTCAAAGATTTAATGTATTTTTGTATCCGGAAAAAATGTAATATTTAACTATGGCAACAAAACCGAGTATACCCAAAGGGACACGTGATTTTTCGCCTGTAGAAATGGCGAAACGTAATTATATATTCAACACGATTCGTGAAGTGTTTTATCTGTACGGTTTCCAGCAGATTGAAACTCCTTCGATGGAGAACCTTTCAACCTTGATGGGAAAATATGGCGACGAAGGCGACAAGCTGCTCTTTAAAATCCAGAATTCCGGAGACTATTTTTCCGGTATTACAGACGAAGAACTGTTGAGCCGCAATGCTGCAAAGCTGGCAAGTAAGTTCTGCGAGAAAGGTCTGCGCTACGACCTCACCGTGCCGTTTGCCCGTTATGTGGTGATGCACCGCGACGAAATCAGTTTCCCCTTCAAACGCTTCCAGATACAGCCTGTATGGCGTGCCGACCGTCCGCAGAAAGGACGCTACCGCGAGTTTTATCAGTGTGATGCCGATGTAGTAGGCAGCAATTCGCTGCTCAACGAAGTAGAGCTGGTTCAGATGATTGATACTGTATTCCACCGTTTCGGTATCCGTGTATCCATCAAGATTAATAACCGTAAGATTCTGACCGGTATCGCCGAAATTATCGGTGAAGCCGACAAGATTGTGGATATTACAGTAGCTATCGACAAGCTCGACAAGATTGGTCTGGACAATGTGAATGCCGAACTGGCTTCGAAAGGTATTTCTCAGGAAGCCATCGACAAGCTGCAGCCCATTATTTTGCTGAGCGGTACCAATCGCGAAAAACTCGAAACACTGAAAACCGTGCTGGCAGCCAGCGAAACCGGTCTGAAAGGGGTAGAGGAGAGCGAGTTCATCCTGAAGACTGTAGAAGCGCTGGGCGTAAAATCGGAAGTAGAACTTGACCTGACACTGGCCCGTGGTCTGAATTATTATACCGGAGCTATTTTCGAAGTCAAGGCGCTCGATGTTCAGATTGGAAGCATCAGCGGTGGCGGACGTTACGACAACCTGACCGGTGTATTTGGTATGGACGGCATGTCGGGTGTAGGTATTTCGTTTGGAGCTGACCGTATTTACGATGTACTGAATCAGTTGGACTTGTATCCTAAAGAAGCAGTCAATGCCACTCAGCTGTTGTTTGTAAACTTTGGTGACAAGGAAGCAGCTTATGCACTTCCTATCCTGTTCAAGGCTCGCGAAGCGGGTATCCGTGCCGAACTGTTCCCGGACAGTGCCAAGATGAAGAAACAGATGAGTTATGCCAATGCCAAGAATATTCCGTTTGTTGCCATCGTCGGCGAGAATGAAATGAACGACGGTAAGGTCACACTGAAGAATATGGCTACCGGTGAGCAGTCGCTGGTTACTCCGGAAGAACTGATTGCTATGGTGAAATAATCGAAACAATTATAGTTATACTGAAAAGAGGATAAATCCGAATGTAAGGATTTATCCTCTTTTTTTATGAAAGTACCTGTGACTTGTTGTTTCCTCTCAAAAGAGACAAACGCTCATCTTTGTAAAGACCAACTTACTGCATGCTTATGCCATACGTTCATCATTGCAAAGATGAAGCAAAAAAGTACCGTTATTCCTCTTTCTGCACATCCTGCAGCAAGCGTCCGCCAAATTGCTTTTTGGGTGTAATACCCAGCTCTTTCAGCATTTCGGCCTGACGGATAACATTCCCCCGACCGCAGCTCAACTGGTTCAGAGCCGTATCATAAGCCTTGGATGCAGCAGACAGTTCGTCACCTATCTTTCTGAAGGTATCGGTAAATCCTACCAAACGCTCGTATAAGGCTGTGCCGCGTTTCACAATCTCCTGCAGGTTTTTTTCCTGATATTCTCGCTTCCATAAATCCAGAGCCAGACGCAGGGCAGCAATCAGGTTGGTCGGACTCATCAGCACAACTTTCTTCTGATAGGCATAATTCCATAAGTTAGGGTCTGTCTGCAAGGCCAGCACATAGGCAGGCTCATTGGGGACAAACATCATGACAAAGTCCAGTGAGGCCAGGTTATACTTCGAGTAGTCCTTGCGGCTCAGTTCGTCGATGTGTGCTTTTACGGATGCCAAATGTGCTTTCAGATAATATTCCTGATCGGCTTTCGATTCGCAGGCCATGTAGTTGGCATATGCTGTGAGCGAAACTTTGGAGTCGATGATAACCTGTCGGTTGTCCGGATAGACTACGATGATGTCCGGCTGCATACGTACTCCCTGTTCGTTTTTCAGCACTTCACCGTTTTCATCTTTCAGGAATTCCTGCCGGAAATATTCTTCACCTTCACGCAGGCCGGAGTTTTCGAGGATAGTTTCCAGAATCATTTCTCCCCAGTTACCCTGTATCTTGGAGTCACCCTTCAAGGCGCGTGTCAGGTTATTGGCATCATCACTGATTTGCTTGTTCAGTTGCACCAGTTCCTTGATGCGGTCTTCCAATGAGAAGCGTTGCTTGGACTCTTTGTCGTACACCTCGCTTACCTGATGCTTGAATTCGTTCAGGTTCTCTCCAAACGGCTTCAGGATATTGCTCAGACTTTCGGCGCTCAGTTTGTTGAAGCTCTCGGTCTTTTGCTGGAAGATCTTGTTTGCAATGTTCTCAAACTCCAGGTTAAATTGCTTGTGCAGATTGGTTACTTCTTCTTTCTGGCTTTCGAGTTTTTCCTCCAGTGTTTTCTTTTGGACCGTAAGCGTTGCCAATTCATGCCTTGCTGCTTCAAGAAGGCGCAAGGTTTCTTCCTGTTTTTGCTGGGCTTTTTGCAATTCTTGTTTAATGAGTTCCTGCTGTGCTTTGTTTCGCTGTTGTTCAGCGGTCAGCAAGTCTTGTGCATGACTTTGCTGCATCTCCAGCTTTGTTTGCAGTACGCCGGCTTTTCTGGCAGCTGCCAGATAGCCGGCTATAATTCCTACACATAAGCCAATTGTTAAATAAATAATCTCCATAGTTATATTTGTATGATTGATGTTACATTCCTCCACCGCTGCTTTGACCACCAGAACTGCCTTCTCCAGCCTTTACATCATCGTTGTTGATGCTGCGCGCAGTCTTTTTGACCTGTGTCTTCAGTTCGCCAAAGCGCCAGCTGATACTTACGCCATATCCCAGCGAATAGCTTTTGTTGTTACTCCAGGAACGGAACGTCTCTGTGACGGTTTCGTTGCTGTAGGTATTGTATTTATTAAAGAAATTGCTGGCATATACGGAGACATTCAGCCGTTTTTCTTTCAGGAATGAGCGACTCAAGTTCAGGCCATAGTAGTAATATGACGAACCTTTGCCTTGCAAAGATATATAAGGAGTACTTCCACCCCCATACATGCTGAGGCGCAAATCCCAAGGAATGGTTTGCTGGATGTTACCGTATAAGCTTCCGTTAAATCCTGAATTATGTGTATTCAGCAAATCGCTCTTGAAGTCGGAGTAGGAGCCGGCTGCATTAATAGAAATACGGGTGGTATTACCCGGATTCCAGTTCATCCATAATGACAGGCGGGTGGTTTGTTTCTTTCCGGCATTGCGGTAGGTATTTTCCAGAATACCTTCGTTCATAAACGAGTAACGCTCGATTCCGTTGTTTGTAAATGTATAGTTCAAACCTGCATTCAGGCTGAATTTTGCAGAGAAGGAACTGAAGGTCATTCCTAGGATGTGAGCTTTTTCTGTTTCAAGATCCGGATTACCGTAGCTGACAGAAGTCGGGTTGCTGGTATCGCGGAACGGATTCAGATACCAGATGCCCGGACGGTTGATACGCATGTTGTAATTGGCACGTATGGACGACGTTGTATTAATCATATACGAAATGTTGGCTGTAGGAACAACATCGTCAAAGCCGGCGCTGAAATTCTTTTCCGGTCTTAAATCGTATGCCACGTCCATAAAAGTGTGTTCGTAGCGTACGCCTGCTTTCACGCCAAATTTTTTCAGTTTAAGCTGATAGTCTGCATATGCGGCCAGAATGTTTTGTCCCTGTTCGAATTTATCCGACAGGGTATTGTCCTGTTGCATGGAACCATCCTGCTGGAGCAGGAAATATTTACTGTCGCTGGCATTCTGGCGGTAGATGTACTTCATACCTGCATCCACGTAATGCTTTTCGTTGATTGGATTTACATAGTCTATCTGGCCGGTGTGCTCGGCTGTATGAGCATCATTATCAAAGTATTGATTGTTCAAAGTAAACGGAACATCTACTATATCAAGGTATTCGGTAGATGATTCATTTCCGTCAGGAGAATCATTGTACTTGTATGATACTGTGAGATATTCACCTTTTCTTTTAAAAGAATGCTGATAGTCAAAGTTAATGCCTACATTGCCAAAGTTGTTGGTGCTACGGTTGCGGGTATTATATTTATAGGATAATTCTTCGGCAGCCGAAAGCATCCGGTTATATGAATCACTGTTACTTTTGAATTTTCCTCCAAACATGTTGGCAGAGAAGGTAATCAGATTCAGCGTGTCGATTTCGTAGCTTCCTTCCAGATTGCCATATTGGAAGTTGCCGTTGCTTTTTGAGGAACCTCCGGATGAGAGGTACTTGTTCTCGTCGGATGTAAAATCCTCACGTCCGGAATCAAAATAACTTCTGGGCGATGTATTATAGTTATACGAGTAGTTTCCGCTTACGGTAAATTTTCCTACCTGTACAGTTCCATATCCGTATCCGCCGATACCATGATTACTGCCTCTAGCTCCTAAAGTAACATTGTAGCCTTGCATACGTGTATCGGTTGTAATGATATTCAGGATTCCTCCGATTCCTTCTGCATCGTATTTGGCACCCGGTTCGGTGATGACTTCTATCGACTTGACAGAATTGGCAGGCAGGCTGCGCAATACTTCTTTGGGATTGTTGCTCATTAAAGTATTGGGCTTTCCGTTTACGTGTACTTTGAAATTGCTAGAGCCGTTTACTTGGATATTGTCTTCCCCGTCAACGGTTACCAGCGGGACTTTTTTCAGCATTTCCAGTGTGGTGTTGGTCTGCGAGTCCGGGTCGTCTTCTATGCTGTAGGAAATTTTGTCTATCTCAGCTTTTACCAGCGGCTTTTGCGCTACGACTTCCACACCTTTCAGCATTTCACTGGCTTCTGCTGTAAAAATAGTTCCTAAATCTATACTCTTATTTGTATTGCTGATTTCGAATTCTCTGGATACTGTGAGTTTTCCTATTGAGGTAAAACTGATGATATATTGTCCGGTAGTTTTCAGTTTTTCATTGAACTTACCGTTTTCATCTGTTACAGCAAGTTTTACAGGTTTATCCGGAGCTTTTTTGCTCACAATCCGGATGGTGGCATAGGGTTCACTTTCGTTTAGAAGCGAATCAACAAGCACACCTTTTACTGTGTAGTTAGAAGTAGTTTTCTGTGCATAAACATTTATGCCCATGATGCATAACAGAAAACAAATGATGCCTTTGAATAGTGTTGTCTGCATACCCCTGATTTTATTAATAAATTAGATAAAGTAGTTATAACGCTTTGAATTGTACATTTTTATTGAAATCTGCTTTTAAATATACATCAATTTACTGAAAAACAGTCTTTTGTGGCTTCTTTTTTCTTTTTCCTTTATATAAATTGATAAATTGTCAATAGTTTTAATAGATTGGCCAGGTACTTGATTGTGATAGTTGATGAAAGTACTGTTTGGATTTTATGTGTTGAATAATATAAGGTAAAGTAGACTTTTCTGCCATAGATGTATTTCTTGTCATGTACTATCTGTCAATATGGCATATTTTTTGTTTGGCACAGTTTTGGTAATAAGATAAGTGCTTGCCTGTAGAGGCATTGAATAACAATTATAGAAATAAAAAACTAAAAAATAAGAACTATGAACATTAAACCATTAGCAGACAGAGTCTTGATTCTTCCGGCTCCTGCAGAAGAGAAAACAATCGGTGGTATTATCATTCCTGATACAGCAAAAGAAAAACCGTTGCAGGGTGAAGTTGTTGCAGTAGGCAATGGTACTAAAGACGAAGAAATGATCTTGAAAGTAGGCGATACAGTTTTGTACGGGAAATATTCGGGTACAGAAATTGAATTCGAAGGCAAGAAATACTTGATGATGCGTCAGAGTGACGTTCTGGCAGTAATTGGATAATAGATTAGTTTAACATTTAAAGATTCAGAAAATTATGGCAAAAGATATTCTCTTCAACATCGACGCTCGCGATCAGTTGAAAAAAGGTGTAGACGAACTGGCTAACGCAGTGAAAGTAACACTGGGCCCTAAAGGACGCAATGTTATCATCGAAAAGAAATTCGGTGCTCCTCACATCACTAAAGACGGTGTGACTGTAGCAAAAGAAATCGAATTGGCAGATGCTTTCCAGAACACAGGTGCACAGTTGGTTAAATCGGTTGCTTCTAAAACTGGCGATGATGCCGGTGATGGTACAACTACTGCAACTGTTTTGGCTCAGGCTATCGTTGGTGTTGGTTTGAAGAACGTTACTGCAGGTGCAAACCCAATGGACTTGAAACGTGGTATCGACAAGGCTGTGGCTAAAGTAGTAGAATCTATCAAAGCTCAGGCTGAAACTGTAGGCGATAACTACGACAAGATTGAACAGGTGGCTACTATCTCTGCAAACAACGACCCTGTTATCGGTAAACTGATTGCAGATGCAATGCGCAAAGTTTCTAAAGACGGTGTTATCACTATCGAAGAAGCTAAAGGTACTGACACTACAATCGGTGTAGTAGAAGGTATGCAGTTCGATCGTGGTTACTTGTCGGCTTACTTCGTAACAGATACTGAAAAGATGGAATGTGTAATGGAACATCCATATGTATTGATTTACGATAAGAAGATTTCTAACCTGAAAGATTTCTTGCCTATCCTGGAACCGGCTGTTCAGAGCGGACGTCCTTTGCTGGTTATTGCAGAAGATGTAGACAGCGAAGCTTTGACTACTTTGGTAGTTAACCGTCTGCGTGGTCAGTTGAAGATTTGTGCAGTGAAAGCTCCGGGCTTCGGCGACCGTCGTAAAGCAATGTTGGAAGACATCGCAGTGCTGACTGGCGGTATCGTAATCAGCGAAGAAAAAGGCTTGAAACTGGAACAGGCTACACTCGAAATGTTGGGTACTTGCGATAAGATTACAGTTTCTAAGGAAAATACAACTATCGTAAACGGTGCTGGTCAGAAAGAACTGATTCAGGAACGTATCAACCAGATTAAGGCTGAAATCAAGAATTCTACTTCTGACTATGATAAAGAAAAACTGCAGGAACGTCTGGCTAAATTGTCAGGTGGTGTAGCTGTTCTTTACGTAGGTGCTGCCAGCGAAGTTGAAATGAAAGAAAAGAAAGACCGTGTAGATGATGCTTTGTGTGCTACTCGTGCTGCTATCGAAGAAGGTATCGTACCGGGTGGTGGTGTAACTTACATCCGTGCTATCGATGCTTTGGAAGGTATGAAGGGTGACAACGCTGACGAAACTACCGGTATCGAAATTATCAAGCGTGCTATCGAAGAACCGCTTCGTCAGATTGTAGCTAATGCGGGTAAAGAAGGTGCTGTAGTGGTACAGAAAGTACGTGAAGGCGAAGGTGACTTCGGTTACAATGCTCGTACTGATGTTTACGAACACTTGCATGCTGCCGGTGTAGTAGACCCTGCTAAAGTTACTCGTGTAGCATTGGAAAACGCTGCTTCTATTGCTGGTATGTTCCTTACTACTGAATGTGTAATTGTAGAAAAGAAAGAAGACAAACCTGAAATGCCAATGGCTGCTCCGGGAATGGGCGGTATGGGCGGCATGATGTAATGTCTGCTTCATAAGCAATCATAGAAAAGTCCTCTGTACTGAAAAGTATGGAGGACTTTTTTTGTGTATAGTTTAATTAAGATGGTTAAACTTGTTTTTTAGGGCGGAAACTTTATATTTGCATATCGGATTTTATTGTTTTTGATTATGACAAAAGAAGATTTGATGCGAAAAGCCATTGAGCTTTCTATTGAGAATGTAGCTGCAGGTGGAGGACCTTTTGGGGCTGTCATTGCCCGCAATGGTGAAATTATAGCTACGGGAGTGAATCGGGTAACTTCGAACTGTGACCCGACTGCCCATGCCGAGGTAAGTGCCATAAGGGCTGCTGCCAAAGCATTAGGAACGTTTGATTTGAGTGGTTGTGAGATTTATACTTCTTGTGAACCTTGTCCTATGTGTCTTGGGGCGATTTATTGGGCACATCTGGACCGTATTTATTATGGAAATACCAAGCATGATGCTGCTGCCATCGGGTTTGATGATGCTTTTATTTATGAGGAATTGGATTTAAAGCTCGAAGACCGGAAACTGCCATCGGAGCATTTATTAGGCAATGAAGCTATCAAGGCTTTCCAAAATTGGGAACAGAAGGATGATAAGGTATGCTACTAAAACAACAAAGGCTGCTTGACATGGTTTTGTCGGGCAGCCTTTTCTCCATTTTCATTGCTTTTCTTTTTTCCTTGGAATACTTAAAACAGCTGTATTCGTATTCTGTTCATTTATTTGTCGTTTAGTTTCCACGCCTGGATTTCGTTTTCTCCCATGCGCTGGAGAGTTCTGACAAAGAAATTTTTCATTTTTTTAATCATCTTCCTTGTGATATTATGTTTTACGACACAAAATTACAGCTTAAATAGATTGGTTATTCTATTGGGATGCAGAATTTACTAAAAAAAGCCTAATTCTTGATTTATATCAAAAAAATAGGCTTGTCGACTTTTAAAGGGTGTTTTAATTTTCGTTTGTTTGAATATTCTTTATGAGAACTTTCTGAAATTCGTTTTCAAAATTGGGAGTGAAAACATCTTTCCCTAAGTTAGCTTTAATATCCTCTATACGCCAAAAGCGTCCTTCTGCCACTTCTTCACTGGGAGAGATTTCTCCGTCGTAAATTGTTTTATGGGTGAATACCAGTTCTTTCTCTCGATCGGATTCGAAAACATAGTGCGTCAGGCGCTGAGGCTCGAATTCGGTAATGCCTAGTTCTTCCTGTACTTCGCGCTTTAACGCTATCTCAACACTCTCGCCCAAATCAACGTGGCCTCCTACGGCAGTATCCCATTTTCCTGGTTGTATGTCTTTCCAGTCGGGGCGTTTTTGAAGGTAAAGTTCGCCTTTGCTGTTGAATACGTGAAGATGAACGACTGGATGCAATAGCTTGCTACCATTGTGACATTCGCCACGAGTTGCAGCTCCGGTGATATTGCCGTCTTCGTCTACAACTGGAAACATTTCTTCGTTATTATCTTTCATTACTTGTTAATTTTAAGGAATCAGCAGTGATGAATCGCCATAGCTCAAGAAGCGGAAGTCATGAGCCAGGGCATAATCGTAAATTTTCCGCCAGTCTCCCTTTACGAAAGCTGAAACCAGTAACAGGAGTGTACTTTGAGGCTGGTGGAAGTTGGTTATAATTCTGTTGACTATTTTATAGGTATAACCCGGAGCAATGATAATCTGCGTACTGGTGTGCAGGGCATCCAACTGGTTACGCTGCATATACTCCAAAATAGCAGTAAGTGCAGTCGTTGCGTCAGGTTCATCTTTCAACTCGTAAGGTGTCCATTGGCGAACGTGTAGTTCTTCCTGACTGGCATCGGGATGTGCCAGCAGGGTAGTGCCGATATAATAAAGACTTTCCAGTGTACGCACGGAAGTTGTACCTACGGCAAGTACCTTACCCGGATGTGCCAGCAGCTTTTCGATGGTCTGACGGTGAACCGAAATATATTCGGTATGCATTTCATGTCCTTCTATTTCTTCACTTTTTACCGGCTTGAAAGTTCCTGCACCTACATGTAGGGTCACTTCTTCAAGGTCGACTCCTTTATTTCGGAGATTATCAAGCACTGTTTCTGTGAAGTGCAGTCCCGCAGTAGGAGCTGCTACAGAGCCTTTTATCTTGGAGTATACTGTCTGATAGGTTTTCTTGTCACTTTCTTGCGTTTCTCTGTTTAAGTAAGGAGGGATGGGTAATTCGCCGAAAACTTCCAGAATATCTGCAAAGGTGATTTGCTCATTATCCCATGTAAAGTCAATCCAGTGGCTGGTACCTCTGTTTTCGCCTCGTGTAGCAGTGAGTCGGATGGTATGTCCTTTTACTTCCATTTCTTTGATCAGTGCACCTTCTTTCCATTTCTTCAGATTGCCTACCATGCATAGCCACGCACTGTGACGGGTTTGCTGGAAGTTCAGTACATAGTCGTTGGGCTGGATAGGTTCCAGACAGAATATTTCAATCAAAGCCCCGGTTTCTTTTCTGAAGTGCAGACGGGCCTGAATGACTTTGGTATTGTTGAAAATCATCAGTGTACCGGGTTCTATGTAATCGGGCAATTTGTGAAATATCGATTCGCTCACTGCTCCCTGATTGTAAATCAGCAGTTTCGACTGGTCTCGCTGCGCAAGAGGAAATTTGGCAATCCGTTCATCGGGTAACGGATAATTGTAATCGTTTATTTTGATATGCTTTGTATCTTCCATCGCTTTTTTTTCTTTATCTTGACAAAAGTAGTTACATTTGCTTAAACAAAAAAAGAATAATCATGAAAATAGGTGATAAAGTTCGTTTCCTCAGTGAAGTAGGAGGAGGTATTGTCAGAGGATTTCAAGGAAAAGATGTAGCTTTGGTGGAAGGTGAAGACGGGTTTGAAATCCCCATGCTGATTAGGGAATGTGTGGTAATCCAGACAGATGATTATAATATACCCTTGAAAAGTGTGAAGAAGCCGGAACCGGAAATCGTGGATGAAGAACCGGAAGAAGAAAAGCCGATTACTTACAGGGCACCTGAGATTCGGGGAAATGATATTCTGAATGTTTATCTGGCTTTTGTTCCGCAGGATATAATGGCTATTTCGTCGACTGCCTTCGATGCTTATCTGATAAACGACAGCAACTATTTTATCGACTATGTATATCTTTCGGCAGAGGGTAAAAGCTGGTCTTTAAGAAGTCGGGGAACAGTAAAGCCTAACATGAAAATGCATCTGGAAGAATTCGAAAAAAGTGCATTGAATGAATTGGAGCATGTAGCTGTGCAGCTGATGGCCTATAAGGATGACCGGACTTTCTTGCTGAAACCTGCCGTATGCAAGGAATTGCGCATTGATACCGTAAAATTCTATAAGTTGCATACTTTTCAGGCAAGTGATTTCTTCGAAGTGCCTTCATTGGTTTATGATATCGTGAGAGGCGATGAAGTATCAAAGGAGTTTTTTGCTTCGGCCGATGATATCAAGGAAGCTTTATTGAAAAAGAATCAGGATGAACTGCCTGCCAAGATTCAGCGCAAGCAGCAACGGCAGATGAAGAACAATATTCTGGAAGTAGACTTGCATATCCACGAATTGCTGGATGATACTACAGGCATGAGTAATGCCGAAATGTTGAATTATCAGTTGGATGTATTCCGTAAGACACTGGAAGAGTTTAAAGGTAAGCGGGGACAGAAAATCGTGTTTATTCATGGAAAAGGAGATGGCGTATTGCGTAAAGCCATTTTGGATGAACTGAAGCGGAAATATAAAACATACCAAAGTCAGGATGCTTCATTCCGTGAATATGGTTTCGGTGCAACGATGGTAACGATAGCTTAAGCGTATGGGAACATTAAAAGAGTTATTGGGCAACGATCGTTTTGCCGTTCAGGCAGGAGCAGAGCTGCTGGAAATCCAGCCCGGATATGCGAAAGCCAGGATGCTGGTAACTTCAAACCATTTGAATGGTGGAGGAGTATGTCAGGGAGGTGCTTTGTTTACATTGGCTGACTTGGCTTTTGCTGCGGTTGCAAACAGCCGTTCCAATCTGACCTTGTCGTTGAATGCGAACATTACTTTTTTGCGTGCCGTAACGAAAGGCTATGTATATGCAGAGGCTGTAGAAGTATTCAATCACCGGAAGGCACCTTTTGTAGAAGTACGCTTGACAGATGAGTCGGGCGAGCTTGTAGCCATGTTCACCAGTTCCGGCTATCGGAAAAGTGATGAGCTGAAGCTGGATGGATTGATGTAATAACAAATGCCCATTACTCATTCAAAACAGAATTAGTAATGGGCATTTTTTTGTTGTCGTTTATTTTTGTATTTTCTTTTTCTCCATGATTTTCAGAAAGCGCTCTATATCGCTTTTTATTTTCTGATACAGCTCGGATTGCTTATAGTTGGTATTCTTGTGGATAACAACATCCACGCCTATCAGGCTACGCTGGTAGCTGGTCAGTTCGTTGTGCAGTTGCATGTCATGCAGTGCCAAGTCGTGTATCTGCTGTTCCCGTTCACGGCGAAGCACAGTACATACTGGAACCAGCAGACGCATTACGACGTTATCCATAATGTGGTGCCCTTGTATAAATAAATAGGTGTTCTCCGGATATACTCCCAAGGTTTTGAATTCCTTTTTCATTGCTTCAATCTCGGGAATTGCATTGGCATGCCTTCTTTCCAAATCATGAAGTTTCCGGTTTACCTTTTTGGCCATTACTTCAAGGCTATGTTCCGGATGTCTGGTACTTACTTGTTCTATTTTTACATACGAGCAGAAGTCCAGCAATGAAAATTCCGATAAAATATGCTTTCTGTAAAACCATACGGACCATATAAACAGCGGGTAGGCTATCTGTGAATACAGTTTCATAAATGCAGGGAAGTCTATCAGCATGTGGTCGTTCAGTGTTGCGGTGACACACACTTCGTGCAACCCTTCCGCATAGCAATGGTAGTTTTCTATGGCATAGGCATAAGTTTGCAGTACGTAAGGGTTATTGTTGATATATTTGGATGTATTGGTTCTTCCTTGTAGCAGATAGTCATAGTCGCTGTCCACACAGGCAATCATATTCTCTCCTAACTGGTTTCCCAGCTGATTCATCAGTACTGTTTTCTTTCCTTTTGCCAGAGAATTATTGGATGGAAGCATTACCTCGAAGTAGCGTGTTTCATCTTCGTATTCCGACAGAAGAGACCGCCAGAAAGAAATGTCGTCATAACTCTCTACGTATGCTACGATTTTTCTTCTTGCCCGTTTGGGTTTCAGACTATTAGCTGCGCCGATATACAGGGAAGAAAGGTTTTCGGTAAGTCTTTTTCCCATGGCTTTTCAATTTATTTGGTTGTAATATCCGATACTTCTGTCACGCTGTCTACCCATCCGTTCATGATAACGGCCGGAGAGTGAGTGGTCAGTACGATTTGTACGTTAGGATTCAGTTTTCTGATAAGTGAAATCAGTTTCTGCTGCCATTCTACATGGAGAGATATTTCGGGCTCATCCATGAAAAGCGTACAGTGTTCGTTATCCTGAACCAGTACAGTAAGAAGGATTACCAGCATCTGTTTTTCACCCGAAGAAAGCTGATATGGAGTCAGAATATCCCCGTCCTGAACAAACTGAATTTCATTGCTTTTACGGATGATGGACTTTCCGGTTTCGCTGAAAAGTTCATCCATCAAATCCTGGAATCTGGTTTTGGGAGCCGATATGCCGGCAGCCTTTAGCTGGTCTTCTGGGTTTCCGCTGGTAAGCAGTTCTATAATGCGGTTCCCAATGTTTACTTGATAATCCAGATAGCGTCTTTGCAGTTGGTAGATTTGCCAGTCGAGTTCTGTCTTTACTTGCTGGTTGCCTATCTTTTCAAGCAGGCTGGCATTCAGTAAAGGACGGTCAAAACTACGTATGGCATCAAAGTGGATGTAAGTTGCATCTTCCGGATAGAAAATAAAGGACACACCGGGAGCTACTCCGTTGCTTAGAGAGCCTCCTTCAAGTGCTCCCAAAGAGTTGACTGATTTGTTTAGGATGGTACTTTTACCGATTCCGTTAACTCCACTCAGAATATTTACGTCGGGATGCAGGTCCCACAATATATTCTTTCGGCCCCACAAACCTTTAATCACGATTCTTTTTATGTAATCGGCTTGTTTTTTCATGGCGATATTTTTTTTTCTGTTTAAAACAAATATAGGAATTTCATAGGAATTAATCAAATGAATTGCTGGTTCTTTTTTTCATTCCTTGTACCTTTGCATGCTAAAGTAACTGCGAGATATTAAACAGAAGAGAGAGATGGATTTAAAAAATGTAAGGGCACATTTATCCTTGTTGGCTGCGGCCAGCATGTGGGGATTGATGTCGCCTGTTGGTAAGGCTGCCATGGAGGCAGGTATCAGTGGACTGGCACTGGCGAATATGCGTATGATAGGCGGGGCTGTTTGTTTCTGGATTACTTCGCTGTTCTTGAAACAGGAACATGTATCCAGTCGTGATTTGTTATTGTTGTTTTTTGCCTCATTGCTGGGGATTGTGTGTAATCAGGGATGTTTTACATTCGGGTTGTCGCTTACTTCTCCAGTGAATGCATCCATTGTGACTACAACTATGCCGATTGTAACCATGGTGTTGGCTGCACTTTTCTTGAAAGAACCCGTAACACCGTTAAAAGTTTCAGGTATTTTTCTCGGTTCAGCAGGTGCTTTGGTGCTGATAATGAGCAGTAGGAACGGAACAGCGCATGAGGGAAATATCTGGGGCGATGCACTTTGTGTGGCAGCACAAGTAAGCTTTGCCTGTTATCTGACCATCTTTAAGCAACTGATAGCCCGATACAATGTATTTACCTTAATGAAATGGATGTTTACGTATGCTGCAATCTGCTTTATCCCATTTTCGTATGCTGATTTTTCGACAATGGATTTCTCTGCATATTCGTGGACTGTATGGCTGGAGGTAGGCTATGTCATTTTGTTTGGAACCTATCTGGCTTATATTCTGATGCTGATAGGGCAGAAAACATTACGTCCTACGGTAGTAAGTATGTATAATTATATGCAACCGGTCGTTGGTTCTAGCGTAGCGGTAGTGATGGGACTTGCAACATTCGGATGGGTAAAGGGACTGGCTGCATTGTTGATTTTTTCAGGAGTATATCTGGTAACCCAAAGCAAGTCGCGCGCACAAGTTTTGATGGAACAAAAAGGACAAACAGATGAAAGAGAATAACAGTAAGATTGTGTCGTCGGTGCTGTATCTGCAGCGTCAGTATGAATTGCTTAAAATGGAGTACGAGTATGAAAAAGAGCAGTTCAAGCTGCAGACCGAACTGATGGGAGTAGGGAGGAAAATCAAGCGTGGCATGTGCTGGTATCCTCTTGATTTGGGCCGAAGTTATTATAATGCTTTGAATCAGCTGGTGGTCGAAGTAGAACGGCGTGAGGATAAGGAAATCGAGCATTTGTTTGAATACGGTCGTCCGGTATGTTTTTTCTCACAGGATTTTTCGGGGAAACTGCATTATCTGAATTTTGTAGCTACGGTAAGTTATGTGGACGAAGACCGGATGGTGGTTGTTCTGCCCAATATGGACGCATTGTTGGAACTGCAAAACAGAGATGTGTTGGGAGTACAATTGTATTTCGATGAAACCAGCTACAAACTGATGTTTGATGCTTTGAAGAAAGTCTTGTCTGCCAAGAATAATCGGTTGGAAGAACTTCGTGAAATATTTCATGGCGTACAGCCGGTTTCGGAATTTTCATTTCAGCCGGTTCGCTTCCCATGGCTTAACCGTACACAGGAAGAAGCTGTAAATAAAGTTTTGCATGCTAAGGATGTAGCTATTGTGCATGGCCCTCCCGGTACTGGTAAAACTACGACACTGGTTGAAGCCATTTATGAAACCTTGCATCGTGAAAACCAGGTCCTGGTGTGTGCACAGAGCAATATGGCTGTCGATTGGATTAGTGAGAAACTGGTAGATAGAGGAGTGAGTGTATTGCGTATAGGAAATCCCAGCAGGGTAAACGACAAGATGCTTTCCTTTACCTATGAGCGCCGTTTTGAAGCCCATCCGGATTATCCGCAACTGTGGGGAATTCGTAAGGTTATCCGTGAATTGTATGGCAGGCTGCGGAAAGAATCCCGTAAAGAGGATGTAAGGACAAAGATCAATTCGCTGAAGGACAGAGCTGCCGAACTGGAGATACGAATCAATGCTGCTTTATTTGCCGAGGCCCGTGTCATAGCCTGTACGTTGGTCGGCAGTGCCAGCCGTTTGCTGATAGGACAGCGCTTTGGAACACTTTTTATTGATGAGGCTGCCCAGGCACTCGAACCTGCGTGCTGGATTCCGATTCAGAAAGCCGACAGGGTTATTTTTGCAGGCGACCATTGCCAGTTGCCTCCCACCGTGAAATGTCCGCAAGCGGCTAATGCCGGACTGGCTGCTACACTGATGCAGCGTGTGGTACAGAACAAACCCGAAGCTGTTTCGTTGCTGAAGTTACAGTATCGGATGAACGAGGAAATCATGCGTTTCTCCTCCGACTGGTTTTATGGAGGTGCATTGGAGTCTGCTCCCGAAGTGAAATACCGTAGCATTCTGGACTTTGATACTCCGATAGAGTGGGTGAATACAGAATCCTTGGATTGCAATGAAGAATTTGTCGGCGAAAACTACGGGCGTATCAACAAGCCGGAAGCAGAACTCTCTATTTCCCAACTGAAAGAGTATATCGGGAAAATTGGTAAAGAACGTTTTCTAGAAGAAAGAATCGATATCGGTTTGATATCGCCTTATAAGGCACAGGTGCAATACCTGCGTCAGCTTATCAAAAAAGATTCGTTTTTCAAACCTTTCCGGAGTAGTATTACCGTAAATACCGTAGACGGTTTTCAAGGACAGGAACGAGATGTGATTCTAATCAGCTTGGTGCGTGCCAACGAAGACGGACAAATTGGCTTTTTGAATGACTTACGAAGAATGAACGTTGCTATTACGCGTGCAAGGATGAAATTAATCATTTTGGGTGATGTTTCTACTTTGACACGGCATAAGTTTTATCGGAATCTGTATGAATACATCTGTAAACTGAAAGATTAATAGCAGTAAAACTGTTAAAAGAGCTGTACTATGTGCAATAATTGTAAATAGATTACTATCTTTGGAATGCTAATTATTCATTCATTCTTTAATTTTTTATTTGCAATATGTTCTTAGAACTGTTACAATCTCCCTATTTCTCAATTTTTTTGATTGTTGCATTAGGGTTTATGTTGGGGCGAATCAAAATCTGTGGTTTGTCTCTAGATGTTTCAGCGGTTATTTTTATCGCTCTGTTTTTTGGCCATTTAGGAGTCTTTATACCTAAATCGCTTGGAAATTTCGGTCTGGTACTGTTTATCTTTACTATTGGATTGCAGGCTGGTCCCGGTTTTTTTGATTCGTTTCGGAGTAAAGGTAAAACCTTGATTCTGATTACACTGCTGATTATCAGTTCGGCTTGCCTTACGGCTGTGGGACTGAAGTATCTGTGTGACATTGATACGCCCAGCGTTGTCGGTCTGATTGCCGGAGCATTGACCAGTACACCAGGTCTGGCAGTAGCAATCGATAGTACCGGTTCTCCTTTGGCTTCCATTGCGTATGGTATTGCTTATCCTTTTGGAGTAATTGGAGTTATTTTGTTTGTAAAACTGCTGCCCAAAATCATGCGGGTCGATTTGGATCAAGAAGCCAGACGTCTTGAAAAGGAAAGACGTGGAAAATTTCCCGAACTGAAAACTTGTACCTACAAAGTAACCAATGCGGTAGTGTTTGGAAAGTCGCTTGCCGAAATAAACATTCGTGCCATGACGGGAGCGGTTGTTTCTCGTCTGAAGCATGCCGATTCTATTGTGATTCCTACAGCAAAAAGTGTACTGAACGAAGGTGACTTTATTCAGGCGGTAGGTAGTGAAGAGTCCTTGAAACAGCTGACTGTCCTGATTGGTGAACGCTTGGAAGGTGAGTTGCCTTTGGCTTATTCACAGGAAACAGCTTCACTGCTGCTCACAAAGAAAGATATGATTGGCAAGCAGATAGGCGATTTGAATTTTATGCAGAATTTTGGCTGTGCCGTAACACGTATTCGTCGAAGCGGTATCGACCTTTCTCCTTCTCCAGATTTTGAGCTGAAGTTTGGTGACAAGTTAATCGTTGTAGGCGAAAAGGATGGTATAAAGACAATCGCACAAATGCTGGGCAATGACGAGAAGAAACTGTCGGATACAGATTTCTTCCCGATAGCAATGGGTATTGTACTGGGTGTCTTGTTTGGAAAACTGAATATTTCATTCAGTGAAAACGTGTCTTTCTCACCGGGATTGACAGGGGGTGTACTGATTGTAGCCTTGTTGCTAAGTGCGGTGGGTAAGACTGGTCCTATCTTGTGGTCTATGTCAGGTCCGGCCAATCAGCTGCTCCGTCAGTTAGGACTGTTGCTCTTCTTGGCCGAAGTAGGAACTTCTGCAGGAAAGACATTGGTGGCTACATTCCAGGAAAGCGGTTTGCTTATGTTCGGTGTGGGAGCTGCCATTACAATGGTTCCTATGTTGATAGCTACACTTGTAGGTAGACTGGTGTTTAAAATCAGTTTGCTCGATTTGCTTGGAACCATTACAGGAGGTATGACCAGTACCCCAGGTTTGGCAGCAGCCGATTCGATGGTAGACAGTAATATACCGGGTGTAGCTTATGCTACAGTTTATCCGATAGCTATGGTATTCCTGATTTTATTTATCCAGTTTATAGCATCGGGTATTTAATAAAGGCATAAAACGTATAATGATAAAAGGCCGCTTCTCCGGAAAAAGGGAAGCGGCCTTTTGTGTGTTATAACTCTTGAAAAAAACTCCAGTTTCTTTTTGCTTGGGCATTATTGAGAGAAATCTGCGTCTCTCTTATGATAAGCGTTGATTACACTTATAACGAACGTTTATCACACAAAAGATAAACTAAAACGACAAGGCTAAAAATCTTGATGTGTATTACCGGACTTTTATAGAAAGGTCAGACTCTGGGAGTACTATTCAAGTCACTTCCGGCTGGCCGTTGGTATACACGCAAGCCAAACATCGGAATAATAGCCAAGATATAATCGAAAATTTCGCCTTGGATAGCTTCGTATTCGGGCCATACTGGTGTATCTGTAAAGCAATATATCTCAAGCGGAAGTCCTTCCGGGGTCGGTTGCATCTGTCGTACCAGTAGGGTGTATGTCTTATGGATACGTTTATGGTTTTTCAGATAGTTAAGTATATACTGACGGAGCAGGTATAAGTTGACAACCGGTTTTTCTTTGTCGTATTCGATACCTTCCAGCAATCCAGCTTTTTCTATTCTTTCCAGTTCTTCAGGAGTATAGAACCGGATGGAAGTAAGGTCAATGTTGATTGATCTTTTGATGCGTCTGCCTTTGCTTTCCTGCATGCCCCGCCAGTTCTGAAAAGAATCGCTTACCAGAATATAAGGTGGAATTGTAGTAATGGTTTTATCAAAATTCTGCACTTTCACCGTAGTCAGAGAAACTTCGATAACCGTTCCGTCTGCTCCATATTTACTCATGGTAATCCAGTCTCCCGGCCGGAGCATGTCGTTGGCCGATAATTGTACACCTGCTACAAGTCCTAAAATACTGTCTTTGAAAATCAACATCAGGATAGCGGCCGATGCACCAAGTCCGGCCAGTATGCTTCCTGCATTCTTGTCTATCAGAATACTGATGATGATAATGATTCCAATGAATATGGATACCAGGTTTATCATCTGGTAGATACCTTTCAGAGGTCTGTTTTTTAAAGATTCATGCTCACTGGTAATTTCGTGTATTGTAAACAGGAAGGTGTTGATAAGTTGGAGTGAGGCGATTACCAGCGCAATGAGAGAGGCTTTCAGAAGCAGGTGCAGCAGGTAAGGCGAATCTGTGAGAACAAATGGCAGCAGAATGTACCACACAATGGGAGGGACCATGTAACAAAAATGTTTCAACATTTTCTCATTGAAGATGTAGTCATCCCAAGTTGCTTTGGTTTTTGAGGTTATTTTTTGAATAATGGGGATGATTAGATGCTTGAAGATTTTTGTGGTTAGGTAGGACAATAGGGCTATTCCTGCCAGTGAGAGCCATTCGATGGCCCATGTTGCATGCTGTGGTGTTATTCCTGTATTAAGGACCCAGTTGGTAAATTCTTTTATCATGTTGTCTTATGTTTATATACTGGTATGCAAATTTAGAAATATATTTAATTATTCAAAATAGAAGTCTAACGACTCTTTTTGTTCAGTTGTACAGCGGATTGTTTCCAAACTTTTCTTATTTTTGCCCTATAATTTAATCTTATTACTATATGAAGAAAACATTGTCATGTCTGGCTTTATTATCTTTATTGGGGCTGGACACAGTAGCTTCTGATAACAGGAGTTTGCGGGTGTGGTTCGACAGGCCGAATCTCGTAGTGGAAACTTTTGCATGGGAAAAGTCGTCTGTTGTAGAACGGGCCGGGGAAGGGGCGAATGCGGAGCCTGCATGGGAAACCCAGTCTTTGCCTATCGGAAATGGTAGCCTTGGAGCCAATGTGATGGGAGTAGTGTCTACCGAGCGTCTGACTTTTAATGAGAAAAGTTTATGGAGGGGAGGTCCTAATACTGCTAAAGGCCCTCAGTATTATTGGAATGTCAATAAAGAATCGGCCGGAGTCTTGAAAGAAATCCGTCAGGCTTTTATTGATGGAGATCAGGAAAAAGCGTCCCGTCTGACACAGGATAATTTTAATAGTGTAGTTCCTTATGGAGCAACTGATGAAGAACCGTTCCGCTTTGGCAGCTTTACTACGGCAGGTGAATTTCGTATAAAAACAGGTATCGAGGATAAAGATGTTCAGCAGTACGAACGTGCCTTGTCTTTGGATTCGGCTTTGGCTACTGTTTCTTTCTGTGCCGGTGATGTGCATTATAAGCGCTCGTATTTTATCTCTTACCCCGACCAGGTAATGGTAATCCGCTTTACGGCTGATAAAAAGGGTATGCAGAATCTGCAGTTATCTTACACACCGAATCCGTTGATGAAAGGAAGTTTCAAGAAAGACGGTTCGAATGGCTTGTTGTATTCAGGTCGCTTGTTGAACAATGATATGCAGTATGCTGTACGTATCCGTGCTATCGTGCAAGGAGGAAAGCTTCAGAACAAGGATGGTAAACTGAATGTTTTCGGAGCAGACGAGGTTATGTTTCTTGTATCGGCAGATACGGACTATAAAATGAATTTTGACCCTGATTTCTCGGATGCCAAAGCTTATGTAGGAGTCCAGCCTTTAAAGACGACTTCAGCATGGATGAAGCAGGCTGAAAGTAAAAGTTACGCACAGTTGCTTCAGTCGCATTACAACGATTATGCGGCTTTGTTCGACCGGGTTTCGTTTTCTTTGAATCCGTCTGTAGAGGCCGAATGGGATAAACTGCCTACTCCGGAACGCTTGAAACGCTATAGAAAGGGAGCACCCGATTTTGGTTTGGAAAGTCTGTATTACCAGTTTGGACGCTATTTGCTGATTGCTTCTTCCCGTCCGGGAAACTTGCCGGCTAATCTTCAGGGAATATGGCATAACAACGTGGACGGACCTTGGAGAGTGGATTATCACAATAATATCAATCTTCAGATGAATTATTGGCCTTCGTGTGCAACAAATCTGGCCGAGTGTCAGTTGCCGCTGATTGACTTTATCCGTACGTTGGTAAAGCCTGGTGAGAAGACAGCGCAAGCTTATTTTGGTGCCCGTGGCTGGACAGCCTCCATATCAGGTAATATATTTGGATTTACATCTCCTCTGCGTGATAAAGATATGTCGTGGAACTTCTGTCCTTTGGCAGGACCGTGGCTGGCCATTCATGTGTGGGACCACTATGATTATACGCGCGATGTTGATTTCTTGAAAAATGTGGGATATGATTTGCTGAAGAGCAGTGCCAATTTTGCCGTAGATTACTTATGGAAGAAACCGGATGGAACTTATACGGCTGCTCCATCTACATCGCCCGAACATGGACCGATTGACGAGGGAACTACTTTTGCACATGCGGTGATACGGGAAATTTTGCTGGATGCCATCGAGGCAAGTAAAGTGCTGAATGTGGATGCCGAATGCAGAAAGGAATGGGAGAATGTTTTGAACAAATTAGCTCCTTATAAAATAGGAAGATACGGTCAGTTGATGGAATGGTCGAAAGATATAGACGACCCGTATGACGAACATCGTCACGTAAACCACTTATTTGGTTTGCATCCGGGAAAAACACTGTCTCCCGTGACCACGCCTAAACTGGCGAGAGCGGCAAGAGTTGTGCTTGAACACCGTGGAGATGGCGCAACCGGATGGAGCATGGGTTGGAAACTGAATCAGTGGGCCCGTTTGCATGATGGAAACAGAGCATATACACTGTATGGAAACCTGCTGAAAAACGGAACCTGTGACAATTTGTGGGATACACATCCGCCATTTCAGATAGACGGTAACTTTGGTGGTACCGCCGGAGTTACGGAAATGTTGTTGCAGAGCCACATGGGATTTATCCATTTGTTGCCTTCGCTTCCGGCTGTATGGCATGAAGGTAAGTTTACGGGAGCTTGTGCTAGAGGTAACTTTACAGTGGATATACATTGGAAGGATAATTTGTTGACGCATGCCGTAGTTCGTTCGAACGTCGGCGGTCCTTGCAAGGTGCATTACAATAAAATGGAAATAACATTCGATACTGTGAAAAACAAGAGTTATACACTTTCGGTAGTGAATAACCAGTTGAAAGTAGTTGAGAATTAGTAGACTTATTTTGTAGAAACAGGAGAAAAAAGAAGATAAAAAATATTTTCTTTTTTCTCCTATCTTTTTGTAGAATGAATGGTTTCATTAATTTTGCTGTCAGATAATTACTAATACCAAAATAAAGAATCTAATGAGTTTGAAAATTGTAGTATTGGCAAAACAAGTTCCTGATACACGCTGTGTAGGAAAAGATGCCATGAATGCCGACGGTACAATTAACCGTGCGGCACTTCCGGCTATTTTTAACCCGGAAGATTTGAATGCTTTGGAACAAGCACTCAGACTGAAAGACACACATCCCGGTTCTACCGTTACCATTCTGACAATGGGACCAGGCCGTGCCGCTGAAATTATTCGTGAAGGTTTATACAGAGGAGCAGATAATGGCTATTTGCTTACAGACCGTGCTTTTGCCGGAGCTGATACCTTGGCTACTTCGTATGCTTTGGCTACGGCTATCCGCAAGATTGGTGAGTATGATATTATTGTAGGTGGCCGTCAGGCTATTGATGGAGATACTGCTCAGGTAGGTCCTCAGGTTGCCGAAAAGTTAGGTTTGCCACAGGTTACATACGTTGAAGAAATTCAAGAAGTGAAGGATGGCCGCATTCGTGTAAAACGCCACATCGACGGTGGTGTAGAAACTGTAGAAGCACCACTGCCTATCGTGCTGACTGTTAACGGAAGTGCTGCTCCTTGCCGTCCGCGCAATGCTAAGCTGGTACAGAAATACAAACGTGCACTTGGAGCACAGGAAAAGGCTGCCATTACAAAAGAAGGTGCCGAATTGCCTTATGCTTCACTGTACGAAAGCCGTCCTTACCTGAACATCACTGAATGGAGTGTTACTGATGTAAATGGCGATACCAAGCAGTGTGGTTTGTCGGGTTCACCAACTAAGGTGAAGAAGATTGAAAATATCATCTTCCAGGCTAAGGAAAGTAAAACCATTACAGGCAGTGATGCAGATGTAGAAAATTTGATTGTTGAACTGTTGGCTAACCATACTATCGGATAAAATTATGAATAACGTATTTGTATATTGTGAGATGGAAGGCAAGCACGTTGCCGATGTCAGTCTCGAACTTTTAACCAAAGGTCGTAAGTTAGCCAATCAGCTGGGATGTCAGCTGGAAACAATCTGTGCCGGCAGCGACCTTGCAGATGTAGAAAAACAAGTTTTGCCATACGGAGTTGACCGCGTTCATGTGTTCGATGCTCCGGGGCTGTTCCCTTATACTTCACTTCCTCATACTTCTATTCTTGTAAACTTGTTCAAGGAAGAAAAACCGCAGATTTGCTTGATGGGTGCTACCGTTATCGGTCGTGACCTGGGACCGCGTGTATCTTCTGCACTGACAAGTGGTCTGACTGCCGACTGTACACAGTTGGAAATCGGAAATCACGAAGACAAGAAGAACGGGGTTACTTACGAAAATCTGTTGTATCAGATTCGTCCTGCCTTCGGTGGTAATATCGTTGCTACTATTATTAACCCCGAACATCGTCCACAGATGGCTACCGTTCGCGAAGGTGTGATGAAGAAAGAAATCGTGGATGCCAATTATCAGGGTGAAGTAATCCGTCACGACGTAGCGAAGTACGTGCCTGAAACAGATTACGTAGTGAAAGTAATCGACCGCCATGTTGAAAAAGCTAAACACAACCTGAAAGGTGCTCCGATTGTGATTGCCGGAGGTTATGGTATGGGTAGCAAGGAAGGTTTCGACATGTTGTTCGAACTGGCTAAGGAACTTCATGCAGAAGTGGGTGCCAGCCGTGCAGCAGTTGATGCCGGTTTCTGCGACCACGATCGTCAGATTGGACAGACTGGTGTAACCGTTCATCCGAAATTGTACATTGCTTGTGGTATCTCCGGTCAGATTCAGCACATTGCAGGTATGCAGGATGCAGGTATCATCATTTCTGTAAACAATGATGAAAATGCGCCTATCAATGCAATTGCCGATTATGTCATCAACGGTACAGTGGAAGAGGTGATTCCAAAAATGATTAAGTATTATAAGAAGAATAGTAAGTAATTTTCAGAAGTTACGGAAGTTAACGAAGTTAGGAAGTTATAGCTAATAGTGATACTTATGACCCAAAGTTTTAAAGAACTTCATGTTTGGCAAACTGCACATCAGTTTGTTTTATTGGTATATCGGGTTACTGGCAATTTTCCTGCTCATGAAAGATTTGGGCTTTCTTCTCAATTTCAGAGAGCTGCGGTTTCAATTCCTGCCAATATTGCTGAAGGGTACAAAAAGATTAGTAGAGCTGATAAACTTCGTTTAATGAATGTTGCTCAAGGTAGTTTGGAGGAATGTAGATATTATATAATTCTTTCAAAGGACTTGTATTATGTAGCAGAAGAAGATTATTTAAATTTAACCAGAAGTATTGAGGGGGTCAGTCGTTTACTGAATTCATATTGTAAAGCTATTGCAAATAGTAAGTAATATGGAGTTTTCTTAACTTCAAAGGAGCTTGCGACTGATAACTTCATTAACTTCAATAACTTCAATAAGATATTATGGCAAACTTTTATACAGAACATCCGGAACTCAAGTTTCACTTGAATAATCCGATGATGGAGCGTATCTGTCAGTTGAAAGAACGCGATTACAGAGATAAAGACGAGTTTGATTATGCACCGCTGGATTATGCAGATGCAATCGACTCTTACGATAAAGTATTGGAAATTACCGGTGAAATCACAGGCGAAGTGATTGCTGCCAACGCAGAAGGAGTAGACGAGGAAGGTCCGCACTGTGCAAACGGTCGTGTGGAATATGCTTCGGGTACAAAAGCTAATCTGGATGCAATGGTGAAAGCCGGACTGAATGGTATGACTATGCCGCGCCGTTACGGTGGCTTGAATTTCCCGATTACTCCGTATACCATGTGTGCAGAAATCGTGGCTCAGGCTGATGCCGGTTTCGGTAACATCTGGTCGCTTCAGGACTGTATCGAAACACTTTACGAATTCGGTAACGAAGATCAGCATAGCCGTTTTATTCCCCGTATCTGTGCTGGTGAAACCATGTCAATGGACTTGACTGAGCCGGATGCAGGTTCCGACCTTCAGAGTGTAATGCTGAAAGCTACATACGATGAGGCTAACAACTGCTGGCGTCTGAATGGTGTGAAACGTTTCATTACGAACGGTGATGCAAACCTTCACTTGGTATTGGCTCGTTCGGAAGAAGGTACACACGATGGCCGTGGATTGTCTATGTTTATTTATGACAAGAACGATGGTGGAGTAGATGTACGCCGTATTGAAAACAAATTGGGTATCCATGGTTCTCCTACTTGTGAATTGGTTTACAAGAATGCGAAGGCTGAGCTTTGCGGTGAACGCAAGTTAGGTTTGATTAAATACGTCATGGCGTTGATGAACGGCGCCCGTCTGGGTATCGCTGCACAGTCGGTAGGTTTGAGTCAGGCTGCTTACGATGAGGCATTGGCATATGCAAAAGACCGCAAACAGTTCGGTAAAGCTATTATTGAATTCCCGGCTGTGTATGATATGCTTGCAACTATCAAAGCAAAACTGGATGCAGGTCGTGCTTTGTTGTACCAGACTTCCCGCTATGTAGATATCTATAAAGCTTTGGATGATATAGCTCGTGAACGCAAGCTGACTCCGGAAGAACGCCAGGAACAGAAACGTTATGCAAAACTGGCCGACAGCTTCACTCCGTTGGCTAAAGGTATGAACTCTGAATATGCAAATCAGAATGCATACGACTGTATTCAGGTACACGGTGGTTCTGGTTTCATGATGGAATATGCTTGCCAGCGTATTTACCGCGATGCTCGTATCACCAGTATCTATGAAGGTACTACCCAGTTGCAGACAGTTGCAGCCATCCGTTATGTAACAAACGGCTCGTATGCAGCTACTTTGCACGAATACGAATTGATTCCTTGTGCACCGGAATTCGAAGGATACATGAATCGCATCAAGGATATGACTCGTAAACTGGAAGCATGTACCAATGCAGTGAAAGAAGCTCAGAATCAGGAACTGCTGGATTTGGTTTCTCGTCGTTTGTACGAAATGGCAGCGGTTTGTGTAATGAGCCATTTGCTCTTGCAGGATGCTACTAAAGCTCCTGAGCTGTTTGCTAAATCACTGAATGTATATGTGAACTATGCAGAATCTGAAGTAGAAAAGCATTTCAACTTTATCCGTAAGTTCCAGGCTGATGAGTTGGAAAGTTATCGCAAGTAATTGCTGATAAGTTGAAGCTCAGATAGAACAGGAAGGTCTTGAAGTAAGTCGTGAACGGCTGACTTCAAGACCTTTTTTAGTTTATACTTTGTCAGCAACTTTCAGTGCCAGCCAGATAATTAATCCGAAAGCAATTAGGGAGGCTGTCAGTGAAAATGTCAGGAATACGTATAATGTCTTGAGAAAAGTACGTATCCACCCGTATCGGTAAACAGTGTGCATGGAAATGTACATATAGATAAACATCAGAAGAAAAAAGATTCCAAATAAAGGGAGACAGTCGGTCTTTATGGTATTGTATTGCCAAGCCAAACAGGTAAAGGTAATACCCAGTGGAATGGAGAATAAGAGCAGGAATACAGTATTCAGATGAATGGCATGTACGAAATGCCACATATAAGGCATCTGTAATTTACGATGTGTCCGTTTTAGCAATAAAGCAAACAAGGGCAATAAGAACATCATGTAGAAGGGGGTCCATTTTGAAAGCTGACCGAATATGAACGATACAGTGGAATCTATCGAGAGTAGTCTGCTTGTATCAGTCTGTGGAGTCCATTGGTAGACAGGAGTATGTACTCCTTGGATGGAGTCTATTGAAAAGTTCTGATAAGCATCTTGGATTTGTTGTATTTCGGCACCTGAACCAAACTGGATGTTGAATTCTGCTGGCAGTAGTTTGTTCAGCTTGGTCAGGTCAAAAGTTTGCTGCATTTTTCGTATATCTGCCAGTTCTGTAGTATCCATTTCCACTTGTCGAAAACAGGAATCTAGTAAAACGTGTGGCAGACGCATTAAATATAGTCCCTGAGAAGTATACATATTGACTGCATTAATCAGACTGTCTGTCCGTTCTACTCCTTTATTGGCTAATGATTGTGCAAACTCTTTGCCATTGTAAGCATATATGGTTGTATCGGGATGCAATTTTCCACTGTTCAGCTCTTGTACTAGTCTGTCAGTAACCGTTGGAGTCAGGGATGCAGAAACTATTTGGGTCGTGTGATTTTCTATGACCATAAAGAATATGGTGAAGAATACAACCGATATGCACATATACAGTCGGAAGGGATGCACGTAAGAGCTTATTTTACCAGCATTGAATTCACGTGTCAAAAAGCCAGGACGGGTAAATAACAGTCGTAGCGTTTGCCAGATTTTAGTATCGAACTGATATACGTTCTCGAAGTATTGCTGAATGTATTTCCAAAATGGCTGATAGATGTCTAAAGCGTATTGACCGCAACGGTGACAATACATGCCTTTCAGTTCCATACCACAATTCTTGCAGTGTGTATATTTTGCTTTGCGGTGACGGCGTACCCGGCGGAGGCGGGCTGCCTCGATGTTACGGTAAATTTTTCGGGTACGTGATTTAATCCGTTGTTTCCATCTGGTGAGAGTAGGGATATCTTTTTTCATATAAAATTCGTTTTATTTTTTTGAATTATAAGATGTTGCCGCCGATGATATAAAGTAACCATAGCAGCAGACTGACAGCTATACCGATAGAAAGCACGCTGAAGGATACGTAAATGAGCAGACTTTTGAACAGTGTTCGTATCCAGCCATCCCGATAGACGGTATATTGTGAGATATAGGTATATACAAACAGACCGATACTAAAGAGTAGTAGCAGTTGGGCTGTCTGCGGAAAGATGGAGCTCGGGTTATCGGCTAGAAAAACCGGCAGCAGAGGAATCGGTAGCAGGAACAAGAAAACAGTGTTGATATGGATTGCATGTACAAAGTGCCACATATAAGGCATTCGCTGCTTGTGGTAGGCAAGTCGGAAAAACAGAGCGAGTACAGGCAACAGGAACATCATATAGAAAGGAGTCCATTTAGAAAGTTCTCCTAACAACTTGTTGAAGAATGATTCTCCTCGAAGTTGGTTAAGGTATTTCGTTTCGTTATTCTTCCAGTCGTAAATAGGGACAAGGCTGTGTACGTTGTCTAGGGAGTCTAGTCGGAAATTTGTAGTAAGATCGAACGTCTTGAATATATTTTGTTCGTCTTCATCCATTTGGTTGATAATTGAATCCATTGGATATAGGACTTTTTCGTCAATACTTTCAGTAAGCGAAACGGTTTCCAGATATTTACCGATTTCGTCCTGGTCGACATCCCGTAGTCGGGTAGGGCGGTAATATCCGTTGAATACAATGCAAGGCATACATACTTTGCTGAGTGTTTTTTCGTGCGTACTGAGTGGAATGACTTGTATAAGGCTGTCGGCCTGTTGAACTCCTTGAGATTTTAGTGCTTCCTGTAATTCGTATCCGTGATAGGCGAAAACAGTGGTGTCCGGTAGTGCTTTGCCTGAGTTTAATTGGGCAATCACTTGTTCGGAGAATTTAGGAGCATTGACATTTAAGAGGACATGGGCTATTTTGTCCGAGGTCAGCATAAAGAAAATAGTGAAAAACACTACAGAGATGAACATATACAGACGGAATGGATGGACGTACGAATTGATTTTTCCATCGTTGAATTCCCGTGTGAGAAAGCCCGGTCGACTGAACAGTATCCAGACTGTACGCCATATTTTACTGTCGTACTGATAAACATTTTCGAAGTATTGTTTTACGTATTTTTGGAAAGGTTGCCGAGGGTCTAGAGCATATTGTCCGCATTGATAGCAGTACATTCCTTCAAGTCGGGTTCCACAGTTCTTGCAATAAGTGTATGGGGGAACAGTGTTCTTGCGGATTCGTTTTAAGCGTGCATATTCTATTTGTCGATGTATTCGTTGCTTTCTATTGTTCCACCATTCGCTAATCTTTTTCTTTTGTTTGGAAGAAGAAGAATTTTCTTCTTTTTGAACTTTTTGTTGATACATGTCAGGTCTTAGTAATGTTTGTTTTACTTTTTATTTGTAATTTGTAAACAAATATAGCAAATGGACTTAGACGGTGCAAGTAATATCGGGATTTGTTAAAATAATAAACGGAAAATGAAAGGATAATCTTTTGTAATGCAAAAAACGGACAGCAATTTTCTTGCTATAAAGTAAACAGATAGTAACCTGAAATACACAGTGTTGTAATATTGGCAGCCTACATTTGTGTAGTCTTAAAAAAAGGAGGTTATTATGGAACTAATTGAGAGTAAATATATCGTAGAGTGTACACCTGGAGGTGAATATTATGCTTATCTGGCCGATTATAACCAATGTTGTGCTTATGGTGAAACACTGGAGGAAGCCATCTATAACTTAAAAGAAACCAGTGATGAGTTTTTTAATGAATTGAATTCTATTTACTTTATCGAAGATATCGCTTGATTGTCTCAACATAGTACTTAAGTTTGCATCCGGATTACCGCATTTGTCAATCGGTTTTCCGGTTTTTTTATTTAATGGGACTGTTTAGTGTCCCATTAAATAAAGGTTATATCCCAGATAAGAGAGATAAGAAACAGATAATAGAATCATCATAAAACAGACGCAAAATCGTTTTACATTTTCCGAAGTCAGTAATAATTTCATAGTCCTCTTGATTTTTTAGTTCCCTAAAAGTAAGAGGATATTATAACAAGACTATTTCTGCAGCATAACAATTGTATTGCAGGCTTGTTGGGATAAAGAGTTATTCCTTTTTTAGCTGTAAAGGAAATGAGAAAGTTTCTTTTGGGTTTCATCCCAGAGCGAATCAGCCTGTGGATGATTCAGATAAATGGGCTTTAGTTTTCGTTGCCGGCAGGAAGCAAACATTGCTCCACTCACTCCTTCTGAATTTTTATCCAATAACAGCTTAATGGCTGTTTCTGCACCTTCACGAGGACTCCGGATAAAAGGACGGAAAAACAAGTCCGTCAACGGATCAAACCACATATCCATGCGTATGATGTTTGTAGAAACAATACCAGGGTCTGCCGCATTTACACATATCCCTTTTTCTTTAACCCGCTTGGCCAGTTCACATGTAAACAGCCATAGAGCCAGTTTCGTATTACTATAAATAGGAATTCGCCAGAAGCTTCCTGCTTGTCCGTGTGTGAAGAACTTACAGTCTATTTTCCCGATAGCGTATGTACACGAAACCATGTTGACAATGCGCGTCCCTTTGTGCATGAGCGGGAGCAGTTTATTGGTCAGTAAAAAGGGGGCCAGATAGTTTACGGCAACAGTTCGTTCAAAACCGTCTTCCGTTTGCGTAAAGCGACTGCACATGGTACCGGCATTGTTCATCAATAAATCGATGGCACAGTTCTTTTTTAGAATCTGATTAGCTGCTTCAAGCGTAGACTCCATGGAAGATAAGTCTACTTGTATTACTTCTATATCTTTATTTCCGGTACTGAGAATGAGCTGGCTTCTTCTTTCTTCACCCAGAAATTCAGTGTGGCAAAGCATGATGACATGGTATCCGGCCAAAGCTACTGCTTTGGTTATTTCGGTCCCCATGCCTCCGTCGGCTCCCGTGATGACTGCTGTTTTACTCATATTATCCTTCTTTTTCCAGTTTTTCGATTTCTTTTTTCAGATGTGGGGGCAGTGTCTCTTCCAGATGTTGGTGACATGCCATATCAAGTGTATACATGCGTGCAATGCAATAGTTGCTGTGTTTGCAGTTACAGCGGGCCTGTTCTTCCTCTTTCATCCGGTTTACAAATCCGGGTTCGTTCAGAAGTGCCCGTCCCATTTGTACAAACTCGAAACCGGAATCGAGGACTTCATCGATTTTCTTTCTTGATACCAGACCTCCGACATAAACCAATGGAACGTCTTTTATGTGTTGTCTGAATTGCAGGGCATCTTCCAGAAAATAGGCTTCTTTAAAGGGAACTGTCGGAATCATCAGGTGTCCTGCCAGGCGTACTCCCCATTTGAGCCACCAACTTTCCATATAGTGGGTAAGCGTTTTTATCGGCATGGCACCACGCATTACATACATGGGAGCTTTGCTGACAAAACCTCCGCTCAGTACCAATGCTTGTGCACCGTCTTTTACCAGTTGCTGAGCTACAGTCAGACTTTCGTCTATTTCCATACCTCCTTTAAATCCGTCTCGCATGTTCATTTTAACCAGTATGGCACTATCATTTCCGGCAGCTCGGGTTACTTCCTCCATAACTTCGTTCATGAAACGCATCCGGTTTTCCAGTGTTCCTCCATACTCATCTTTCCGGTGATTGGTGTAGGGGGAAAGAAACTGACTGATGAGATAGCCGTGTCCGGCATGGATTTCTACAGCATCGAAACCAGCTTCTTTCGATAAACGGACTGCATCGCCATAGGCTTTGGCTAATTGATGCAGTTCATCTTTTCGAAGTCCGCGGACGAAAGTAGGCGAGTAAAGGTTAAATCCGCTACAAGCTCCTACCGGAGTTTCTCCACATATTTTTTTGTGCGACATGTTTCCGCAATGTCCCAGTTGGATGCTGGCTGCTGCGCCTTCTTGATGAATAGCGTCTGTTACTTTTCTCAAACCGGGAATTATCTCTTTGCGCATCCACAATTGTCTGTCGAATGAAAGTCCGCTGCGCGTTACGGCAGCATAAGCCACGGTGGTCATACCTACACCTCCGGCAGCTACCGAGCAATGATAATTCAGTAATTGTTCGGACGGGGCGTTTCCGGGACACATACTTTCGAATGCAGCGGAACGGATGGTCCGGTTTCTTAGTGTGAGCGGACCGATGGAAGCTGGGGTAAATAGTATTGATTTTTTCATGTCTTTTAGTGTTAGAAGATAAAGGGAATCAGGCATTTGCGGTTGCCTACGGCTTCAGCACCAAATTCCTGTATATATCGTTTACGAATAGAATAGGCTCTGGGAGCAAGGTTTGCAAAGGTCCAGATTACGAAAATCCAGGCAGCAGTGCTTTGGGTGAGGAGGGCAAATCCGGTCCATTCTACTAGTTCGCCAAAATAATTGCCGCTGGTGACAAAGCGGTACATGCCTTTTTGGGGAAGATAATGTCGGGTATCGCCGGCAGGACGCAAATTGCGTATCACATGGTCCGAATGTAAGTTGACAGCCATTCCGATGAAAAACAGGAATAGTCCTGCTACAGACAAAGGCTGTCCGAACCATGCGGCGGTATAGAAAGTATCTGGTGCCAGATGGAACAAACTTTCGCCTAAAAGAAAACCATTGATGGAATTGAACAATACTCCCATGGCCAGGATGGAAATTGGCATTTGGCTGTTCCCCTTCATCAGTAGTGGAAAGACGAATGAGCGTTGGAAATAGTGGAGCTCGAACAACAGGAAAAAAATAAATTCCGGTATTTCGAAACGTAGGCTACTGGTCCACCATAAGTAGAAGAGCACGATGAAAGCCGGAGCTTCCATAAGTATCCATCCTATTTTATTCGGAATACTCCATCCCCATTTTTTTGTGTGGAATATGCCGTATCCTGCTTGTACGAAAAAGAGTGCTATAAATACGACAATAGCCAGATAGGGCATCACTTGTATTAAAAGTAAATAGATTTGTTCGGTCATATAAATTCGGTTTTTCTCAAAAATACTTCTTTTTTATGAACAAAAGAATAAATGATGTTTATAATTTCTTTCAAAATGTTCTGTATCAATGTTTTTGTGTGCTATTTCTTGTTATATCGTGAATGCCGGCAGAAGAGATATCCGGTATGTTTTTATTTGGAAGATTCTGCTGGAAATGTTCTTTTATGTACTTTTGTCGCGGAATTTTTATTGGAATAACAAATGAAGGATAGTATTGATTTTGCGACAATGAATGTGACTACATTGTTTCGCAAACTTCTTGTTCCCACGTTGCTGGGGATGATTTTTTCTGCTGTGTTTATTATTACAGACGGAATCTTTGTTGGTAAAGGTATAGGAAGTGATGCTTTGGCTGCTGTCAACATAACTGCCCCACTTTTTCTCATCAATACCGGTGTAGCACTGATGTTTGGTATTGGGGCGTCGGTTGTAGCGTCCATCCATCTTTCACAAGGCAAGGTAAAGGTTGCACGTATTAATATTACGCAGGCGGTTGTGGTATCTTCACTGTTACTGTTGGGGTATGCCGGTACTATTATGCTTGAGGTTGAGCAAGTTGCACATTGGCTGGGCAGTTCAGAAAGACTTTTGCCACTCGCTGTGGAGTATATGCGTTGGTTTGTTCCTTTTTTACCTTTTAGCGCCTTGCTTAGTTCCGGACTCTTTTTTGTTCGTTTGGACGGTTCTCCCAATTATGCCATGACATGTAATATTGTAGCTGCAGTTATTAATATGGCTTTGGATTATATTTTCATCATGCTTTTGCAGATGGGAATGTTTGGTGCAGCACTGGCTACCAGCTTGGGATATATAGTAGGCGCTTTGATGATTTTAGGGTATCTGTTGCAGCGACGTAGAGTTTTGCATTTATGCCGGGTGAAGACAACGTTGAAAAGTTTAAAGCTTACGGTCAGAAATGTTGGTTATATGTGTCGCCTGGGGCTCTCCACATTTCTGTGTGAGGCGGCAGTCGCTACAATGATGTTTGTGGGCAATTATGTGTTTATCAGATATATAGGTGAGGATGGAGTCGCAGCATACAGTATTGCCTGCTATTTCTTTCCGATTGTGTTTATGGTATATAATGCGATAGCACAATCTGCTCAGCCTATTTTAAGTTATAATTTTGGAGCAGGTCGCCCGGACAGGGTGAAGGCTGCTTTCCGCTTGTCTCTTATTACAGCCATCGGGTGTGGAGTTTTAGTTTTTGTGCTGACAGCTTTGTTTTCTCATCAGGTAGTGAGTATGTTTGTAGACAAGAATACTCCTGCTTATGATATTGCAGTGAAGGGATTGCCGCTTTTTGCATCTGGTTTTGTTTGTTTTGGCATTAACATGGTTTCTATTGGTTATTTTCAGAGTGTGAAGAGGGACCGGCCGGCCATGTATGTAACCATATTGCGCGGTTTTATTTTTATTTTGCTTTGTTTCTGGTTGTTACCGATAATGCTGGGAGTAGCTGGTATTTGGTTGGCCGTTCCTATGGCGGAGTTTCTTGCTTTTCTTTTTGTCTTGACAATATATTGTCGAGGGAGAAAAGAAAAATGAGATTTCTTAACATCCATAGTTCTTGTTTTTCTCATTAAAATGACAAACTTTTCTCATATATGAGCAGAATGTTTTTCATTTCAATGGTGCAGGTTGGTCATAAAAGTGATAAACTAGGGCTGCACCGGTATATTTTCAGTGCAGCAAAGTTGATTGTTACGCGCACGCGTATATTTAAAATGTATCATTTTGTAACATCCTTGAAATGTGGAAAGAAAATCCTGCTGTATAATATATTTGATAATCAGCGATTTATGTGTAAATTACAAAATTTGTTTGAAAAAAGTTGGTGAAATATTTTGCAGAATGCCAAAAAGCGTCTACTTTTGCAACCGCTTTCGAGAGGGAAACGCGCTAAGGCAATGACATGCT
>USQO01000005.1 GCA_900556845.1 uncultured Bacteroides sp. | reverse complement strand
AACCATCTTCTATTTTATTACTTACTTAAAACTTTTTCTTTTTAATCTTATGAATTTTACTTTTCAAAAGACGTCTGTACTCCCAATTCTGTTGGGAGCATTAACAGCATGCCAGTCTACAGGAAAAGAGCAGACTGAAAGTAATGAGCTGATACCGATAACAGTTCTTCAACCGACTAACATTGAGTTACCCCGTTCATACGTAGCTGATATCCAAGCTATACAATTCGTAGAAGTAAAACCTAAAGTGGAAGGTTTTGTAGAAAAGATATTTGTCGATGAAGGTCAGCTGGTAGAGAAAGGACAGCCTTTATTCCAATTAAGTTCGGAAGGATACAACGAAGCATTAAAAGAAGCTCAGGCAAGCTACAAGCAAGCTCAGGCAGAGTTTGATATGGCCAAATATGAGGCTGAACGTGTTAAGCGTTTGGTTGACAAACAAATTCTGTCACCTATCCGTCTAGAACAAGTGAATAAGGAAATGGAAGTTGCCAGCATGAAAGTAGAACAGGCTAAAGCTAAAATGCAACGCTCACAAATGGATTACACATATACTACGATTATGGCTCCTTTCAGTGGGTACATAGACCGCATACCTTATAAGACTGGTAGTTTGGTCAATCCCGAAAGCCTCCTGACCACGGTCAGCGACATATCCGAAATCTTTGCATACTATCGCGTAAACGAAAGTGAATATCTGAAATTTAAAAGAGCTGAATTAAAAGGCGAAAACAACCAACAAGTAGACAATGTAGAACTGGTACTCCCGGACGGATCTATCTATGCCCATAAAGGCAGACTGGAAACAGTGGAAGGAGATTTTGAACGGGGTACCGGCTCTATTGCTTTCCGCGTACGTTTTCCTAATCCGGAAGGCCTGTTGAAACATGGCGTAACTGGTAAACTGCGTATGATGACACGTATGGAGAATGTGTACATGGTTCCACAGAAATCGACTTTCGAAATTCAGGATTTTACATATGTTTACATCGCATCGGAAAATGGAACTGCTAAGGTTAGAAGTTTCCAACCACTGGAACGTTACCTGAATTACTATGTAACACAGGATTTTCAGCCTAACACAGCCATCGTATACGAAGGTGTACAGCTCATTAAAGATGGTATGACATTGAAAACAGATACGATACCTTACGAAGAGGTTAGAAAAGAACTGGAAATTAAAATGAGTACGACAACTAAATAAACAGGACCTTATGTTTAAACTTTTTATACAAAGACCCATTCTCTCGGCTGTCATCTCGGTTATCATCGTATGTCTAGGAGTTTTGGCCATTGTTTCATTGCCGATCACTCAGTTTCCAGACATCGTACCTCCCTCGGTGACTGTAACAGCCCGCTATACTGGAGCTAGTGCCGATGTTATGTCTAAAACCGTTGCCACACCTCTGGAAAGAGCTATCAACGGTGTCCCTGGCATGACTTATATGACAACCGTATGTACCAACGATGGTATGTCACTGACAACTGTATATTTTAAAGTAGGAACAGACCCGGATGTTGCTGCTGTCAATGTACAGAACCGTGTAACAACTGTCCTTGACGAACTTCCTGAAGAAGTAATCCGCGCAGGTGTTGTTACTGAAAAAGAGGTAAACAGTATGCTGCTGTATCTGAATATATACAGTGTAGACAGTACACATACGGAGAAATTTGTTTATAACTTTGCCGATATCAACATTTTGCGCGAGCTGAAACGTATTGACGGAGTAGGTTTTGTAGAAATTATGGGTAGCCGTGACTACGCTATGCGTGTATGGCTGAATCCTAACCGTCTGGCAGCATACAACATGGTACCTCAGGATGTTACCGAGGCCATCCGCCGTCAGAACATTGAAGCTGCACCCGGTAAAACCGGTATCAGTTCTGACAAGCTGCCTCAACAATTACAATATGTATTGCAATACACCGGTAAGTTTAGCACTCCCGAAGAATACGGAGAAATCGTACTAAAAGCAATGCCGGATGGTTCATTGCTCCGACTGAAAGACGTTGCAACCATCGAGTTTGACTCGGAAGACTATAACATGATTTCTATGACAGACGGACGTCCGTCTGCTTCTATCATGATTAAACAGCGACCGGGATCGAATGCACGCGAGGTAATTCAAAACATCAAGCAGCGTATGGAAGAAATCAAGGAAAGCAGCTTTGCTCCCGGAATGGATTACAATGTAGCCTATGATGTTTCCAGATTCCTCGATGCTTCTATTCAATCAGTATTGAAAACACTGCTCGAAGCCTTTTTGCTTGTGTTTATCGTGGTTTACATCTTCCTGCAAGACTTCCGTTCGACACTGATTCCTGCCATAGCAGTGCCTGTATCCCTGGTAGGAACATTCTTCTTTATGCAGATGCTTGGCTTCTCTATCAACATGCTGACCTTGTTTGCGTTGGTATTGGCTATTGGTATTGTGGTGGATAATGCCATTGTAGTAGTAGAAGCCGTACACGTAAAAATGCACAATGAAGGTCTCTCACCTTATAAAGCATCCGTTGCAGCGATGAAAGAAATCGGTGGTGCAATCGTTGCCATTACACTCGTTATGTCGGCCGTGTTTGTTCCTGTTGGATTTATGGAAGGTACTGTAGGTATATTCTACCGCCAATTCTCTTTGACACTTGCTGTAGCTATCGTCATTTCTGGTATCAATGCCTTGACACTGTCACCGGCACTGTGTGCCATGATGCTGAGACCTGCAGAACCCGGTAAAAAGAAACCTAGATTGATGCGTCGTTTCTTTGTTGTATTCAACAGAAGATACGACAGATTTGAGCGTAAATACCACTTAGGACTAAGCAAATATCTGGGAAGACGCTCACTCACCTATCTTACACTGATCCTTTTCTTTGCTGCTACTGCAGGTATGAGCAGCATACTGCCTACAGGATTTATCCCCAACGAAGACCAGAGTATGATCTATGTAAACGTGGATACACCTCCGGGAGCTACTGTAGAACGTAGTGAAAAGGTGCTCAACCAAATACAGGCAGCCTTGCTTCCTTTCGACGAAATCGAAAGTATCTCTACATTGGCCGGTTACAGTTTGATGACTGAAACCGAAGGTGCAAGTTATGGTATGGGAATGATTAACCTGAAACCATGGAGTGAACGTGAACAAACAGTAGATGAGTTGCTGGAAGTATACGCCGACCGAACCTCTCACATCAAAGATGCCGAGATTCAGTTCTTCCTTCCTCCTACTGTACCCGGCTTCGGCAATGCCAGCGGTTTTGAGCTGCGTTTGCAGGATAAGACTTCGGGCGACTTCCATGAATTTGCAGAAGTAGCTGATAACTTTGTAGAAAAGCTGAATAACGATCCTCGAATTCAAGGGGTGACTTCTGGATTTAACCCGAACTTCCCTCAGTATCTGTTAAAAGTCGACTTAGCCAAGGCAGCCAAACTAGGTGTCAACTTAGACGAAGCCATGGAAACTTTACAAGCATACATTGGTAGCTTCTATTCATCAAACTTTATCCGGTTCGGACAGATGTATAAAGTTATGATTCAAGCTTCACCAGAATACCGTATGAATCCTGAAGATTTGTATAAGCTATATGCCAAAAATGCAGATGGCAATGTTGTTCCTTATTCAAACTTTCTGACCATGGACCGTATATTCGGACCTAGCCAGATTACTCGCTACAACATGTTTACTTCTGCCCTGATAACTGGTGAACCAGAAGCTGGTGTAAGTTCGGGTGAAGTAATTCAAGCTGTCGAAGAAATAGCCAAAGAAGTACTACCTCGCGGTTACGATATCGAATGGTCGGGTGTTACACGTGAAGAAAAAGATTCAGGAGGACAAACCTTCATGATTTTTGGTATCTGTCTGTTGTTTGTTTACCTGCTTCTGGCAGCACAGTATGAAAGTTTGTTATTGCCATTTGCCGTAATTCTTTCTTTACCGGCAGGTATATTTGGTTCATATTTCTTCCTGCAGGTAGCCGGACTGGAAAACAACATTTATGCCCAGGTAGCACTTGTCATGCTGATTGGTTTGTTAGGTAAGAATGCCATTTTGATTGTAGAAATGGCCAACCAGTTCCGTAGCGAGGGTATGAGTGCGTTCGATGCAGCCGTGAAAGGTGCAGTAAGTCGTCTTCGTCCTATCCTGATGACTTCATTTGCATTTATCTGCGGTTTGATTCCGCTTGTAATGGCTTCAGGAGCCGGTGCTTTAGGAAACCGTTCTATTGGTACGGCTGCTGCCGGAGGTATGTTTATAGGAACATTTGTAGGAATATTCCTGGTTCCCGGACTCTATTTAATATTTGAATTATTATCAGAACGTTTGAACCGCAATAAAGTTGTTTATGATGAAGAGGATTAAGCATAAAATAGCAGCACTACTTGTAGTAGCTGCTACACTTATAACGGCCGGGTGTAAAGCCCCGGCCCTGCTGCCAACTGAAAAGATGCAGCTTCCAGAAACGTACGTATACGAAGACACAGACACAACCACTATATCAAAAATTCCATGGAAGTCGTTCTTCCCGGACACCCTGTTGATTACCTATATTGAAACAGCCTTGGCCAACAACCATAGCTTTTTAAAAACCATCGAGCAGATTTCTATTGCCCGTTCTCAACTTAAAGTGGCCAAAGGAGCTTTGCTGCCCGAGGTCGCACTTGGAGTAAGCGGAGGAATACAGCGTTTCGGCGAATATACAATGGATGGTGTAGGAAACAGTACCACAAATACTCCAGACTTGGTAAAAGACAAACATATTCCTGATCCTTACAAGGACTTGAATCTGGGGATCAACTTCAGCTGGGAAGCCGATATCTGGGGAAAACTGACAGACAAAAAAAGAGCATCGTTCTCACGATGGATGCAATCGGTAGAAGCCAAACGCCTGGCACAAACACTGCTGATTTCAGAGGTCGCATCCTGCTATTTCGATCTGGTAGGATTAGACAGTCAGGAAAATATCTTGAAACAGGCAATTGAAAAGACGCAAGAATCTGTTGAGCTTACCAACGAATTGATGAAAGAAGGTGAAGTTACCCGATTATCAGTCGACCAGTTCCGTTCCAGACATCTTCGTCTGGAAGAAATGTTGCTTGACGTTCGCCAGCAGATAGCAGAAACAGAAGGAGCCATGGCCCAGTTAATGGGAGTTCTTCCTATGAAAATCTATAGAGCCAGCATCAATCAAGTATATCATTATATTTTTCCAATTGAGACTGGTATTCCGGCACAATTATTACGCCTGCGTCCGGATATTAGAATGGCCGAATTGGAGTTACTGGCAACCAAATCGGACTTGTCTGCTGCCAAGAAAGCATTCTACCCGTCCTTGCGTTTAGGAGGAGCTGGAGGTTTTAATGCTTTCAATCTTAGCAAATGGTTTTCTGCTCCGGCATCAATGGTTTATAATCTGGCTGCCGGAATTACCGCACCACTTTTTCAGAAGAACGAAATCAAAGCTATGTGGGAAAATGCCAAAAGCAATCAAAAAATTGCTTTGCTGAATTACCATGAAACTACACTGAATGCCTATAAGGAAGTAGTAGATTTGATGACAGCCACCGAACAAATGCGCCAACGCACAGAACTTAAAGAAGAAGAAAGCCGCATCCACCACCGTTCTATCTACAATGCAAAAGAACTGTTCCACAGCGGATTTGTAGGTTATCTGGAAGTGCTCTCTGCAGACGAAGGATACTTGAACTGTGAATTGGAACGTATAAATTTAAACATAGAAAAATGTAAATTACACGTCATGCTATACAGAGCCTTGGGAGGAGGTACCTTCTAAGCCTAATAACGTATACTTTGCTTTAAATTTCTCATATTTTACCCCTTATTCCCCCGTACTCATACTCTATGAGTTCAAAAGGAATAAGGGGATTTTTCATTATTACCCACTGAATCAAGATACCGGTTGCGACAAACACAAATTTATCGCATTTTTCTTCCGGGAGCAATAACGCTTACATTGCCCACATATATCGTATCCCAACAAAGCCCCTAAAATAAAATCTTCCTCTGGAGTCAGTTCATTCAAAGGACGGTTAATCATCATACTGACAGCCTTTATGCATTCAGATCTTCCAAAAAAGACATTAATACGCGTATCATCAATTGGCTGAATAATATACTTGATTTTCTGGCTTGTCAATCTTTTAACAGCAAAATCCTCATACTTGCGGTTTGTAGTATAAAGTACCATTTGTCTGACCCCTTTTTTAAATTCATATATATGATTTAAAAAGACTTTCAATTCTACAGGATTAATATCAGGAGTAATCATAAATACAGCTATTAAGTAAAGTATGGTTTTATTGTTTCAATCCACTTTTCTATTCTGGAATCCGTCAGATGACTTTCATTCATTTCATCCAAAGGCAATCCGACAAACATCCCATCCACTTCGGCTACCGAAGCGCCAAACTGATAATCGGATGACGGGATACTACCCACAAACTCACCTCCTGTAGCTTTCAGTTCTTCGTATAACAATCCGATTGCATCACAGAAAGTATCACTATATGACTCCGAATCTCCACAACCAAACAAAGCAATAACCTTACCTTGCAAATCCATCCCTTTCAGTACTTTTACAGCATCATACCAGTCATCCTGTAACTCGCCGTCTCCCCATGTAGAGCTACCTAAAATCAAAGCGTCAAACTGATTAATCAAGTCTGGTGTCAAATCAGAAGCATTATAAACACAGTTATTCTCAATCTCCATTTTAGAGGCAATCATATCAGCAACCGATTCAGTTGTACCGGTTGTTGATCCATAAATTATACACGTCTTTTTCATACTACTAATAATTAATTTTACGACGCTACAAAATAACATGATATCTCTTGCTTTTGAAATACCTAGAAATAATGAAAATAAGGCATAAAAAAAGAGTCACCCTATCTGCATAGAGCAACTCTTTCATTATTCTTTTATAAAACGGAATCAGTCAACCTGACCCAGGGAGTTTCCATATTCCATTTCTCCCTGTACTACAAAGAATACATCGTCCGGTTCGAAAGGTCCCATTCCGTCCTTTGCAGCCTCTTTGACTATGTAATCAACAATTTCATCCTGGTCAATGTTGATGTAACCTTCATCATCAGGCTGAGCATCCAGACAACCACTGGTAGTATAATAATCTACAATCAGATCGAGGATATAATATAAATCATCGTCCGAAAACTTATCTTTCAAATCCTGAGGCAAATAGTTTTTGATAAACTCGATTGTTTTTTCATCGTCCTCATCTTCCAACAAGAAATCGTCTTCCATTCCCATAGTCGTAAGTTTTAAAAGTTATTATTTCAGTAATGCTTCAACCTTTTCTGCCAAAGCAGCCTTAGTAGTAGCACCTACCTGCTTGTCTACAACTTCACCGTTTTTGATGAACAAGACAGTAGGAATATTACGAACGCCAAACTGTGCAGGAAGATCGCTGTTTTCGTCTACGTCACACTTTCCTATATTTACACGGCCTTCGTATTCTGCTGCCAGTTCCTCAATGTAAGGAGCAATCTGTTTACAAGGACCACACCATGGAGCCCAAAAATCTACAACAACTGGTTTGCCTTCGCCAACCAATCCTTCAAAATTGTCGTCTTTAATAACCAATGCCATAATTCTATTGTTATGTTTATATTAATAAATGATGTGACAAATATACTAATTTATTTTATAGTCCAACATAGGTTGGTCTTTTAAATAATTCACCAAGTCTTTATGCACAGAAATCTTATAATTTCTGGACAGCATATTCACATGCATCTGTCCATCTTCATCTTTCACAAGGAAAAACAATTCTGCGCTTCCCGGATGCAACTTGATTAAAGAACCCAACTCATTAATTACCTCTTCATTGATTGCTGATAACGGAGTTACAACTGTAATCTTTTCTATCAGCTTATCTTTCACTTCCGGAAGCAGCTCTACTGAGTTAATCTTAATCTCCCACTCCGACTGGTTCCACTGACGGGGCTGACATTTTCCGCGTAAGAAAAGGAACATTCCCACTGTAAAGAAATTCTTTTTCTCCACCCAGTCATTGCCAAAGAACGCAAATTCATAAGCACCCGAGTAATCCTCCACTTTCGCAATACCATATGGATTACCTTTCTTGGTATATCCTTCACGAACAGCCGTTACAATACCTCCTAAAAGCAAATCCTTGTTTTGGAAAGGTGTCAAATCTGCCAATTGAGCCATCTGAGCATTACAAACATCCTCCAGTATAACCCGGAATTCATCCAAGGGGTGTGCCGACAAATAAATACCAACCAGTTCACGTTCCTTATTCAAACGCTCCAAATCACTCCATACGGCGGCAGGTACAATTTCAGGCGTAGCAATCTCTACCATCTGCTCTCCTCCGAAAAGAGAGTTCACTGCCGCAGCCTTGTCCTGCTGATATTTATTTCCATAGCGCACCAATATTTCAGAAAAAGCCTCATCCTTTGCGTTTGTCTGGAAGAAATCTTCACGCTTTATACCTTCCAAAGTATCAAAGCTACCGGCTAAAGCCAGATTTTCAATATTCTTCCGGTTACAGGCCGACAAATTTACACGCTGCACAAAATCGAAAATTGAAGTAAACGAACCATTCTTTTCACGTTCATCCAAAATTGCCTGTACAGCAGCATCACCTACACCTTTAATGGCTCCCAATCCGAAACGAATATCCCCGCGGCGGTTTACAGAGAACTTCTTCTGACTTTCGTTAATATCAGGTCCCAGTACTTTCAAGCCCGTAGCCTTACATTCGTCCATCAGTTTCGTAATTTCGACGATGTTCGAAATATTCCGGCTCATCGTAGCAGCCATATATTCGGCCGGATAATTGGCTTTCAAGTAAGCAGTCTGATAAGCCACCCAAGAATAGCAAGTAGCATGCGATTTATTAAAGGCATACGAAGCAAACTTTTCCCAGTCGGCCCATATTTTTTCCAATACCTGCGGGTCATGTCCGTTTTTCTTTCCACCCTCAATGAATTTAGGCTTCATGTGATCCAGCTTGTCACGCAGCTTTTTACCCATAGCCTTACGCAAAGCATCCGATTCACCACGAGTAAAATCAGCCAGCAAACGCGACAGCAACATCACCTGCTCCTGATACACCGTAATACCATACGTATCCTTCAAGTACTTCTCCATGATAGGTATATCATACTCGATAGGCTTTCTGCCATGCTTACGGTCAATAAAATCCGGAATATAATCCATCGGACCCGGACGATAAAGGGCATTCATGGCAATCAAATCTTCGAAAGTAGAAGGCTGCAGTTCACGCAGATACTTCTGCATACCCGCAGATTCGAACTGGAATGTACCAATTGTGCGACCATCACTATACAACTGATAAGTAACCGGATCATCAATCGGAATTTTATCAACATCAATCACCAGTCCTTTACTATGGCGGATATTCTCAACAGCTTCCTTAATAATAGAAAGCGTTTTCAGACCCAAAAAGTCCATCTTGATAAGTCCCGTATCCTCAATCACTGAACCTTCATATTGGGTTACCAGCATTTTCTCGCCAGTTTCCTTATCATCTGCCGTACTAACAGGTACCCAGTCGGTTATGTCGTCCCTACAGATAATCGTTCCACAGGCATGCACACCTGTATTTCGAACGTTACCTTCCAGCATCTTCGCATACTTAATTGTATCCCGTAAAATAGGGTCGGACGAAACCTCGGCAGCCTGCAACTCCGGCACATAAGCAATGGCATTCGTCAAGTTCAGTTTCTTATCCGGAATCTTATCCGGCACCAGCTTACAGAGCCGGTCGGATTCAGATAAAGGCAACTTCTGTACGCGTGCCACATCCTTGATGGCAAGTTTGGTAGCCATCGTACCATATGTAATAATATGAGCAACCTTCTCTTGCCCGTACTTTTCAGTCACCCAGTTCAAGACCCTGCCTCTACCGTCATCATCAAAGTCCACATCAATATCTGGCAAAGAAATACGGTCCGGATTCAAGAAACGCTCAAAAAGTAAGTCATATTTAATCGGGTCAATCTGTGTAATACCCAAGCAATACGCAACAGCCGAACCAGCGGCCGAACCACGTCCTGGCCCCACAGACACATCCAACTCTTCACGAGCAGCCCTGATAAAATCCTGCACGATAAGGAAGTATCCAGGGAAACCCATTGTCTTCATGATATGCAGCTCAAAGCGGATACGCTCCTCCACCTCATCACTTAAAACCTCACCATAGCGTTTATGTGCACCGTCGTAAGCCAACTTCTTCAGATAGTCAGCCTCCAACTTGATACGATAGAGCTTCTCAAATCCACCCAGACGCTCAATCTTTGCCTGTCCCTCACTTTCACTCATCACCACTTTTCCGTTCTCATCACGGGTAAACTCATTAAACAAGTCTTCCTCCGTGAAGCGCTTGCGGTATTCTTCTTCCGTTCCAAAATCCTCAGGGATAGCAAAAGTCGGCATGATAGGCGCATGGTCTATCGAGTAAAACTCCACCTGATCACAGATATCTACCGTATTCGACAAAGCTTCCGGCACATCCGCAAAGATTTCGTTCATTTCCTCCCGCGTCTTCATCCACTCTTGCTTGGTATACAGCATACGCTTGGGGTCGTCCAGGTCCTTTCCAGTGCTCAAGCAAATCAAGCGGTCGTGCGCCTCGGCATTCTCTTCGTCCACAAAGTGCACATCGTTGGTACAAACCAACTTTACATCATATTTCTTTGATAATTCTATCAGTTTCTCATTTACAACCTGCTGCATCTTGTAAACTTCATGGTTCGCCCTTGCAACAGTAGCCTTATGCCGTTGAAGCTCTAAATAATAATCTGCCCCAAACACTTTTTTAAACCAACGGATAGCCTCTTCGGCTTCTTCAAGCTGACCGGCAGTAATTTTACGCGGGATTTCACCACCCAGACAGGCAGAACAGACAATAAGTCCCTCATGATATTTCTCCAATTCGGCCTTATCCGTTCTCGGACGCATATAAAAACCTTCTGTCCAAGCCTTCGATACAAGCTTAATCAGATTATGATAACCTTTCAGATTCTTGGCAAGTACCACCAAGTGATAACCGCTCTGGTCCTGTTTACCCTCTTTCAGTTTCAATCCCCGGCGGGCAACGTACATCTCACATCCGATAATCGGCTTGAACAAGCGCTTTTTCAACGCTTCCATTTGCTCCTTACATGCCGCAATCTCAGCTTCCGGATTTTCCGATTCCAATTTACCGGATTCCAAAGAAGCTATCTTCTTTTTCAAGTCTTTTATCTCTCCATTGACTCCCCCGTTCTTCTTGTTTACATAGTTGAAGAACTCTTTGATACCAAACATATCCCCATGATCGGTAACAGCAATGCCTCGCATACCATTGGCAATAGCCTTATCTACCAACCGGGGTATTGAAGCCTGGCCATCCAAAATAGAATACTGAGTGTGAACGTGCAAATGAACAAAATCCTGCATAATTTATCATTAAATAAAAACAAGGTAAAGATACCGCCGATTCTCTGAACACACAAAAAGAAAAAGTGAAAGTTCACTCAAAAGCACGTTTTTATAACTTTTATTTGCAGGGTAGATAAATAAAAGCTATTTTTGCACGATAACATGAAAACTATGTACTACCTTTATTATGAGCCGACTGAATAAAATCAAAAAAATAAAGAAAATAAGACTCCACCGAGAAGGAACTAACATACTGATTACCAGTGCCGTGATACTACTAACCCTAAATGCAGGACTTTATTGGGGATTAGAATGCAAGCTTCCTTTCTACATCGTTGCAGTCCTTAGTGTGATACTCTATTCATTGATGGTGAACTTCTTTCAATGCCCGGTACGTATCTTTGGGCAAGACACCGAAAAAATAGTTGTAGCACCGGCCGATGGTAAAATTGTAGTAATAGAAGAAGTAGACGAAAACGAATACTTCCACGACCGCCGACTCATGATTTCTATTTTTATGAGCGTGACCAATGTTCATGCCAACTGGTATCCGGTTGACGGTGTCGTGAAACACGTAGACCATCACAACGGACGTTTCATGAAAGCATGGCTTCCTAAAGCCAGCACAGAAAACGAACGTTCAATGGTTGTAATCGAAACTCCCGAAGGCCATACCGTTATGGCCAGACAGATAGCAGGTGCCATTGCGCGACGCATCGTCACTTATGCCGAGAAAAATGAAGAATGCTTTATTGACGAGCACATGGGATTCATCAAGTTTGGTTCACGCGTAGACGTTTATCTGCCTTTAGGCACAGAAGTTTGCGTTTCAATGGGACAGGCCACCACGGGAAATCAAACAATTATCGCTAAACTTCAATAATCAGAAACAAAGATGGCAAATATTATTACCAGACAAATACCCAATACGATTACCTGCTGCAACTTGTTCTCAGGATGCATTGCCAGCTTCATGGCTTTCCAAGGCAACTATCAGGCAGCATTAATCTTTATTATAATAGGTGCCGTCTTCGATTTCTTTGATGGCATGGCAGCCCGTCTGCTACATGTTTCCTCTCCTATCGGAAAAGAGCTGGATTCATTAGCCGATGATATCAGCTTTGGTTTTGCGCCTGCTGCCATCGTTTTTTCTTTATTCAAGGAAGTACACTATCCGGCAATGCTCGAACCACTTTCGGACCTCCTGCCATACGCCGCATTTTTAATTGCAGTTTTCTCTGCACTTCGTCTGGCCAAATTCAATGTCGATACCCGCCAGACCTCTTCTTTCATTGGTATGCCTACTCCTGCCAATGCACTTTTCTGGGGTTCACTGGTAGCAGGTTCTCATGACTTTCTGGTTTCAGAAGCATTCAATGCCCTGTATCTGCTTATCATGGTTATCATCATGTCATTATTGCTGGTTGCCGAATTACCTATGTTTTCCTTAAAATTCAAAAACCTATCATGGAAAAGCAATAAAACCAGCTATATATTCCTGCTTTTCAGCATTCCATTGCTCATCTGCCTGCAATTGAGTGGCTTTGCAGCAGTCATCGTATGGTATATCCTCCTGTCACTTATCACACGCAAAAAAGCATAACAAACAATTGTGGCACAGTTATTGTAGTCACATAAATAAAAAAGACAATAACTATGTTAATCAAATTTCTTGGATTTATACTTTTACTGGTTTTCGTTCTAATCGCTATCGGAATTTTCATCCTATACAGAACGGTTCGCATGTTTCTTTCCGGAAACAAAAAATCGCAATATACATATACACAGAGTAATCCTAATGCCCAGACACGCCGACAAACCTACCAGCAGACAACTCAAGGTGGCAACAGCAGCAATGATGATACTACCCCTTACGAGTCGTATCACGGTTCAAAAGAGTGGTATGCCTCACCCGGCAGAAAAAAGATTTTCGGAGAGGATGAAGGCGAATATGTAGAATTTGAAGAAGTAAAGGAATAATAAGTCGGATTTATCTCTTCCGCTTAAAGAAATCTTTCATCAATTGTCCGCATTCCTCGGCCAGCACACCTTTTACAACCTCTGTACGCGGATGTAATGCCTGAGGGGCAAACCGCTGGTATCCCCTCTTTTCATCTTCAGCACCAAACACCAGACGTCCCGTCTGTGCCCATGCTATCGCTCCCGCACACATCACACAAGGCTCTACCGTAACATACAACGTACAGTCGGCCAGATACTTGCCACCCAACGCATTGGCAGCAGCCGTTATGGCCTGCATCTCGGCATGCGCCGTAACATCATTCAGCGTTTCTGTCAGGTTATGTCCGCGTGCAATGATACGGTCTCTGCACACTACCACCGCTCCTACCGGGACCTCATCCCTGTCGAATGCCTTACGGGCTTCCTGCAGCGCCTGTCTCATATAATAATTGTCATCTGCCATAATTGTCAGCGTCGCATGTCATGTTCGTTAAACAATGTTGGATAATCTTCTTCCATTTTCTGGTGAATAAACGACAAAATCGTCTCCCGAAGCCAGCGTCCCTTGTTCGATATCTGATACTTTTCCAAATACCTTTCTACAAGATGCACTTCTTCTTCACTCATCAAGCATACCATCCGCTGCCTGCGCGGAGGAACTGATGAAGGTACTTTTTTTCTTTTCTTTCCGCAATTCACCATATATTTTGCAAAATTAATTTTACTTGCTTAAATTCAAACAATAAAATCAGTATTTTTGCGAAAAACAATGATAAATGGCACTACACAACGAACTAGGGAAGGCCGGTGAAGTCCAAGCAGCTATCTATTTGACAAACCACGGCTACCGCATCTTGCATCGCAACTGGCATTTCAGAAAGAAAGAGCTGGACATTGTTGCCGAGAAAGACAACACACTGATAGTGGTAGAAGTCAAGACACGCAGCTCAACTCAATTTGGCAACCCCGAAGAAGCCATCACTGATAAAAAGATCAGAAATATTGTAGCATCTACCGATTTCTACTTAAAGCGTTATGCCATCGACCTACCTGTCCGTTTCGACATCATCACAGTCATTGGAAATGAAACTGATTTTAGAATAGAACATATAGAAGATGCGTTTCTTCCACCTGTCTGGTAGTAAAAGATTTACATCTCTATAGAAAACATTAAACCATATAACCCTGCACTTTATGACAAATACAACAGACCGATTGATATACATCTCCGAAACCGATTCCACCAATACCTATCTGGCAGCCCTTTGCGATCGGCAAGACACTCCCGACCTGACTACCGTATGGAGCAGCTTCCAGACAGCCGGCCGGGGCCAACGGGAAAACTCATGGGAATCGGAAGCCGGATGCAACCTGCTTTTCAGTTATGTAGTTTTTCCCGAGTTTCTGGAAATTAAGAAACAATTCCTGCTCTCCGAAATTGGAGCATTGGCTTATTATGATGTCTTATCTGCCATTACGACCGATATCTCCATCAAATGGCCCAACGATATTTACTGGAAAGATTATAAAATATCCGGCACCCTGATTGAGAACGACCTCACAGGCATGCACATTTCCCGCTCTATCGCAGGAACCGGAATCAACATTAACCAGGAGCATTTCATCAGCAATGCCCCCAACCCCGTTTCCTTATTCCAGATAACCGGAAAGAAATGGGACATCCTACCCATCCTGGAAGCTATCATGGAGCGTGTAGACTACTATTATTCCCTGCTACAGAACAAGCAGTTCGAGGAAATCAGCTCCCGCTATATGGATGCACTGTACAGAAAAGAAGGATACCATACATACAAAGACCAAAACGGACTTTTCCAAGCAGAGATACAAAAGATTGACCCTAGCGGCAGATTATTTCTGAAAGACGAAGCTGGAAACATACGCAGCTACATGTTCAAGGAAGTACAATACATCATCGGCAAACATACATTATAATATAAGATACATGCATCCTGTCAGCAAAAAAATACTCCACATAGCAGTTCCTTCCATCATATCCAACATCACCGTCCCTCTGCTGGGACTGATTGATGTCACCATCGTAGGCCATCTGGGAGCCGCATCCTATATAGGCGCCATAGCCATAGGCGGAATGCTGTTCAATATGATTTACCTGATATTCGGATTCCTTCGCATGGGTACCAGCGGTATGACTTCGCAAGCCCTCGGAGCACACAAGCTAGACGAAGTAGTGCGTCTGCTGCTTCGTTCCACAGGAATCAGTCTGATTTTATCGCTCCTGCTTATCCTGCTGCAAACTCCCATTCTGGATTTTGCATTCCGTTGGGTAGAGACCACAGCCGAAGTCAGACAGTTGGCTACGTCCTATTTCAGAATATGCATCTGGGGAGCCCCCGCCACACTACTGCTCTACAGCTTGTCGGGCTGGTACATCGGTATGCAAAACTCACGCATCCCCATGTGGATAGCCATCTCACAGAATATCATCAACATTCTGGCCAGTCTGTGCTTTGTATACGTCTTCCACATGAAAGTAGAAGGCGTAGCTTTGGGCACACTGATTGCCCAATACGGCGGACTCTTCATGGCGCTTCTGCTCTGGTTCCGTCATTATGGTTCACTGCGCAAATATTTCACCACCCGCCAGCTTACCGAACGGCATGCCTTACTCCGTTTCTTCAATGTCAACCGCGACATCTTCCTGCGCACGCTGTGCCTGGTAGCTGTAACGGTATTTTTCACATCGACAGGAGCAGCACACGGAGAAGTCATACTGGCTGTAAACACCCTGCTCATGCAACTGTTTACCCTTTTCTCGTACATCATGGACGGTTTTGCCTATGCCGGCGAAGCCCTGACCGGAAAGTACATCGGAGCAAGAAACTATAAAGAATTAAACCGCACCATCAAACAGCTGTTCGGATGGGGACTGGGAATGGCCTTTCTCTTTACCCTTTTATACGGTATCGGCGGAACAGCCTTTCTAGGACTACTGACCAACGACACCACCGTAATTGAAGCCGCACATGAATACCTGTATTGGGCCATGGCTATCCCGCTGACCGGCTTTGCAGCCTTCCTGTTCGACGGTATCTTTATCGGAGCCACAGCTACCTACCGCATGCTGCAAAGTATGTTCATAGCCAGTTGCAGTTTTTTCCTGGTCTATTATACCTTGCATGATGTCTGGGGGAACCATGCACTTTGGCTTTCTTTCATCGTATATCTGTCTCTCCGAGGCATCATTCAGGCATTTCTGGCCAGAAATTTGATGAAAATCAGACCTTAAAAGCCATTTTCGAAAATATTTTTCAAAAAAAGCGGGAAAAGTTTTGCAGGTTTCAGAAAAAGTACTACCTTTGCACTCGCAATCAGGAAATGACTGCAAGATTAAAGGTTTGATTCGCTAGCTCAGCAGGTAGAGCACAACACTTTTAATGTTGGGGTCCTGGGTTCGAGCCCCAGGCGGATCACCAAGAGAAAGGCTTCCAAATGGAAGCCTTTTTTGTTTTCTAACTCTTTTTACAATGCTCCTCCAAAATGTAGGCTCACCCGTTTTTGGGGGCCAAATGGCTACAAGGCTGCTTTTACCTTATTAGGAAAAACGTGCTAACCATCACAACGGGCAATGGAAGTAAGTTTACCCGCCACAAGAAAATCGTAAAAGCGCCCGATACTACCGTTTATTTTGCAGACTTGCATGCTTCATAGCAGAAAGGAGCCATTAGGAACGAAAACAAACTTATCCGGCAATACATACCAAAAGGAACAGACTTCAGGGTACTCTCAGATGAGTTCTTCAAATTTATTTCGTAAGATTACACTTGCTGATTGACTCTGCCTTATGTTTATTGTGAATAAAACAGTTGGTGGATAATAAAAAACTTTGTACCTTTGCAGCACTAGAACCCCCAAGCCTCTCCAAGATGCTCAAATCGGGGGTCGTTTTATTTTTATACCTTTATGAGTTCAGATTTTAACAAGACCTATAAATCTCCTACAGACATAGTAGTTTTACTTAAAGATAGAGGATTAGGTATCACAGACCCTCAACGAACAGAACATTATATCCGTAATATAGGCTATTATCGTCTTAGTGCCTATCTATATCCTTTCTTACAAATTCCAAAAGAAGAACATCATTTTAAAACTGGAAGCACTTTTCAAGATGCACTTAACATATATCGCTTTGATAAGAAGCTCAGGCTGTTCCTCTTTAATGAAATAGAAAAGGTTGAAATATCCCTGCGCAGCTCATTGGCAAACATCGTGGCAGAAGAGACTGGTAATATCTTTTGGATGACAGATGCTTCCATGTTCGCAAATGCAGAAAAATTCAATAAGACTATGGTATTAGTTGACAAGGAACTGAAAAACTCTAAAGAAGAATTTATTCTGCATTTCAAACAAAAGTATAGCAATGCCTATCCACCTGCTTGGATATTGGTGGAGATACTTCCTCTCGGAGTTGTAACAAGAATCTACGAAAATCTGGCTGATAATACATTAAGAAAGAAAGTCGCAGCACACTTTTCATTATCCGCGCCCGTATTTACCTCATGGATGACAATCATTACACTTACAAGAAACTCATGTTGTCATCATGCGCGAGTATGGAATAAAGAAAATCCTATCAGGCCGATGATTGCAAAAAAATTGAAAGGACACTGGGTATCTTCCGATATATCTTCCAATCGTGTTTTTTACAACATTTGCATCATCAAATGGTTCATTGATATAGTATCACCACATAATGATATGAAAGGTCATCTGAAACAGTTGCTGGCAGATTTTCCCATGATTGACATACAGGCAATGGGCTTCCCCAAAAATTGGCTGGAAGAACCTTTGTGGAAAAATTAAACTCTGTATGTTTGCAAACAGAACGGGCGAAGAAAAGTCCGTCAGTGAGTTAATAATCTGTGCCACCACAACTATCCCTCTCAATTCACCTCCTCATTTAAATGACAAACCCGCATCATTTAAGTACCCAAAGTCCATCATTGCAATGATGTAAGTTTGCTTCATTTGAGATACAACCGGCATCTAGCGTCAAAAGAAATGCTTTTATTAGTATATTCCAGCTAAAATTAGTAAGTTTGCCCTATACAACAATAAAGAAAACGCTATGGCAAAATTTAAAAGAATTCTATTGAAATTAAGCGGTGAAAGCTTAATGGGTGAAAAGAAATACGGTATCGACGAAAAACGTCTTGGCGAATACGCACAGCAGATAAAAGAAATCCACGAAATGGGCGTACAGATAGGTATCGTCATCGGTGGCGGTAATATCTTCCGCGGATTGAGCGGCGCAGGAAAAGGATTCGACCGCGTAAAGGGCGACCAGATGGGTATGCTGGCTACCGTTATCAACAGCCTGGGACTGAGCTCGGCACTGGTTGCTGCCGGAGTAAAGGCTCGCGTACTGACTGCCATCCGCATGGAGCCGATCGGTGAATTCTATACCAAATGGAAAGCTATCGAAGCGATGGAAAACGGCGAAGTTGTCATCATGTCGGCCGGAACAGGAAATCCGTTCTTCACAACCGATACCGGTTCTTCTCTGAGAGGTATCGAAATTGAAGCTGACGTCATGCTGAAAGGTACACGCGTAGACGGTATCTACACTGCTGACCCGGAAAAAGACCCTACTGCAACCAAATTCGACGACATTACTTACGACGAAGTTCTGGCAAGAGGTCTGAAGGTGATGGACCTCACAGCTACCTGCATGTGCAAGGAAAACAACTTGCCTATCATCGTATTCGACATGGATACTGTGGGTAACCTGAAAAAAGTGATGGCAGGCGAAAACATCGGTACACTGGTACACAACTAATTCCGCCTCGTCAAACGTGTATTTTCATAAACACCACCATAGCCGCTCTGGAACCTAACTCCGGAGCGGTTTTTTATTTGAGTATAAAACGACGCAAACCGGCATTTTCCATCTTGGGAATCTGATACAAATCCGTTACCGGAATCCCTGTGAGCCAAGCTTCCACCGAACGGTTTATTAGTCCGTGCCCAACTGCAAACACCCGTTTCCCGTCAAAATTCGCTTTCAGAAAATCCACAAACTTACCGGCTCTGGCATAGAGCATTTCCTTGGTTTCGGCATGAGGTGGCAGGTTGCTTGTATCCACACTGCTGATGGGTAGTCCGGTCCATTCTCCCCAGCCCACTTCCCGCAACAGTTCCGTCTTCACCCACGGCAGATTCCTGTCGCCGGCAGCTATCTGTACTGTATCTATACAACGCTGTAAATCACTGCTGACAATCACATCAAACTCCAGCTGACGAAGTTTCTCGCGCAGCGCCTCAGCCTGACAGCGTCCTTCTTCTGTCAACTGTCCCGGCAAATGTCCCTGAAAAATACGGGCTACATTTTCTACCGTCTGCCCGTGTCTGGCCAAATAAAGTTCAATCATTTCTATTCCATAAAATATACCCGCAAAAGTAAGAAAATGGAATTATATCATCAACTATTGCAGATAATTAAAAAATAGCTTATTTTTGTTCACATAATTACCTAAATCATAAATAGATAAATTATAAACATTAAAAACGACCAAAATATATGGCAGATTCAAAGACTATTCTCAGCGAAGCTGAAGAGAAAATGGACATGGCGGTTATGTACCTTGACGATGCATTGGCACACATCCGTGCCGGAAAAGCAGATGTACGCCTGCTGGATGGTATTCGTGTTGACTCTTACGGAAGCATGGTGCCCATCAACAATGTTGCAGCAGTAAGTACTCCTGATGCACGCAGCATCGCAATCAAGCCTTGGGACAAAAGTATGTTCCGCGTGATTGAAAAGGCTATCATCGATTCTGAATTGGGTATCATGCCGGAAAACAACGGTGAGATTATCCGTCTGGGTATTCCTCCATTGACAGAAGAGCGCCGTAAACAGTTGTCTAAACAGTGCAAAGGCGAAGTAGAAACTGCCAAAGTGAGCATCCGTAACGCACGCCGTGATGCCATTGATGCCCTGAAAAAAGCAGTAAAAGACGGCATGCCTGAAGATGAACAGAAAAATGCAGAAGCCAAACTGCAGAAAGTTCACGACAAGTTCATCAAGCAGATTGATGACATGTATGCTGCAAAAGATAAAGAAATCATGACTGTTTAATCATAATAACATGCTTTCGGGAAATACCCGGTTCTCTGTGAAAGTAAAATAAGTTTTACGCAGCAGGAAACCGGGTATTTCCGGAAATGACACTTCATAAATGGATAAAGGCTTAGTAATAAAGAACACCGGAAGCTGGTATGTTGTAAAAACAGACAGCGGAAAACAGATTGAATGCAAGATTAAAGGAAATTTCCGTCTGAAGGGAATCCGCAGTACCAACCCCATTGCCGTAGGCGACAGGGTCACTATTTTGGAGAATGCAGAAGGTACTGCATTCATCAGTGAGATAGAAGACCGCAAGAACTACATCATCCGCAGGGCTTCAAACCTCTCCAAGCAATCGCATATCATAGCTGCCAACGTAGACCAGTGCATGCTCATCGTAACCGTAAACTACCCCGAAACCAGTACGACTTTTATCGACAGATTCCTGGCTTCGGCAGAGGCTTACCGCGTACCAGTAACACTGGTTTTCAATAAAACAGACCGCTACAACGAAGACGAGCAACGGTATCTGGAAGGCCTCATCCATCTTTATACACACATCGGATATCCATGTCTGAAAGTATCTGCCTTACAGCAGGAAGGTATTGACCAGATTAAGGAAGCCCTTACCGGAAAAATCACATTGTTTTCCGGACACTCCGGTGTAGGAAAATCTACACTTATCAATGCAATATTGCCCGACTTGCATGTGAAGACCGGTGATATATCGGAATATCATAATAAAGGTATGCACACCACCACGTTTTCCGAAATGTTCCCTGTAGCCGAAAACGGTTATCTGATAGACACTCCGGGTATCAAAGGTTTCGGTACGTTTGATATGGAGGACGAAGAAGTGGGACATTACTTCAAGGAGATATTCGAGTTCTCGGCGCAGTGCAAATATGGAAACTGTACACACCGCCACGAACCGGGATGTGCAGTAAGAGATGCTGTAGAAAAGCACCTCATCAGCGAGTCGCGCTATACCTCTTACCTCAATATTCTGGAAGATAAAGACGAAGGGAAATACCGCTCTGCATTTTAAATAGTAAACTTTATAATTATAGACCATGAAAAAATATTTTATCGCATTCTGTATGCTGGTGGCTTGCACCGGCAATTTGCTGGCAGAAACTCATGCCAAAAAAGTCAGTGCAGAAGAAAAAGGACTGGCTTCTATCAATATGATCTCGGCTAAGGCACACGTAGAATTCCTGGCTGCCGATGAACTGGAAGGCCGTGAAGCAGGCTGGAAAAGCGGACGTATAGCAGGTAACTATATCGCTGCAGTACTGAAACAAATGGGACTCGAACCGCTGTTTGATGATTATTTCCAGCCATTCGAAGCTTACCGCAAAGAACGTCAGCGTCCGGGACGTCTGGAAGTACATCCCGATTCTATCGCAAAATTCAAGGAATTCTGGCATCAGAAATACAACATGCGCAATGTACTTGCCAAAATTGAAGGTAAGAACAAAGACGAAATTGTTATCATCGGTGCACACTACGACCACTTGGGACTGGACCCGATGCTGGATGGTGACAAGATTTACAACGGAGCCGACGACAATGCATCCGGTGTATCGGCTGTGCTTCAGATTGCACGCGCTTTCCTGGCTACCGGACAGCAGCCGGAACGTACCGTTATCTTCGCATTTTGGGATGGTGAAGAAAAAGGTCTGCTGGGTTCCAAGTATTTTACACAGACATACGCCGACCTGAATAAGGTAAAAGGCTATCTTAACTTCGACATGATTGGCCGCAACAACGATGAAAAAAATCCGCAAACTGTTACTTATTTCTACACCGAAAGAACTACCAGCTTTGGCGAGTGGCTTAAAAATGATGTTGAAAAGTACAATCTGCAATTAAAACCAGACTATCGCCCATGGGACAATCCGGTAGGAGGAAGTGACAATGGTCCGTTTGCCAAACACAACATTCCTATTATGTGGTATCATACCAACGGACACCCAGATTATCACCTTCCAAGTGATGAATCTGCGAAAATCAACTGGGAAAAACTGGTAGAAATTACCAAAGCATCATTCTTAGGTATGTGGAAAATGGCTAACCTGAATTTTTAATTTTTCCTAAATTACTGAATAGACTTTAAACCTATAAATATAGAATCTGTCAGAAAAAGAACAGATTCTATATTTTTTTTGAAAAACACAACCTCATGAAAAAGTACACCAAATGGGGGATTATAGTTGTCATTACAGCAACACTTACAGGAGTAGGCATTTATACTTTTACCCCTCGAGAAAACCAAGAATTAAAACAAAGTGAAATTCCTGTCACAAAAAGTTCAAAGGCATTGAACGTCAATGCCCAAATTTTGCGTCCCCATTTATTAACCGACGAAATTCTAGTCAGTGGAAAATTAATTCCCGATGAAGAGGTCAATCTTTCTTTCGAAACATCCGGCAAAATCATCGACATATTTTTTAAAGAAGGTACTTATGTCAGTAAAGGAGAGCTGCTGGCCAAAGTAAACGACAGCCAACTGCAGGCACAGCTAAAACGTCTGGAAGCACAGATGCCTTTGGCCGAAGACCGCGTATTCCGACAGAATGCCTTGCTCCAAAGAGATGCGGTAAGTAAAGAGGCTTACGAACAGGTAAAAACTGAACTGGCCACGCTAAGTGCAGATATCGAAAATGTCAAGGCAAACATTGCCATGACAGAGCTGCGCGCTCCCTTCGACGGAATTATAGGTCTGCGCCAGGTCAGTACCGGAGCCTATGCCTCCCCTACTACCATCGTAGCCAAACTCACACGGGTTACTCCCTTAAAGGTGGAATTTGCAGTACCCGAACGTTATGCCAGCCAGATAAAAAAAGGAACCAATCTGACCTTTAAACTGGAAGGCAAGCTCAATGAATTCCGTGCACAGGTATATGCTACCGAATCCCGAATAGACGAAGAAACGCATACCTTGAATGTACGTGCACTCTACCCTAATGCCAACGGAGAACTGCTTCCGGGAAGATATGCAGACATTCAGCTCAAACAGAAAGAAATTACCGATGCCATTGCTATTCCATCCGAATCCATCGTTCCGGAAATGGGTAAAAACAAAGTATTTGTTTACCGCTCAGGAAAAGCATACCCTGTAGAAGTAGAAATCGGCATTCGTACCGAAGCTGAGGTGCAAGTTGTAAGAGGACTAACAGCCGGCGACACAATTTTAACTTCCGGAACTTTACAGTTACGCACCGGTATGCCTGTAATTCTAAATAATATCAATTAACAGACGCACTGCTTATGAACATTTCAGAACTAAGTATACGCAGGCCGGTACTGGCAACCGTACTGACCATCATTATTCTGCTGTTTGGATTCATCGGGTATACCACACTGGGCGTACGCGAATATCCTTCGGTAGATAACCCCATCATATCCGTAAGTTGCAGCTATGCAGGAGCAAATGCAGAAGTTATTGAAAATCAGATTACAGAGCCCCTGGAACAGAATATCAACGGTATTCCGGGAATCCGTTCTTTGTCCAGCGTCAGCCAGCAGGGACAAAGCCGTATCACGGTGGAGTTCGAACTTTCGGTAGACCTTGAGACGGCTGCCAACGACGTACGCGACAAAGTTTCGCGTGCACAGCGTTATCTGCCCCGGGATTGTGACCCTCCTACTGTATCCAAAGCCGATGCAGATGCTACTCCTATCCTGATGGTTGCCATTCAGAGTGAAAGCCGTTCGCTGCTGGAACTGAGTGAAATTGCAGAGCTGACAGTCAAAGAGCAGTTGCAGACTATCTCCGATGTAAGTAGTGTATCTATCTGGGGCGAAAAGCGTTACTCCATGCGTCTGTGGCTGGACCCTGTAAAAATGGCCGGATATGGCATTACGCCGGTAGATGTGAAAAATGCCATTACCAACGAAAATCTGGAGCTTCCATCAGGCAGTATCGAAGGAAATACGGTTGAACTGACATTGCGTACAATGGGGCAAATGCACACAGCCAAAGAATTCAACAATGTCATTCTGAAGGAAACCAACGGACGCGTTGTCCGCATCAGCGACATCGGCTATGCCGAGCTGGGACCTGCCGACATCAAAAGTTACATGAAGATGAATGGTGTACCGATGGTAGGTGTCGTTGTCATCCCACAACCGGGAGCCAACCATATTGAAATTGCCGATGCGGTATACCAGCGTATGGAACAAATGAAAAAAGACCTCCCGAACGATATTGAATATTCTTACGGATTCGACAACACCAAATTTATCCGTGCCTCTATATCAGAAGTGGAGAGTACTGTGTACGAAGCCTTTGTGCTGGTTATTATCATTATCTTCCTGTTCCTGCGCGACTGGCGTGTAACGCTTATTCCGTGTATTGTTATTCCGGTATCGCTTATCGGTGCATTCTTTGTGATGTACATTGCCGGCTTTTCCATCAACGTACTCACGATGCTGGCTGTTGTACTATCAGTAGGTCTCGTTGTGGACGATGCCATCGTAATGACAGAAAACATTTACATCCGCATAGAAAAAGGAATGAGCCCTTTCGAAGCGGGTATAGAAGGTGCAAAGGAGATATTCTTCGCGGTTATTTCTACGACCATCACGTTGGTAGCCGTATTCCTTCCGATTGTATTTATGGAGGGGACCAGCGGCCGCTTGTTCCGCGAATTCAGTTTTGTAGTGGCTGGTTCGGTCATTATTTCCTCGTTTGCAGCGCTGACCTTTACGCCGATGCTGGCTACCAAACTGCTGGTCAGACGCGAGCAGCAAAGCTGGTTTTACCGCAAGACAGAGCCATTCTTCGAAGGAATGAACCGCATTTACAGCCGTTCGCTGAATGCGTTTCTGAACAAACGGGTATGGGCCATTCCTATCACTATCATTACACTGATACTGATTGGTTATCTGTGGAATGTGGTACCGGCTGAAATGGCTCCGCTGGAAGACCGTTCGCAAATCAATATCACTACACGTGCAGCCGAAGGGGCCAGTTATGAGTATATCCGCGATTACACAGAAGACATCAATACTTTAGTAGATTCTATCATTCCCGATGCGGCAGCTGTCACTGCACGTGTATCCAGCGGAAGTGGGTTTATCCGCATTACACTAAAAGACTTGCAAGAGCGTGATTACTCACAGATGGAGGTCGCCGAAAAGCTCTCTCAGGCTATCCGTACCAAGACGAAAGCTAAGGCATTTGTCCAGCAGCAGTCTTCATTCGGGGGCCGAAGAAGCAGTATGCCTGTACAGTATGTACTGCAATCAGTCAGCATCGAAAAGTTGCAGAAAGTTTTACCAGAATTCCTGAATAAGGTATATGATAATCCTACTTTCCAGATGGCAGACGTAGACCTGAAGTTCAGTAGCCCCGAAATGCGTGTAAACATCAACCGCGACAAAGCCGGAACCATGGGTGTAAGCGTGCGCGACATAGCCGAGACCTTGCAATACGGTCTGAGCGGACAGCGTATGGGGTATTTCTACATGAACGGAAAACAATATGAGATTTTGGGACAAATCAACCGACAGCAACGTAATCAACCATCCAATATCAAGTCCATTTACATACGTAACGACAAAGGACAAATGATTCAGTTGGACAACCTGGTAGAATTTGTCGAATCGGTGGCCCCACCCAAGCTGTATCACTACAACCGTTTTATCTCGGCTACCATATCTGCCGGTCTGGCCGAAGGGAAAACCATCGGTGAAGGACTGGAAGAAATGGATAAAATCGCTTCTGAAACACTGGATGACACGTTCCGTACGGCACTCTCCGGTGATTCTAAAGACTATCGGGAAAGCTCTTCGAGCCTGATGTTTGCCTTTATTCTGGCGTTGGTACTAATATATCTTATTCTGGCAGCCCAGTTTGAGAGCTTCAAAGATCCGCTCATCATCATGCTTACTGTACCGCTGGCCATAGCAGGTGCCCTGGTATTTATGTATTTTGGAGATATTACCATGAATATCTTCAGCCAGATTGGTATCATTATGCTAATCGGTCTGGTTGCCAAGAATGGTATTCTCATTGTAGAGTTTGCCAACCAAAAGCAGGAGGCAGGAGAAAATAAGATGGCTGCCATCCGCGATGCCGCCTTGCAACGCTTGCGTCCTATTTTGATGACAAGTGCCTCTACTGTCCTTGGTCTTATCCCGCTGGCCTTTGCCACCGGAGAGGGAGCTAACCAGCGTATAGCTATGGGTACGGCTGTAGTAGGAGGAATGCTGGTTTCTACGTTCCTCACCATGTACATCGTACCGGCTATCTATTCTTATATTTCTACGAACCGTATTAAAAAGGAGCAATAACATGAAGAAAACAGTAGGGTTATTCATTGTCATACTGGCAGGATTTACCAGTCAGCTACAAGCTCAATATAACTATACCCTGAAACAGTGCCTGGAGGAAGGGTTACAAAACAACTACTCGCTGCGCATCATCCGCAACGAGGAACAAATCAGTAAAAACAATGCAACACTGGCCAATGCCGGTTATCTGCCTGAGGCCAATTTAACGGCCGGCTATACAGGAACCGTTGACAATACCAATACCGAAGAACGAAGTAGTGGAAATGTCAGCAAAACCAGAGGGGTCTTCGACCAGACTCTTCAGGCAGGAGTAGACGTAAGCTGGACTATATTCGATGGTTTTAACATCAGTACAACCTACAAACAGTTGCAGGAACTGGAACGTCAAGGGGCAACTAATACCCGCATAGCACTGGAGGATTTTATTGCCGGACTGACCGCAGAGTATTTCAACTATGTCCAGCAGGAAATCCGTCTAAAGAACTTCCGCTATGCCGTATCACTTTCCAAGGAAAGACTCCGTATTGTGGAAGAGCGGTATCACATCGGAAATTTCTCTCGTCTGGACTATCAGCAGGCTAAGGTAGACTTTAATGCCGACAGTGCCCAGTATATGAAACAGCAGGAATTGGTACATACCTCGCGAATCAACTTGAACGAGATGATGGCCATAAAGAATGTTGACCGCCCGATACGTGTACAGGACTCGGTTATCAACGTAAATGCCCAGCTTGACTTTATCGCTCTATGGAACAGTACGCTGGCAACCAATGCGACATTATTGAGAGCCGACCAAAACACACGGCTGGCACAACTTGACTATAAGAAGGTCTTGTCCAGAAATTATCCGTATGTACGCCTGAATGCCGGTTATGGCTACACATTAAATAAATACGACATCAATGCTGCACGAAAGCGGAATAATTGGGGATTCAACGGGGGCATAACCGTCGGTATCAATATTTTCGACGGAAACAGAAAGCGCGAAAAAAGAAATGCCAGTCTTTCCATACGCAATGCAGAGCTGGAACGCGAACAACTGGAACAGGGGCTCCGTGCCGATCTGAGCAATCTATGGCAAGCTTATCATAATAATCTCCAGCTGCTGAATCTGGAAAGACAGAATCTGGTGGCAGCCAAAGAGAATCACGAAATAGCCAAAGAGCGCTATCTGCTGGGAGACTTGTCGGGTATTGAAATGCGCGAAGCACAGAAAAGTCTGCTGGATGCCGAGGAACGTATCCTGTCTGCAGCCTACAATACTAAAATGTGTGAGATTTCTTTGCTACAGATTAGCGGTAATATAACCCGATACTTGGAATAAATGTTTACCTTTGTAACTCTTTAAAAACAAACAGTTACAAAAATGGGATTATTTATTCGAAAAAGTATTGAATCATTACAAGCTGAAGCTGCCCAGTCTGGCAGTAAATCATTGAAAAGGGTGCTGGGACCAGTAAGTCTGGTCGCACTAGGCGTAGGAGTAATCATCGGAGCCGGCCTGTTTTCCATAACAGGAACTGTGGCTTCCGAGTTTACTGGCCCGTCCATCACCCTATCGTTCATCATCGCAGCCATAGGCTGCTGCTTCGCCGGGTTATGTTATGCCGAATTTGCATCCATGATACCGGTAGCAGGAAGTGCCTATACTTATTCGTATGCTACGATGGGAGAACTTATTGCATGGATTATAGGCTGGGATTTGGTTCTTGAATATACCGTAGCCGCTACAACTGTCAGTATCAGCTGGAGCCGCTATATGGTGGTCTTTCTTGAAAATCTGGGTATTCACCTGCCACATGCACTTACTGCCTGTCCATGGGATGGAGGAATCATCAATATTCCGGCCATGCTGATTGTCGTATTGATGAGTCTCTTCCTCATTCGCGGAACAGAAGGAAGCTCTATCTTCAACGGATTCATTGTTTTTCTGAAAATTGCCGTAATTCTTATTTTTGTGGTACTGGGATGGCAGTTTATCCAAGTAGAAAACTATACACCTTACATTCCTGAAAATACAGGAAAGCTGGGAGAATATGGCTTTTCAGGTATCCTGCGTGGAGCAGCAGTCGTATTCTTCGCCTTTTTAGGATTTGATGCAGTCAGTACCGCAGCACAAGAAACCAAGAACCCCAAGCGTGACATGCCTATCGGTATTCTGGTTTCATTGTTAGTATGTACTTTACTTTACGTACTGTTTGCACATGTTATGACAGGTGTAGCTCATTATACAGAATTTGGTGGACAGCAAGGCATTGCCCCTGTAGCTGTTGCCATTGAGCATATGGGGGCTCCAGATGCTTCTGGAGTTATCCAACCTGCGTTTCCATGGTTAAACAAAGCTATTATTCTAGCCATTCTTTTCGGGTATTGCTCCGTTATCATGGTTACGCTTATGGCTCAGAGCAGAGTCTTCCTGAGCATGAGTCACGATGGCCTGCTGCCTCCCTTCTTCTCTAAAATACACAGTAAATACCGCACACCAGCTCACAGCAATGTACTCTTTATGGTTCTGGTAGGTCTTATGGCTGCCTTTATCCCTGCGCAAGTTGCCGGAGAGATGACCAGCATCGGTACCCTGTTTGCCTTCACACTGGTATGTGCCGCTATCCTGATTGTACGTAAAACCATGCCCAATGTACATCGAGCATTCAAAACACCTTTTGTACCTGCAGTCCCCATTTTGGGTATCCTTACCTGTCTTTGCATGATGTGTTTCCTTCCTGCCGACACATGGATTCGCCTGGTTTTATGGATGCTTATAGGTTTGGATATTTATGCCTGCTACGGTATCAAGCACAGTAAACTGGAAGGGCATATTCCTAACCGGAAAGGAAGCAATGTTCTGAATATGCTGGGAGTAACCCTTTCTGTGTTATGCATCATTACTGGCCTATGGCATCAACAGACCGTTGGCTGGAACGAAAGCAAAATATTGCTTACCATATCTTTTATTTTTGCATTTACCCACTGCGCTTATTATGTATACCGTATGTGGAAACATGCTTCAGCAGCCAAGATGTCATAATAAAAAAATCCCGCCAAAAATGTTTTGTAAAACACTTCCAGCGGGATTTATTATATCGTCAAAACTCGGTTAAGTACCTACAGTTTATTATTTGCAGTTTCCTGTGCAACGAGGTTTAATCTGTTTGAAGAAGTCATTACCCTTGTTATCAACCAGAATAAATGCAGGGAAATCTTCCACTTCAATCTTCCAGATAGCTTCCATACCCAATTCAGGATATTCTACACATTCAATGCTCTTGATGTTATTCTGAGCCAGGATAGCAGCAGGACCGCCGATAGAACCCAAATAGAAACCACCATGTTTCTTACAAGCATCGGTTACAGCCTGACTACGGTTACCTTTAGCCAACATAATCATAGAACCGCCATGGCTCTGGAACAGGTCAACATACGAGTCCATACGTCCGGCTGTTGTCGGGCCCATAGAACCACAAGCCATACCTGCAGGAGTTTTTGCAGGACCTGCATAGTAAATAGGATGGTCTTTGATATACTGAGGCAAATCTTCTCCACGATCCAAGCGTTCTTTCAGTTTTGCGTGGGCAATGTCACGGCCTACGATAATAGTACCATTCAACGACAGACGTGTAGAAACTGGATACTTGTCAAGTTCGGCAAGAATTTCAGACATCGGACGGTTCAAGTCAATTTTCACTGCACTGCCTTCGCCAGCCTGACGCAATTCTTCCGGAATCAGTTCGCCTGGGTTTGAATCCAGTTTTTCAATCCAAATACCATCTTTGTTGATTTTACAACGGATGTTACGGTCAGCAGAACAAGAAACGCCCAAACCAACCGGACAAGAAGCACCGTGACGAGGCAGACGGATGATACGAACATCGTGTGCATAGTACTTACCACCAAACTGAGCACCCAAGCCGATGCGGTGTGCTTCTTCCAATACCTGTTTTTCCAATTCTACATCGCGGAAAGCACGTCCGTATTCATTACCTGTAGTAGGCAAGTTATCGTAGAAACGGGTAGAAGCCAACTTCACTGTCAATAAGTTCTTTTCAGCTGAAGTACCACCGATTACGAATGCGATGTGGTAAGGAGGACAAGCTGCAGTACCCAGTGTCTTCATCTTTTCAACCAAGAAAGGAACCAAAGTAGCAGGATTCAAGATAGCCTTAGTTTCCTGATACAGATAAGTCTTGTTGGCAGAGCCACCACCTTTAGTTACACACAAGAATTCATACTCCATACCCTGAGTAGCTTCGATGTCAATCTGAGCCGGCAAGTTGCAGCGAGTATTTACTTCTTCATACATTGTCAGCGGAGCATTCTGTGAATAACGCAGGTTTTCTTCAGTATAAGTTTTGTAAACACCCAAAGAAAGAGCTTCTTCATCGCAATAGCCAGTCCATACTTGCTGACCTTTTTCACCATGAATGATAGCTGTACCAGTATCCTGACAGAAAGGCAATACACCTTTAGCAGCTACTTCAGCATTGCGCAAGAAAGTAAGAGCTACATACTTGTCATTGTCACTAGCTTCCGGATCGGTCAGAATCTTAGCTACCTGTTCGTTATGCGAGCGGCGCAACATGAAAGAAACATCACGGAAAGCTGCATTAGCCATTGCAGTCAAACCTTCCTTTTCAATTTTCAGGATAGGTTTTCCTTCAAACTCGCTTACTGACACATAGTCTTTTGTAAGCAAATAGTATTCAGTAGTATCATGTCCGTGTTCGAACATTGGCTGATACTTAAATTCAGGTGTTGCCATATATTTGTAATGTTATTAATTAGTTATCTGCAAGCAAAGTTACAAAGTATTATTGAAATTTTTCCTTAATTGGGATAAAAAAGCATTCAGATTTTATTTCAAAAGTTTTAAAATAGTCTGTTTCAATGTAGTAGTACCTGGGAATCCCACAAATTGCCGATACAGTTCTCCGCGTTTATCCATTATTAAATAAGCAGGAATCCCCGTAATCCCATAAGCTGCCCCCAGCTCTTTCCACTGCTTTTGCGTAAGCCGTACATGGATACCATGCATTTGCTTGATAGCCGTACTCCAAATTTTTTCTGGAGAATCAGGTCCTGTAAGGTAAATAAAAACACATTTTTCTCCAGACAACTGCTTCTTCAAAGCCGAAACTGCCGGCATGCTTTTCCGGCAAGGCGCACACCAGGTAGCCCAAAAATCCACCACAACGACTTGTCCATGATAGTTTTTCACCAATTGCCGAAGCATTTCTTGCCCAGATAAAACTGTGTCGGTTTGCAAAACCGCAAAGCCATCCATCGCCTCCAAAGCACCCATTTCCGCTTCAACTTGCTTGTTGACTTCAGCTACATACTGAGCCAGCTCAGGCACATGTATATGCTGCAATTCATTTTTATCGGAATCAGACAAAGGTCTGTTTTTCATCAGTTGTTCGCAAAAAGGATGCACTTTTTTTAAATCACTCCACACGTCAGGTAATTTCAGTTTATCCGGATATTGTTTCTCAATGGTTTGCAAGTAAGCATAATACTGACATCCATATCCTATATAAGGTGAATGAATAAACGATAAATCCATCAACTTCTGTTCCAGCTGATTGTTCAGCTCACCTCCCGAAAACGCCCCCGAAGCAAAAGCCAGGAAAGCTTCCATTTCAAGATTTACCAGCAAATAAGTCCGACATGCCTCGCTCAAGCGATTGTCTTTCAAGATACGATTTCTTTCTTTAATGAACTTCCTCCAGACATACTTTACTTGATTCTTTTCTCCAGACAAACATAATTCTTTATTATAATTAGCAGTTGAATAAACAGACAAAGGATATCCCCACGTAGCCAATTCTGTATTGATAGAAGCAGTGCGGGCATCAAACCACGCCTTCTGCCTTTCCCGGTAATGTTCCCCCAACAATCTGCTGCCAGCCATACTTAATATGGGCAAATGCACATATAGCATCATTTCATCACCAGGCTGTAAAAACAATGGAAGTTCGCTCTGATTCACACGAAGAGTAGCACCTCCTGACAATAACAGATTCAGCTCTACATGGAATGAACCGTCCTCATTTACCTCAATAGGATACCCCCATTCATTAGCAAACAGCCAGTCATGCAGATGCAGATTCAGTTCCACCTGCATATCTTCTGTATATCCTAACAAGTATCCATTTATAATCGTTCTTCCCGGATGCAAGTCAACTGTTGGTAAAGGAGCTGTAAAATCCATTTGCCGGGATGTCAAAAAAGAAGGAACATATACATAAGGTTCATTACCTTTCACTTGTATCCCCCAAACTTTCCATCCACCATCCCCTTCTATCAAATCAACAGTTAAAGTATTAGCAGGCAGAGCCGGGAACAACAAATACAAACCTATTTCTCCACTTTCCGGATAAAACTCTACATCTGCTTCCGGAGCAAGGCCTTCAATACCCGTCAGCGTATAATGCTTTCCCTCTGCGACAAGAACCATACGAGGATCAATAGTAATCTTACTTCCTGGATTTCCCCAAAGCCGTACCAACACTTCTGTCCGGTCCTGCATCATGTTTACCTGCTCCACTTCAATCTGGCGAGTATTCGCAGCAACAAATGTAGGAATATCAATTTCTTTCTCTAAGGAAGCCCAAGATACACAATTACACCCTATCAGGCATATAACAAAAATCAACCAGCGCAAATTCATTTTCTTCTTATCATAACAAATGCTCCAATCCGGAAATCAATTCATTACCTAATTCTTCCTTCACACGAATGTGCTCCATTACAGCAGTTACAAAAGGATTGTTCTCAAAATCGCCTCTTACTTGTTCAAAATCCAGTATTTTTTCTTTCCGGCTACCGTCAGCTCCAAAACCTGTCATCGAGCTTAAAGAAAATTCCTTTTTAGCATCCTCATAGAGAAGCTTATCCAAACCAATAACCGCCTCCTTCCAGCCTTTAACAATAGCAACAATATCTCGGGCAGTTATACGGTCTGCATCCAAACCATAAAACTCCTGCATTTTTTCGTAAGCCCAAGTCCACTCATAGGTGTAATAATTAGCATGCATGGCTGCAAAACGATCGTGAATCTGTTCTACAGAAGACAATACCCCAGTTTCAACATCATCCATCAGTCGCTCTATCTCACTTTTAGGTGCAATCAGTCCCGAAATATCCACCCATTCTCCCGTGCCTATAGAAGTATCCGGCTTTAACCGTTCACATATAGCAGCATCATCAACAAATTCCAGTCCTTCCAGTCTTTTAATCACGGAATTACCCAGAAATTTCTTTATCGCTGTTTCGTAAAAGCCGATACCCTTGTTCAAAGAAGCATTCTTTATTTTAGCACTTTGGTAAGCATACGTTTCAGAAGTTTCACCCGACACTCTTGCCAGTTCCTTCAAAATATGCCGCCCTTTAAGCATCTTCTGAATCGTATAAGGGCTCAACAGATTAAAATTAATCTGGTCAAGCAAATCCCTATCCGTACGTTTATCGCGTTTAGGCCATTTTTGGGCATCACGGATTGTGCCCACACTGCGTAAATTTACACCAGGCACCAAATAGGTCGTATTCTTTTGTTCAATCAAGTAAGAAAAAGGCAAGTCGGTAGTATCAGGATGCGCTACATGTCTTCCCATCACCAAAGAAAAAGCTCCGATACGCGCAGGCCACAGCAAATACGAATCAGAAGTCGTCTTGGCACCCCGTTCCAACATGCCCTGATGAATAGGCCCCAACTTATACATGTGATTACTCTGATTAGACCCCGATCCCGCATTCATAAACGAAAACATACCGGCAATAAGCAAAGTAGACTTGTGATGAGTTACCGTAAACGGCCCTGCAAAGATAGCACAAGCCTCTCCATTTTCTCCCTGACAGTTACTGAAAAAAAGCGAATCGGAAGCCGAATAGTTATGTCCCAAATGACATGCCTGCCCAACGAAACAACGCGTCAGCATTGTTCCATCCTCAACACTCGAACCACTTGAAAGAATAAAATCATCACAAATCACACCATATCCGATGTGTACAGGGGCATACTGGTTACTGTTTATACTACCATTCTGCAGACGGCCTGCTCCTTCTATCTTGCAATAATCACCAACACGTACATTCTTAATACAGCCGGCATCCACAATCGTCACATGGTTTCCTATCGTTCCATATTCTGCTGCTACTGACTCTGCATAATTCTCTATAATATGCTTCATCCGCTCTATCAGCAACGGCCGATGCCTGTATAAAGCCATAATATAAGCCTGATGCGCAGATAACCTGTCGTGCATCATGACTTCTCTTCCTCCAGTCTCGTTCAAAACAGAAACCTCTACCCCATTGCCAAACTTACTGATTCCATCTACCAGAATAACATCTACATTCTCTATAAAGACGGAATCACCTATCTCATAGTTGGCAATATAGTTTTTGACGTTCTTAATGCAACAATTATCACCTACTGTCACATTATGCAAAGTAACATAGTGTAAACCAGCATGCTTTACCAGACCTCCAGGTAATAAAAATTCCCCTTCAAAAACACCCAGTTTCACCATTCCAGAGAAACGGGTGTTCTTCACATAGTCTGGTTTAAACTCCGTTGCCACTTTCACATCACTCCAGCATGCAGCTGTACAGCCCTGCTGACTTAACTGGGCAATTTCAGTTTCTGTCAACGAACGATACTCTTTCATTTTACAAAAAATTTATGACTACTCTTCGTATGTCTGATAAAGGAAGTCGTTATAAGGATATTTCTGTACATGCAATTCGCGCACCTTTTTATACAGCAAATCCCTCAGTTCATCTATGTTAGTCTTGTTACGTGCAGAGATAAAAATACAGTTGTCATTCATCTTTGCCATCCAAGTATGCATCAACTCGTCCAACGTAATATTTTCCTTGGTTTTCGGAGTCAAATCATCCTCATCCTTTTCAATATAAGTATAGGCATCAATTTTATTAAAAACAATCATGGTAGGTTTGCCACCAGCCCCCAAATCAGAAATTGTTTTTTCTACAACCTGGATTTGCTCCTCAAAATCAGGGTGTGAGATATCAACCACATGCACCAGCAAGTCAGCCTCACGAACCTCATCCAAAGTCGATTTAAAAGAATCAACCAAGTCGGTAGGTAACTTACGGATAAACCCTACTGTATCCGACAGCAAGAAAGGCAAATTCTCTATAATTACCTTACGCACCGTAGTATCCAGTGTAGCAAACAGTTTGTTTTCGGCAAATACATCACTCTTTGCCATAAGATTCATCAAGGTTGATTTACCCACATTGGTATATCCAACAAGTGCCACACGAATAAGGCGGCCTCTATTCTTACGTTGAGTAGTTTTCTGCGTATCAATCTCAGCCAAACGCTGTTTCAGCAAAGCCATACGGTTCAAAATGATACGACGGTCCATTTCCAACTGTGTTTCACCCGGACCACGAAGTCCTACAGAACCTTTACCACCTCCGGCACCGGAACCACCACCCTGACGCTCCAAGTGTGTCCACAAGCGCTGCAGACGTGGAAGCATATATTTATATTGAGCCAGCTCTACCTGCGTCTTGGCATTGGCAGTCTGAGCCCGCATTGCAAAAATATCCAAAATCAAGGAAGTACGGTCCAGAATTTTCACTTTCAATTCATTTTCAATATTCCGAATCTGCTTGGCCGAAAGCTCATCATCAAAAATCACCATACCCACTTCCTGTTCCAGCTCTTCCTGCTGTAGCAGATATTCCTTTATTTCCTGAAGCTTTCCTTTTCCTACATAAGTTACGGAATTAGGCGTATCCAGCTTTTGCGTAAATCGTTTTACGACCTCTGCCCCGGCTGTCTCAGCCAAGAAAGCAAGTTCATCCAGATACTCATTCGTTTTACGTTCATTCTGGGTCTGTGTAATCAAACCCACCAACGCAGCTCTCTCAGTCTGCGCTTCAGATATCACAAATTCTTTCATTCAGCTATATATAGTATTGTAAACATCGCAAATATAAACAAAAAGAGCACACCCGCATCTTCAGGTGTGCTCTTTTTTATATCAGAACATTCTCAATTAATCATTCTGAGAAGTGATAGATGAGTTTGCGTTGATTTCTTTATCAGGAATCTGATAGATAAACAATTTATCACCAGCCGGAACATTCTTCGGTGAAACAGAACTGTGGTTGATTGCTTTTGTTCTGTCAAGAGCTTCACCACGACGTTTCATATCAAACAAACGACGTCCTTCACCCCACATTTCAATACGTTTCTGAAGCATGATTTCATTCAGCAAGTCATCGCCAGTCAGGTTACAAGTGTAGTCAGGAATACGAGTTTTCATCACAGTTTCCAACATCGTCTTGGCTTCGCCCGGTTTACCTGCACGATACAAAGCTTCTGCAGCTACGAAGTACATTTCACCTGTACGGAAGTAAATATAATCCGAGCAGAAAGTATCACCTGTACCCTTCGAACCAACGTCTACAAACTTACACTGAATATACTGTTTCAATGAGTAATGAGGATCTTTCTCACCTACTTCTACACCAAACCATTTTTTACGGATATCATTGTTTGCAATCTTATCATACAAATCGCTGGCAATCATTTTGTAGTTACCCAGTGCACCAGCATAACCCGGACCATATGGGTCAATGTTACTCATGAATGAAGCATAGAAAGTATTCGTTTCAGAGTTGATATCAGCTCCCCAAAGGACTTCACTCAAGCTCAAATCATTGAATCCTGAAAGCAATGCATCGCCAGTCATCAAAGTACCACCCTGAGTAGCGATTGTTGCATATTCTGCAACTTTGTTCCACTGATCAGGATAATCGTTTACGAATGACAAGATGTTAGCATACATTGCAGCAGCAGCATATTCATTAATTTCAGACTTGCTTGAAATACCTTTACCTTTCAGGAAGTTATAACCTTTGTCGATATCAGAAAGAATCTGCTGATAAACTTCACCTACAGGAACACGTTCCAAGCGAGTTTCTGTTTCTGTATAAACAGGAATACCCGGTTTATCCTTATTCCATTCGTATGGTTGCTGATACAAGTTAATTAACCAAAAATAGCAATATGCACGAACAGCATAGCTCTGACCCAGCATTTTTTCTACAGTTTCATCGCCATCTTCAGCCATAGAAGCCAAGTTTTTAATAACCTCATTGGCACCACTGATTACAGCATAAAATTCCTGCCAGCAAGTAGTCGGTCTACGATAAGAAGAGCCACGGTTATCCAGCAGATAGTCATAAACAAAGAAGTGCTGAGTTTTATAAGCCATGTCATCACCCATCAAATCTGTAGCCAATTCGAAAGCCTTCAAACCAAAGTCATCATGGCTCTGCTGTGCTTCGGGAGCAAACAAGTTTTTGTAATAACCTGTGATATATGCCTGGATTGCAGTCGGATCGTGCTCAATAGCCTCTTGAATCTGCTCTGCAGAAGCGTTTTCTGTAGGTTCTTTATCAAGGAAATCCTCTCCACAAGAACTCATCATGAAAGCCGCTGCTAAAATTCCAATATATTTAGTATATTTCATAATTGTCTTTAATTAAAAGTTTAAGTTAACACCAAACGAAATCGCACGGATTGCAGAATAGTTTGCTGCAGAATAACCATATTCATACTGACGTGGGTCAAGACCTTTGCGTTTTGAGAACATAGCTACGTTATCAGCAGAAACATAAATTCTTGCAGAGTTTGCCTGAATAGCTTTCATCCAGTTTTTCGGGAAAGTATAGCCCAAAGAAATAGAACGGATGTTGAAATATGAAGCGTCAATCAAGAAACGAGAAGACTGCGCATTTGAGTTCTGGGCACCATCCATAATAGGTACATCAGTATTTGTATTTTCAGGTGTCCAAGCATTCAAGATATCATTATGCCAGTTCGAACCCATATTACTACCAGTGTGCATAAAGTTAGCGTACATGCTATCATACAACTGACCACCTATCTGGAAGTTAGTTGCTACAGACAAGTCGAAATTCTTATAAGTGAAATCCATAGAGAAGCCACCCTGGAAATCTGGCAATGTAGTACCCAAGTCATATTTGTCAGCCTGAGTATAATCCTCAGTCACTGTACGGCCAATGATATTACCATTCTCATCCAATTCGTTTTTGTACCACTGAGCAGCACCGTTTTCAGGATTTACACCAGCATATTCATAAGTATAGACATCATAGATAGAACCACCTTCAGTCAGACGGAACAATGATGAAGTACCGTGAATAATACCTTCTTTTCTCTTTTCTTCCGGCAAACTAACGATTTTATTCTTATAGTGAGTTCCGTTAAATGATACATTCCATACGAAGTCTGCAGTCTGTACCGGAGTACCAGAGATAGTAAATTCAACACCCTGGTTCTTCATATCCAGCAAGTTCATTGGGATATATGAGATACCTGAAGAAATAGGATAAGGCATATTATACAACATGTCTGAAGTATTCTTCAAGAAGTATTCCATTTCGAATTTCAAACGATTGTGGAAGAAACCAGCTTCAACACCTACGTTCAGGTTCTTACTCTTTTCCCAAGTAAGGTCTTTGTTACCGCGGTATGTTTCAACAACTGAGAACTGACCGTTATTGTTAGAGATAGCATACTGCTGTAAGTAAGGCTGGTAAACCAAATAACCATTAATATCAAGGATACCATCGTTACCCTGAGTACCGTAACTAGCTTTCAGCTTCAAGTCGCTCAACCATTCTACATCTTTCAACCACTCTTCCTGAGTCAGACGCCAAGAACCACCTACTGACCAGAAAGTACCTCTTCTGTTATCCGGATGGAATTTTGAAGAAGAGTCTGTACGGATACTAGCTGACAGATAGTATTTGTCTGCATAGTTATAGTTAGCTCTACCGAAGTAGCTTTCCATACTGTGCTCATTCGTATAAGAACTCATATCACTCATTGTGATAGCATTGTTAAATTCAGGATTACCAATAGTATAGAAGTTATACTTATGAGTATACTGATAGCTATAGATGTAAGAGTAAGACTCATGTCCGGCCATTACATCAAAAGAGTGTTTGCCAAATGATTTAGCATAGCTTGCAATCTGGTTAGCAGTGAAAGCCTGTGAACGGATATTATATTTATAAGTACGTCCGTTTACATTAGCAGCATCACCATACAACTGGTTCATATGGTCTGTACGAACCTGATTAATCAAGTCATAACCCATGTTAGCAGTCAATTTAAAGCCTTCAAAAAGATTCAAGTTAACAGTAGCACGACCGTTAAAGTTATCGTTCAAAGTACGGTGTACATCCAAATTTGAGTTTGCAGCAACGTTCTGGTTACTGAAACCACCCATACGTGTACTGTAAGTACCATCACCAAAGTCATAGATTACATTTCCGTCCTCATCATACTGTTTTACGCCATTTTCATCGTAAGCATAAACCGGATAAATAGGTGCAATCTGCTGAGTAAACATAAATGCATTCGAGTAATTACTCAAGCTTGCTCCCTGAGCCTGTCCTGCATTCTTTTCGCTTCTAGAATAAGCCAAATTACCACTCAAATCAATATACTTATTAACGTTATGAGTAATATTAGCACGAGTAGAAATACGTTCAAAGTCAGTATTACGCAAGATACCTTCATCATTCAGGTAACCCAAAGACAAGAAGTGAGTAGTTTTTTTGCTACCGCCCTGCAAGCTGATGTTATATTCCTGACGCATACCATTGTGCAATGCAGCATCAGCCCAATCATCATTGTGGCGTAACTGTGCAGATGAAACGACACCGTCAGCAGAAACCATCTGATCATTAGGAACACCAATAAATGGGTTATAACCAATGCTATTAATCAAATCTTTAGAAGCCTGCTGGCCATCACCTGTCTGATTTTTCAGTACACTCCATGCAGTTCCTACATATGCTCTCTGATCTTTCATGATATCATATTCTGGGATAGCACGTGTATTAACACCCCAACGAGCATCCAGAGTTACGCTTGATTTCTCAGAAGAACCTTTTTTAGTAGTAATCATTACCACACCATTTGCAGCACGTGAACCATACAAAGCTGCAGAAGCAGCATCTTTCAAGATAGACATGCTTTCGATATCAGCAGGGTTAATAGCATTCACTGCATCTTCTTCGTATGGCATACCGTCTACCACATACAAAGGAGCTGAAGAAGCACTGAATGAACCGATACCACGGATACGTATTTTAGAGTTTTCACCCGGCTGACCACTAGTACTGATAACCTGAACACCGGCAGCTGCACCTTCAAGAGCTTTCGATACAGAAGAAACCTGCATCTTAGCAATCTTCTCACCGCTCACTGCAGCAGCAGATCCTGTGAAAGAAGATTTCTTTGCTGTACCATAAGCAACAACCACCACATCATCCAAAACTTCAGCATCAGAATGCAACACAACTTTCATTTCAGATTTAATGTTCAATTCCTGGCTTTTCATTCCGATGAATGAAATTACCAAAGTCTTGGCAGAACTTACAAGATGATATAACTGCATAAATAATTGAATAGATATGAGTTCTATCTATTCAAAAAAATGATGCATATAACTTGAAGATTAATTTTGGACATGAATTTTCTACCAAATTTCTACTGCAAATTATCATTGCACTAAAAATTCATTGATCCGTCAAACTTATATTTCTTTATATTGATTTTTTATAAGATAAAAACTAACTTTGTGAATAAACACTTTTGCAAGATGAGAAAATATCCTGTTGGTATACAAAGTTTTGAAAGCCTTCGTAAAGAAGGGTATCTATATATAGATAAGACAGAACTTATTTATCGTTTGATTTCAACTGGTAAATATTACTTTTTGAGCCGTCCTAGGCGATTTGGGAAAAGTTTATTGATTTCTACGATTGAAGCTTATTATTCAGGACAAAAAGAGTTATTTCAAGGATTATTTATAGACGGGACAGAAAAGAACTGGATTTCTTATCCCATTTTACATTTTGATCTGAGTGCACAAAAGTATGATTCAGCAGAAAGTCTTTATGATATATTGAATGATATACTTGCAAAATGGGAAAAAAAATATGGAACAGAACCCAGTGAGGTTTCTCTTTCTTTACGATTTCAGGGAATAATCCAAAGAGCGGCAGAAAAGGCCGGAAAGGGCGTTGTTATTCTGGTAGATGAATATGACAAGCCCATGCTTCAAGCAATAGGAAACGATAATTTGCAGAATACCTACCGTGATACATTGAAAGCTTTTTATGGAGCACTGAAAAGTAAGGATCAATATATTCAGTTTGCTTTACTGACAGGGGTTACTAAATTTAGCAAAGTAAGTATATTCAGCGACTTAAATAATCTGATGGATATATCTTTTGACAAACGATATGCGGAACTTTGCGGAATAACGGAGAATGAAATTCATACCTGGCTGGAAGAGGATTTGTATGATTTGGCTGCTAATACTAATATGAGTTATGAGCAGGTATGTACATCTTTAAAAGAGCGCTATGACGGCTATCATTTTACAGAAGATTCAAATGGGTTATATAATCCGTTCAGCCTTTTGAATACTTTTGCCAGAATGAAGTTTGGGAATTATTGGTTTGAAACAGGAACTCCCAGCTATTTGGCACAGTTGCTTAAACAAAACAAATATAATCTGACCCGCCTTTCCAATGAAGTCGTTACAAATGATTTACTGAATGGGATAGACACATTAGCAAACAGTCCTATTCCAGTGTTATATCAAAGCGGTTATCTTACAATTAAAGATTATAATTCTCGTTTCAATGTTTACACGTTGGGATTTCCTAACAAAGAAGTTGAAGAAGGTTTCATCAGTTATTTATTGCCATATTATGCTCATGTCCAGCCTGCCGAATCAGCATTTCAGATCATGAGTTTTATTGATGAAATAGAAAAAGGAAAAATAGAAGCATTTTTTTTACGTTTGCAAAGCTTTTTTGCAGATACTCCTTATGAGATGATACGTGATTTAGAGTTACATTACCAAAACGTATTATTTATTTTGTTTAAACTCTTGGGGTTCTATACAGAAGCTGAATACCATACTTCTGAAGGACGAATTGATTTACTGGTAAAAACAGGTAAGTTTATTTATTTGATGGAATTTAAACTGAAAGGTACAGCAGAGGAAGCTTTGGCGCAGATAAATGAAAAACATTATGCAATTCCTTTTCAGGCGGACGGAAGAAGGATTTTTAAAATTGGTGTGAATTTTAGCAGCAAAACTAGGAATATTCAAAAATGGATTGTAGAAGAAATATAAATATACAACTATTCACCCAAGTGTATATAAAAAGTATACACTTGGGTATAAATGTTAATTTAATCAAAGATTAAAACACATTAAAGCATTGCTTTGCTTAAATCCCGAACAATGCTTTCGGGAAATACATCACTATATATCTGAGTTGTCTTGATGCTTTTATGTCCCAGCAACTTTTGAACAGTTGTTATATTTACACCATTATATATTAATAAGGTAGCATTTGTATGACGTGCCGTATGAAAGGAAAAATGTTTTTTGATACCAGCCAGGTTACCTATTTGTATAAGTATCTTGTTCACTGCTGGATTTGGAGGCAGGTCAAACAGTTGATTCAAGTCTTTGTATTTCTGTAAAAGAGCTAAAGCTTTTCCTTGAAAGAGCAAGGCCAATGGGAGCCGTACCTCTATATCTGTCTTTTGAGTACGAAAGACCAACCACTTTTGCTTGTCTATAACGATAATATTGGAAGAGCGTATCTGAATGAAATCCGAATAACGCAAGCCTGTATAACAGCAAAACAAAAAAGCATCTAAAACACGGCTTTTGCAGGACTGTTGTAGCTTTAATTGAAGTTCTTCAAGTTTTTGAATCTCCTGTGGTAATAAAAAAGTATGCCTGCTGATATTGGTTCTTATCTTGTAATTCTTAAATGGAGAGCTGGTCATATAACCTCGTTTGATACTTTCATTTATAATTGATTTAAGATGTTTCATGTGTTTAGCAATAGTATTGACTGCATAGTTTTTACTTCTTAAATATTGCTCGAAGTTTGTTAGCATGGTATAAGTCAAGTCGGTAAACTTTAATTTTGGAAAGAACTGCTCTAATAAATTTAGTGTAGTATTCAGATTTCTTTTTGTGCTTTCTTTTTTATCTGAATTTTCTACCCAATTTCTACTTAGGTCAAAAAAAGAAATAGATTTATACTCTTTCCCTCCCTTAACATGATACTTAAAGGTTCCCAGGTCAATAGGAATACCCATTTTCCATAATTCAAGCTCTTTCCATTCCAATTGGAGTATATATTCATAAAGCAAACGATTAAGTTCAGCATGATGAGGGTGATTAACTACTTCTCTTTTTTGATTGCTCCAGTTTTCTGGTTTTATATAAATATGCGATGAAAAATATATTTTTCTGCCGTTCAAATAAGCTTCTATCTGAATCAAAGCCTTTCCTTCACTGTTAAGCTTTCTCTTACGATTAAAAATAAGTCTAAATGAAATTTTTTTCATACTGTAAAGAATAAAAATAGAATAAATGATTAAAAAGTATTGCTGATTCAAGCTTTGACAATAATAGCGTTTTTGAAGGCTCATGTGATATTTATGATTTATATATTCGTATTTTTTGAGATAGAAGTGTTAAAAAGCAGTTTTTTTTATCGAATTTGAAGAAAACTATCACAAATGTATAGGTTGTTTTAAATTTATTAGTATTTTTGCAAACCGTTAGAGTAAATGAATTTTTATTAAATCTAAATTTAAACTTTAAGAGAGAATTTTATGAAAAGAAAATTGATGCTGTTGATGACCTTCCTATTTATAGGTATTGGTCTGGTAACTGCTCAGGTTTCAAAAGTAACCGGTGTTGTTACTTCTGAAGAAGACGGTTTACCTGTAGTGGGCGCATCCGTTTTAGTAAAAGGTACTACTGTAGGTACTGTAACTGACATGGATGGTAAGTTTACATTGACAAACGTGCCAAGTTCTGCCAAGACTTTGGTTGTTTCATTCATCGGAATGAAGAGCCAGGAATTGAACATTAAATCAGAAGTAAACGTAGTGTTGCATTCTGATACTGAAGTTTTGGATGAAGTAATGGTTGTAGCTTTCGGTACAGCTAAAAAATCTCAATTTACAGGTTCTGCTTCTACTATCAAAACTGATAAAATTGTAGCTCGTCAAACTTCAAACGTTACAAATGCATTGTCTGGTCAAGTTGCCGGTGTACAAGTTACAAGCAGCAACGGTGAGCCGGGTAAAAAAGCTACTGTACGTATTCGTGGTATTGGATCTATGTCTGCTAGTAACGAACCTCTTTATGTTGTTGATGGTGTTCCTTTCGACGGAGGAATTGAAACAATCAACCCACAAGATATTGAGACAATGACTGTTTTGAAGGATGCAGCCTCTAATGCTTTGTATGGTGCACGTGGTGCAAACGGTGTAATCTTGATTACAACAAAGAAAGGTGTTGCTGGTTCAAAAGCAAAAGTGGATATTGATGCTAAATGGGGTACTAACCGCCGTGCTATCCCTAACTATGATGTAATGACTGACCCTAACATGTATTATGAAACTTTTTATAAGTCGGTTAATGCAGCTATGGGTGGTAATGGAGATCCTGCTGCTGTAGGTGCAAATGTTCAGAAATTCTTGAAATATCCTATTTATACTATTCCTGAAGGAGAAAACTTGTTTACTGCTGACGGAAAGATTAATCCTAATGCAACATTAGGAGCTGTATATCAAAATGATTATTATTTGAGACCAGACAACTGGTACGATGAGTTGTTTGATAACGGTAACCTTCGTCAGGAATATAACGTACGTGTAACTGGAGCAACACAGAAATCAACTTACTACGTATCAGCAGGTTATTTGGATGATAGTGGTATCATTCCTAATTCTGGTTTCCAGCGTTTTACACTGCGTACCAATGCAGATTATCAAGTAAATGACCGTATCAAGGTAGGAACTAACCTTTCTTATAGCAACGCTATTAACAAAACTCCGCGTGAACAGGAGGGTTCTTCTTCTGGTAACATGTTCTATATTTCGAACATGATTGCTCCAATTTATCCGCTGTATGTTCGTGATGCTAACGGTAATATCATGACAGATAGCCATGGATTTACTGTATACGATTTTGGTGCTGGTGAATATCCAGGTTTAGGACGTCCATTTATGGGTAACTCTAACCCTGCTTCTATGATTGCACTTGACAAACGTGAATACAACTATGACGTATTGAGTGGTCGTGCTTTTGTAAATATTGATATTGTAAAAGGACTGAAAGCAACTGCTAACTGGGGTGTAGACGTAGATAATACCCGTTATACAAACTTGTATAACTCATACTATGGACAGTACTCTAGTACAGGTGGTATCATCTATGTAGGTACAACTCGTTCATTCAGCATTAACCAACAGTATTTGTTGACTTACAACAATTCATTTGGTGAACACAACTTGGATGTTTTGGCTGGTTTTGAATCATATAACTATAAATACAGCTATTTACAAGGAAGTAAGGAAAACTTGTATAATCCAAATATTACAGAAATTGATAATGCTATTAAGAATCCGCAGGTAAATTCTTATAGTCAAAACTATGCTACAGAAGGTATCTTAGCACGTTTGCAGTACAACTATGCTAACAAGTATTTTGCTTCTGCATCTTATCGTCGTGATGCTTCTTCACGCTTCCACCCAGACAACCGTTGGGGTAACTTCTGGTCTATTGGAGGTGGCTGGTTGATGAACAAAGAAGCCTTCTTAGAAGATCAAGATTGGATTGATATGTTGAAGTTCAAACTGAGTTATGGTGTTCAAGGTAATGATAACCTTAACTTAGGTGTTTATGATAACTATAACTACTATACAGACCATTATTCAATTGCAGACTCTAATGGTGACTTTGCACTGTCAATGTCATATAAAGGAAACAAAGATATTACTTGGGAAACTTCTCACAGTTTCAATACAGGTTTTGACTTTGAATTCTTCAAAGGTCGTTTGACAGGTACCGTAGAATACTTCCAGCGTAAAACAACTGACATGTTGTACAACCGTCCGGTTCCTACTTCATTAGGTTATTCTACTTTCCCAATGAACGTAGGTTCAATGATGAACCGTGGTTTTGAAATGGACGTATTCGGTAATATTATTGATACAAAACATATCAGTTGGAATGTAAACTTCAACTTGACTGCATTCAAGAATAAGATTCTTAAACTGCATCCAGATTTGAAGGGCGAAATGATTTCTGGTAACTATATTTATCGTGAAGGTGAATCATCATACCAAATGTACTTACGTAAATATGCTGGTGTAGATCAGGAAACTGGTGAAGCATTGTATTATATGGATGAAAAAGACGAAAACGGCAATATTACAGGTACAACAACTACTGTAAATGCAGCTAATGCAACACGTTATGCAACAGGAGATATTTTGCCTAAAGTATACGGTGGTTTCGGAACAAGCCTTAATGCATATGGATTCGATTTGGCTATATCATTTGCATACCAATTAGGTGGTAAAGTATATGATAATACTTATGCTTCTTTGATGCACGGTGGTACAAGTGCTGATGCTGGTCAGAACTGGCACATGGATATTTTGAATGCTTGGACTCCAGAAAATAAGAATACTGACATTCCTCGTCTGAATTACAATGACAGATACACTAACTATCTGTCTGACAGATTCTTGACAAGCTCTGATTATTTGAGCATCAACAATATTACATTCGGATATACTTTGCCAAAGAACTTATCAAATAAATTTGGAGCATCAAACTTCAGACTTTACCTGAATGTAGACAATGTTGCTGTATTCTCTGCACGTAAAGGCTTAGATCCAAGACAGAGCTATACTACATCAGCAAACTCAAATTACTCACCTATCCGTTCTATCTCAGGAGGTGTGTCAATGTCATTCTAACATAAAAAGTAAATACATATATGAAAGCAAACAAATATATAACACTATTAGCTTCGGCTGCTCTTATGACTGCCTGCGATCTGGATAAATTTCCAGAAGCAGGAGTTATCACCGAAGACCAAAAGAATGAAGTCATTGCAGATGATCCGGGAAAAATTGCCGGTGACTTGAATGCTTTGAAAAACAACTTGATTCAATTCGGAACAGTATCTACAGATGTTAGTACTTATCACTATGATTATGGTTTTCCATCAATCTGTTTAATGTATGATATGGCTGGTCAGGATATGGTCTCTGAAGATGTTGGTTATAACTGGTTTGCATCTCAGTTGACTTTTACTGACCGTATCCCGACTTCAAAACAAAATGAATTGGTTTGGAAGTTGCACTACCAACACATTAAGACTGCCAATAGCATTTTGACTAAAATGTATGCAGATTATACAGAAGAAGAACGAGTTGGAAATGTTGCTGAATATATTGGCCAAGCATTAGCAGGTAGAGCATTCGACTATTTGCAGTTGATTCAGACTTATCAGTTTACTTACCTTGGACATGAAAATGCAATGGGTCTTCCTATTATGGATGAAAACACAACTGTAGATCAGGCTACAAATAATCCACGTGTTTCTGTTCAGGAAGTTTATGATTTGATAATGAAAGATTTGAACTACGCAATCGAATTGTTCGAAATTGCAGGTTCAAACGATGGTGCAGATAAAGCAAGTATTGATGTTGCTGTAGCTTATGGTTTACGTGCACGTGCTAATATGTTGCTTGGTAAATATGCTGAAGCAGCAAGTGATGCTGATAAATCATTAACATTGTCTGGTGCTACTCCATATACTAGAACTGAAGTTTCTGTTCCTTCATTCAACAATGATACTCATTCTTGGATTTGGGGAGCTATTATTACAAGTAACAACGATGTTGTAACTACTGGTATTATTAACTGGCCTTCACATTTGTGTTCTTTGACTGGTAACGGTTATACTACAGGCGTGGGTGTAAGTGATGTTCACAAACGTATCAACAAAAACCTTTGGGATAAAATCCCCGCATCTGATGTTCGCAAAACTTGGTGGGTTGACGAAAACTTGCAGTCTGAAGCATTGAACAATGCATATGGTGCTGCAACAGGTGCACAAGTTGGTAAAATGGCTGTATTCGCACCATATACCAATGTTAAATTTGGTCCACAAGCTGATGTTCTGTTCAATACAGAAAACTCTCAGGACTGGCCTTTGATGCGTGCAGAAGAAATGATTTTAATCAAAGCTGAAGCTTTAGCTCGTAGCCAAAGCGTTGCTGCTGGTAAAACTGTTTTGGAAGATTTTGTAAAGAACTACCGTAATAGCCAGTACACATGTACCGCAAGTTCACTTGAAGACTTTATTGATGAAGTATGGTTCCAGCGTCGTGTTGAACTTTGGGGAGAAGGATTCTCTTTGTTCGATATCTTGCGTCTGAAGAAACCAATCGTTCGTCTTAACTCAAACTTCTCTGCAAACGTTACTTATAATGATATTGCACCAGAATCTCCAATCATGATTTATTGCATACCTGAGTGTGAAACTTCTGCAAACAAAGGTATTACATTAGATCAGATTAATGAGGTAGCTACTCCTCCGGTTCCTGCAATGTAATAATAGTAAATAAATCAGTAGCTTATTATACTGATTAAAATATTAAATCCCTATCAGGTTTAGCACTTGATAGGGATTTTTAGTTTATTATGAGATATACTATTCATCCATACATCTCCACCTTATCATTATAGTGACAAACTTACACCATATAAGAGCTAAACATTCACCACAGTTTTGATACAGGTTTATCAAATAAATGACACACTTAAAAACTACCCTTAAATGAAATATAGTACACCCAAAGGGATAAAACACAATTCACCGGATAGCGCAAATGAGCTATCGGCAGCATTAAAACACAACAAAAAAAGCCGTTTTAACCTGCTCCTGCACAGATTAAAACGGCTTTTCTATATTTACAGTTTAAACTTATCTAACTTGGATAACCAAATAGCGTGACACACTCCAGAAAGCATTTGGATTCTTGATTTTCAGAACCAACTGGTTTTTATCATCCTTAACCAGTTCATATGAACCTTCAGGGTGAGTAGTCAGCAATTCTGCACGCTTAGAATAAAGTTTAATCTCTTTATCCGTACGGATGTCAATCTTAGTAAAGTAATCCTTGTTGAAGTCACCGTTTTTCAAGACATCCCCTTTCTGCAGAATCTTCTGGTCTTTCAATTCAGACTTGGTACCGAATACATACCAAGCTGTATTCAGCGCTTTATCCTGGCTTGCAACCGTCTTAGCCTTTGCTTCGTTCTCGGCAGTAAGGTCTTCTACGTTTTTATTCAAACCTACAACTGCCTCATCAAGTTCGGCAATCCGGATATTCTTCGAAGCCAGCTCGGCCTGCAGTGTCTCAATCTGCCGCTGTTTCTCTACCAGTTCCTTATTCAAGTTTTGCAAAGCTTTTTTAAACTGAGCAGACTGGTATTTACTATTTTTCAACTGTTTTTCCAAAGCCGCAAGCTGCTCACGGTTCGATTTCAGTTTTTCACTAATAAAACGAATATCATCTTTCACCTTGCCGGCAGCCGACTGATTCTCAATGCCACCATTGAGGTTCACACGATTTTCAGCCTCGTTGATTTCGCGGAACCCTTCTTGAATTTCATTGAAAGCACCCATAATTTCATCCAGTTCGGCATTGCGGGTAGACAATTCAATCATCAAAGAATCATTCTGCGCCTGTAAAGCACTCTTGTTTTGAGCTCCGTTGTCACATGAAGCCAATGCAGCTACACATAACGAAAATAAAACAACTTTTTTCATAAGCCTCAAATATTTATTAGTTTTAATTATCTTTTCCAGCCAATACTATCACAAACTCACCTCTAGGCTCATTTGCCGTGAAATGAGCAATGACCTCCTGCAGCGTACCGCGTACACATTCTTCATGCACCTTCGAAATTTCACGGCAGACAGCTACCTGACGCTCTGCTCCAAAAAATTCGGTAAACTGTGTCAGTGTCTTAACTACACGATAGGGAGATTCATAGAAAATCATGGTACGTGTTTCTTCCTGCAATGCTGTCAGTCGCGTAACACGACCTTTTTTCTGAGGCAAAAAGCCTTCAAAACAAAACCGGTCATTGGGCAAACCAGACATCACCAAGGCCGGAACAAAAGCCGTTGCACCGGGCAAACACTCTACTTCTACCCCATTCCGTACACATTCACGAACCAGCAGGAAACCCGGGTCTGAAATGGCCGGCGTTCCAGCGTCCGAAATCAAAGCTACAGTTTCGCCAGCCTGTATCCGCTGCGCAAGGGCCTCTACCGTACGGTGCTCATTAAACTTATGATGCGACTGCATGGCATTCTTAATCTCAAAATGCTTCAACAAGATACCCGAGGTACGTGTATCTTCGGCCAAAATTAAATCAGCCTCTTTTAAAACCTTTATGGCGCGAAATGTCATGTCGTCCAAATTACCTACCGGAGTAGGTACTACATATAGCTTTCCCATATTTTATTGATAGTATTGAATAAGGCAAAGTTAAAAATAATCTGTTTTAAGCCTATAAATGGATACAATATTTAACAGTGGCACACCAAACAACAAGCAATTTCCTGCGTTTTTATAGAAAAAAGAAGATTTGGAAACTTTTTTAGTGCATAAATTGTATTTTTGTGACCGACATGTATTTACAATAACCCTATTTAAAATCTTCATAGTTTTATGGTAGTTTTTTCTGAAGACCACATACACGAGACCAACCGACGCGGACGGATTGAAGTTATTTGTGGCTCAATGTTTTCCGGTAAGACGGAAGAGCTGATTCGCAGACTAAAACGTGCCAGCTTTGCCAAACAGCGCGTAGAAATATTCAAACCATCCATCGATACCCGTTATTCTGAAGAAAAAGTTGTTTCGCACGACAGCAATTCCATTCAGTCTACCCCCGTAGACTCTTCCGGCTCTATCCTACTGTTTACATCAGAGATTGATGTAGTGGGAATTGACGAAGCACAATTTTTCGATGAAGGGCTGGTTAATGTATGCAACGAGCTGGCCAATAACGGAGTCAGGGTAATTATTGCCGGACTGGATATGGACTACAAAGGAATACCTTTTGGCCCGATACCGGCACTGTGCGCCATAGCCGATGAAGTTACCAAAGTACACGCCATCTGTGTCCGTTGTGGAGATCTGGCTTATATTTCCCACCGTACCATAGCAAACGACAAAAGAGTGTTGCTGGGAGAAAAGACCGAGTACGAGCCTCTTTGCAGAAGATGCTACCAGAAATCGATGAAAGAAGAACATCCCTAATAAAAAAATAATATTATGTTTACCGAAAAGAAAATTACCTTCGATAGTTTCATCCGAGGTATACTTACAGGAGCCATCATCATTGGTGTACTCTATATGCTGAACCGGTTGAGCAGTGTCCTGCTGCCTTTTTTCATTGCTTGGCTCATCGCCTACCTGATGTATCCGGCTGTAATATTTACGCAAAACAAACTGCGAATAAAAAACAGAGCCTTGTCCATCATCCTTGTTTTGCTGGGAGTCCTTGTCGTCATCACGGCAGCCAGTCTCTTCTTAGTTCCCCCTATGGTTGAAGAGTTTGCTAAACTAAAGGATTTGCTGGCTGACTTTTTCATAGAAGGAAGCCGGAAAGCACAAATTCCAGGAACTGTAGCGCATTTCATTCAGGAGCACATTGACATGAAGTGGATATATAACAACTTGAGCAGTAGCAATATGAGCGGAACAATCAAGGAAATCATGTCGCAAATGTGGTCTATCATCTCTACATCCTATAATGTTATCATGTGGATTGTAACCGGATTTATCATGTTGCTATACCTCTTTTTTATTCTTCTGGACTACGAGGAAATTGCCGACGGATGGGTAAAACTGATTCCGGCCAAACATCAGGGAACTGTTCTCCAACTGGTAAATGATGTAAAATTCAGTATGAATCAGTACTTCAGAGGACAAGCGCTGGTTGCTTTTCTGGTAGGCATTCTTTTCAGCATCGGCTTTCTGATTATAGATTTTCCGATGGCTATCGGACTGGGACTTTTCATCGGACTGCTTAATATGGTACCCTATCTGCAAATCATCGGCTTTATCCCAACCATCCTGTTGGCATTGCTGAAAGCTGCTGATACCGGCGAGAATTTCTGGTGGATATGCTTCTGCGCTTTACTGGTATTCTGTATCGTACAGCTCATTCAGGATACGGTACTGGTCCCTAAGATTATGGGAAAAATCACAGGACTGAATCCTGCCATTATTCTACTTTCACTTTCTGTATGGGGATCACTCATGGGAATGCTGGGTATGATTATCGCCTTACCATGCACCACACTGCTCCTGTCGTACTATCAGCGGTACATCAAACAGCAGGACCGTAAATTCAATCAAAGTTTAAAACAACCTCAAGAAACAGAATAAAAAATCTGCTTTAAAATGAAAATCAACTTTCATTAATCATTTATAGGTATATTAGCCCCTTATCTGAAAAAAAATCCATATATTGTGAACAAACCTTGAAAGTGCCGAACTATCAACGGCTTACTTTTGTTTATAGGAAAAACATACAGAAACATGAAAAGTAAATTATTCGCATTCGTCCTGGCTTGTAGTACAATAAGCCTCATCCCTTCTGCAACCAACGCTTGCACAGGAATCACACTCAGAAGCAGCAATCAAAATCCTATTCTGGCACGCACCATCGAATGGGGCGGCAGTGACTTGAACAGCCAGTATGTTATCGTACCGCGTAACTATACACAGCAATCGTACATTCCGGGCGGTACGGACGGAATGAAATTCACTTCACGCTACGGATATGTCGGACTGGCCGTAGAACAGAAGGAATTCATCGCTGAAGGAATCAACGAAGAAGGACTTTCGGCAGGTCTATTCTACTTTCCCCGCTATGGACAGTATGAAGCATACAGTCCGGAACTGAAAAACAGCTCGATAGCCGACCTGCAACTGGTTCCTTATATATTGGGATGCTGTAAAACGATCGAAGATGTAAAAGAAGCTGTAAAGCAGGTTCACGTCATAGCTATCGACCCACGTGCGTCTACCGTGCACTGGCGTTTCGCCGACCTGTCGGGCAAACAAGTTGTTTTGGAAATAACTAATGGAGAAGCTCATTTCTTCGACAACGAACTGGGCGTACTGACCAACTCTCCGGGATTTGAATGGCAGATGACCAATCTGAACAATTATGTAAGCTTACTTCCCGGAAGCGCTCCGGCACAGAAACTGGACAGCATTCAGCTTACCTCTTTCGGTGTAGGAAGTGGATTCTACGGCCTGCCGGGTGATATTACTCCTCCTTCACGATTTGTACGTGCAGCCTTCTATCAGGCTACGGCTCCTAAACAGGATACGGAGGAAAAGACCGTGCAGCAGTGTTTCCAGATTCTGAATAATTTCGATATTCCCATCGGAATTGAATTCCAGAAAGGACAGCAACCTACGGACCTGCCCAGTGCTACTCAATGGACTTCTGCAACGGATATAGCTAACCGACGGATATATTATCGCAGCATGCATAACAGTGCTATCCGCTGCATTGACTTAAAAAACATCGATTTTAGCCGTATAACGTATCAAGCAACTCCTCTTGATACTCAAAAAGAACAACCGATAGAGTATATCCAAATCAAATAAACAGTCCAATACTACGGAGTGATTATGAAAACTCCGTAGTATCCATAAAAAAAATAAAGAGCATAACCTACTGTTATACAAGGCATAACAAAACATTACTTCAAAAACAATAAAAAATTTACCTGCAAAATTTTGCAGGTTTCAAAAAAAGCACTATCTTTGCACTCGCAATCAGGGAATGACTGCAAGATTAAAGGTTTGATTCGCTAGCTCAGCAGGTAGAGCACAACAC